>JAFAPI010000104.1 GCA_019247195.1 Gammaproteobacteria bacterium
ACCCGCCGGGCCCAGCCCCGCGCCCGCCGCGGCCCCCGCCGCGCCCCCGGCCGCCGCCACCCCCCCGGCCGCGGCTCCCGAGCCGGCCGCGAAGCCGAAGACCAATGAACACGTTATCACCGCACCGATGGTCGGCACCTTCTATGGCAGCCCCTCCCCCGGCGCCAAACCCTTCGTCGAGATCGGCGATGAGATCAAGGTCGGCCAGGTGCTCTGCATCATCGAAGCCATGAAGATGATGAACCAGATCGAGGCCGACAAGGCCGGCCGCATCACCTCCGTCATGGCCCGCAACGGCGACCCGGTCGAGTTCGGCCAGCCACTCTTCGTCGTCGAGTAGCCCCCGCATGATCGAGAAGCTGGTCATCGCCAACCGCGGTGAGATCGCGCTGCGCATCCTGCGCGCGTGCCGTGAGCTCGGGATCAAGACCGTCGCGGTGCACTCGACCGCGGACTACAGCCTCAAGCACGTGCTGCTGGCGGACGAGTCGGTGTGTATCGGCCCTCCGCCCTCGGCGCAGAGCTACCTGAACATGCCGGCGATCATCAGCGCCGCCGAGGTGACCGACTCGGTCGCCATCCACCCCGGCTACGGCTTCCTCTCGGAGAACGCGGACTTCGCCGAGCGGGTGGCGAAGAGCGGCTTCGTGTTCGTCGGGCCGCGGGCCGAGACCATCCGCACCATGGGCGACAAGGTGTCTGCCATCAAGGTCATGAAGGGCCACGGCGTGCCCTGCGTGCCCGGCTCGGATGGTCCGCTCGGCGAGGACGCGGACGAGAACCTGCGCATCGCGCGCGATATCGCCTACCCGGTGATCATCAAGGCCTCCGGCGGCGGCGGCGGCCGCGGCATGCGCGTCGTGCACAGCGAGGCCTCGCTGCTGAACGCCATCGGCATCACCCGCGCCGAGGCGCGCGCGGCCTTCGGTAACGACTCGGTCTACATGGAGAAATTTCTCGAGAAGCCGCGGCACATCGAGTTCCAGGTGCTGGCGGATTCGCACGGCAACGTCATCCACCTCGGCGAGCGCGACTGCTCGATGCAGCGCCGCCACCAGAAGGTGATCGAGGAAGCGCCGGCGCCCGGCATCACCGCCCGCCAGCGCCGCCTCATGGGCGAGCGCTGCGTCGAGGCCTGCCGCGCCGTCGGCTACCGCTCCGCCGGCACCATGGAGTTTCTGTACCAGGACGGGGAGTTCTATTTCATCGAGATGAACACCCGCATCCAGGTCGAGCACCCGGTCACCGAGCTGATCACCGGCATCGACCTGGTGAAGGCGCAGCTGCTGATCGCGGCGGGCGAGGCCCTCCCCTACCACCAGAGCGATGTGCAGATCCGGGGGCACGCCATGGAGTGCCGCATCAACGCCGAGGACCCGAAGAGCTTCGTCCCCTCGCCCGGCCCGATCCGGCTATGGCACGCCCCGGGCGGCCCCGGCATCCGCGTCGACAGTCACGTCTACTCCGGCTACAACGTGCCGCCCTACTACGACTCGCTCATCGGCAAGGTGATCGCCCACGGTGACAGCCGCGATGCCGCCATCGCGCGCATGAAGAACGCGCTCGCCGAGATGGTGATCGAGGGCATCAAGACGAACGTGGCGCTGCACCAGGAGATCTGCAACCACGCGGCTTTCCAGAAGGGCGGCACGGACATCCATTACCTGGAGCGACGCCTCGGTCTGCGCTAGGCGGTGGACGCCTACCTGGAACTGTGTTTCGAGCTGGCGGGCCTCGATGCTGCCGCCGTGGAGCAGGCGTGCCTGGCCGGCGGCGCGATCGCGGTGACCTTCAGCGACGCGGGCGATGCGCCGGTGCTCGAGCCGCGACCGGGAGAGATGCGCCTGTGGGGGAGGACGCAGGTACAGGCGCTGTTCGGGCCCGCGAGCCCAGCGCTCGACTGCCTGCTGCGGCTCGCCGCCGCACTCGGTCGCGAACCGGGCGAGATCCGCCTGCGAATGCTCGCCGACCGCGTCTGGGAGCGCGAGTGGCTGCGCGACTTTCACGCGCGGCGTTTCGGCCGGCGGCTGTGGATCTGTCCCACCCACGAGGACGTGGCCGAGGAGGACGCGGTGCTGGTGCGGCTCGATCCCGGCCTCGCCTTCGGCACCGGCACCCACGCCAGCACGGCCCTGTGCCTGGAGTGGCTCGATGCACAGCCGGTCGTGCCCTCGCCGGTGATCGATTACGGCTGCGGCTCGGGTGTGCTCGGTATCGCTGCGGCGCGACTGGGCGCCGCGGCCGTGCACGCCTACGACATCGATCCCCAGGCCCTGGAGGCGACCCGGCAAAATGCCCGCCGCAACGGCGTGGCGCAGCGACTGCGCGTGCACCGCGCGCCGCATGCCCTGCCCCGGCGACCGCGCCTGATCCTCGCCAATATCCTGGCGGAGACGCTCGTCACGCTCGCCGCGTGGTTCTCCGCGCGCACCGCGCCGGGCGCGCAGCTCGTGCTGTCGGGGTTGCTCGAGTCACAGGTCGCGGAGGTGACAGCGGCTTACGCCACGTGCTTTGATGTGACGCTCTTCGGCGCGCGCGATGGATGGGCGTGTCTCGTCGCGCAGCGCCGTGCACCGTAGCGCGATGTTCACAGTCTGTCCCAAATGCGCTCTCTCGCTGGTAGTCACCGCCGCGGACCTGCGCGTCGCGCAGGGCTACGTGCGCTGCGGGCGCTGCTCGAGTGTGTTCAACGCGCTCGCGCGCCTGAGCGAGGAGCGCCACGGCCCCACGACCCCGGACCCGATGCCGAGTGGTGACCCGCCTCCCGAGCCGCCCCCTCCGCCTGCGACCGAGCCCCCGCCTGAGCCGGCGCCGCCGGCGCAGCCCGAGGAGCCGCCCGCGCCGGTGCGCACGGAGTCAGAGTCGCTCGAGTTCAACGCGGACACCGACGTCGATTCGGTTTTCGTGCAGGCACAGCCTGATCCGCAGTGGACCGCGGCGACGGGCTCGTTCCGGGCGCTGCTCGCGGCGAGCCAGGAGGGCAGCCCCGCACCGGCACCCGCCGCGGATTCCGCACGCCCTGAGGAGGAGTCGCCCGTCGAAGTGGAACTCGACTCCAATTTCTTCGCCGCCATGCTCGGCAGTGCCACAGCCGCCGCAGCCGCCGCAGCGCCGGCGCCCCCCGAGCCGGCCGCGCCCGCCGAGGCGCCACCACCGAGCGGCAGCGCGCCGCCGGAGCCGACCCGGTCTGAGGGCGGCGAAGGTACCGCACCGGTAACCCGGCTTCCCCGCTCGCCGCGGGCGCCCGCAGCGCCGGCGCCCCCCGAGCCGGTTCCGGAGGAGTGGGAAGCGGAGGAGAGCTCAGCCGAGCCCGCCGTGCCTCAGCCGCAGCGCCTGTGGCTCGCCGGGAGCGTGCTCGGGGGGCTCGTGCTGTGCGCGCAGATCGTGAACTTCCACCGCGATACACTCGCGACACGCCCCGCGTGGAGCCGGCCGCTGCAGTCGCTCTACGGCGCGCTCGGCGTGCGGCTCTATCCCCAGTGGGATCTGCGAGCCTACGACGTGCGCCAGCTGGGCGCGGATGCGGGGAGCGCCGCGGGGCTGATCACCGTGCGCGCCAGCGTGAAGAACGACGCCACGCAGGCGCAGCCTCTGCCGCTGCTGCGGGTCACGCTGCAGGACCGGTTCGGAAATCGCATCGCCTCGCGCGACGTCGCACCGCGCTCCTACCTGCCGCGCGCGGTCCCGCCCGAGGCCTACCTGTCGGCAGGTCAGCGCATCGATGCCGAGATCGGCTTCGCCGATCCCGGCACGGATGCGGTGGGCTTCGAGATCGATGCCTGCCTGCCGGTGCGCGGCGGCGGCATCGCCTGCGCAAACGACGCCGCCCTGCGCTAGACCGCGACAGTCATGCGCATCGGTCCCTACCCGCTCGGGTCGCGCATCGTGCTCGCGCCGATGGCGGGGGTGACGGACCTGCCATTTCGTACCCTGTGCCGGCGCTTCGGCGCGGCGCTCGCACCCTCCGAGATGATCAGTGCGGATACGCGACTATGGACTACGTCCAAATCGCGGCATCGCCTCAACCACGACGGGGAAGCCGAGCCGCGCGTGGTGCAGCTGGCGGGCGCGGATCCGGCCGCGCTCGCGCACGCGGCGAGAATGAACGTCGCGCTCGGCGCGCAGATCATTGATCTCAATATGGGCTGCCCCGCGAAGAAGGTGTGCGGCCGGCTGTGCGGCTCGGCGCTGCTCACCGATGAGCCGCTGGTGGCGCGCATCCTCGATGCCGTGGTGGCCGCGGTCAGCGTACCGGTGACGCTCAAGATCCGCACCGGCTGGGACGCGAGCCGGCGCAACGGCGTGAAGATTGCATGCCTCGCCGAGCGCGCCGGAGTCGCTGCGCTCGCGGTGCACGGACGCACGCGCGCGGATTTCTTCAACGGCGCGGCGGAGTACGACACCATCCGCGCCATCAAGTCGCAGGTGCGCATCCCGGTGTTCGCCAACGGCGACATCGACAGCGCGCAACGGGCGCACGAGGTACTTGATTTCACGGGCGCGGACGGAGTAATGATCGGCCGCGCCAGCCACGGCGCCCCATGGATCTTTCGCACTGTCAACGCCCAGCTCGACGCAGGAATTGCGCCGCCACCGCTTCTGCGCGCCGAGGTGCGTGATATCATTCTTGCGCATCTTGATTCCCTGTACGCCTTCTATGGCGAGGACAGCGGTGTCCGGATCGCGCGCAAACATCTTGGCTGGTACTGCGAGCAGCTATTGGAGGCGCCCGCGCCCGTGCGGCGCGAGTTGCTCGCCGCCGCAGACACCGCCGCACAGTTTGCGCATACGGTGAGGCATTTCGGCTGCTGGGTGAACGCGGGCGCCGCGCTCGCGTGAGGCTGAGCATTTGCGGGGGGTCCGTATGACGGCCAAGAAAAAGACTCGCGCGCGTGAATTTGCTGCCGCCAAGACCCCGGGACGGGAACTGCCGCTGCGCAACCATGCCGAGCGCGCGCTCAGCGATTACTTCACCAGTCTCAACGGGCATCGTCCCGCGCACCTTTATGACCTGGTGCTGCGCGAGGTCGAGGAGCCGTTGTTCCGCGTCGTGCTCGATTACACCGAGGGCAACCAGAGCCGCGCCGCCGGCATTCTCGGCATCAACCGCGGCACCCTGCGCAAGAAGCTCAAGCAGCTCGGCCTGGGCGGCTCCTGAGGCCAGCGCGGCCTGCCGCCGCGCGGGTGCAGCGTAGGGCCATGCCGCCGGTCCGCCGCGCGCTTCTGTCCGTTTCCGACAAGAGCGGGTTGCTCGAGCTCGCGCGCGCACTCGTGGCGCGCGGAATCGAGCTGCTCTCCACCGGCGGCACCGCGCGCGCCCTGGCCGCCGCGGGTCTTCCGGTCCGCGAGGTGTCCGGCCACACCGGGTTCCCGGAGATCATGGACGGGCGAGTCAAGACGCTGCATCCGAAGATCCACGGCGGCCTACTGGGGCGACGCGGCACGGATGACGCCGTCATGGCCGAGCATGGCATCGCGCCGATCGATCTGCTGGTCGTGAACCTCTACCCCTTCGGCGCCACCATCGCGCGCCCGGACTGCCCGTACGCCGAAGCGATCGAAAACATCGACATCGGCGGCCCGGCGATGCTGCGCGCCGCCGCCAAGAACCATGAAGCCGTACTGGTCGTCGTCGACCCGGCCGACTATCCGCTCGTGCTCGAGGAGCTCGAGCGGCACGCCGGAGCCAGCGAATCCGCCACCCGGCAGCGGCTCGCCGCCAAGGCCTTCGCGCATACCGCGCACTACGACACGATGGTGGCGGCGTACCTCGCCGCGCAGGCGGGCCACCAGCTTCCGGAGTTCCCGGCGGTGCTGCCGCTGGTCTTCGCCAAGGCGCAGGAGCTGCGCTATGGCGAGAACCCGCACCAGCGCGCGGCCTTTTACCGCGACCCGACCGCGGCACCGGGCGGTATCGCGGGCGCGCGACTGCTGCAGGGCAAGGAGCTCTCCTTCAACAACCTCGCCGACGCCGACACGGCCATCGAGTGCGTGCGACAGTTCCAGGACTGCGCCTGCGTCATCGTCAAGCACGCCAACCCGTGCGGCGTGGCGCTCGCCGCCGAGCTGCGCAGCGCTTATGAGTCGGCCTACCATACCGACCCCACCTCTGCCTTCGGCGGCATCATCGCCTTCAACCGCCCGCTGGATGCGGCCACCGTCGCCGTGATCCTCGGGCGGCAGTTCGTCGAGGTGCTGGCGGCCCCGACCGTTGCCGCAGAGGCGTTGCCGCTCCTGGCGGCCAAGGCCAACGTACGCGTGCTGGAGTTCGGCGCGGGCCCCACGGGACCGGAGACGCGCTATGAGCTGCGCAGCGTGCACGGGGGGTTGCTGCTGCAAGTCGCCGATGCCCTGGATCTGGATGAAGCCCTGTTGAGGGTGCCGACGCGGCGCAAGCCCACGGCCGCGGAGCTCGATGATCTGCGCTTTGCCTGGCGGGTCTGCAAATTCGTCAAGTCCAACGCCATCGTGTTCGCGCGCGAGCGCGCCACGCTGGGGGTGGGCGCCGGTCAGATGAGCCGCGTCTACTCGACCCGGCTGGCCGCGCTCAAGGCCCATGACGCCGGTCTGAGCCTCGCCGGCGCGGCCATGGCCTCGGACGCCTTCTTTCCCTTCCGCGACAACCTCGATCTGGCGGCGGAGTACGGGATCCGCGCGGTCATCCAGCCCGGCGGCAGCGTGCGGGACCAGGAAATTGTCGCCGCCGCCGACGAGCACGGCATGGCGATGGTGCTGACCGGCGTGCGCCATTTCCGGCACTGATGAAGGTGCTCATCATCGGCGGCGGTGGCCGCGAGCACGCACTGGCGTGGAAGTGCGCGACCGCGAGCCGCGTCACCGAGGTGCTGGTGGCGCCGGGCAATGCCGGGACCGCCGCGGAGGCCAAGGTACGCAACGTCGCGATCGCCGCCGAGGACGTGCCGGCGCTGGTGCGCCTGGCACAGGTGGAACGGGTTGACCTGACCATCATCGGACCAGAGGGCCCGCTCGTGGCCGGCATCGTCGATGCCTTCGAAGCAGCCGGGCTCGCCTGCTTCGGGCCGCACGCGGCGGCGGCGCGGCTGGAGGGGTCGAAGGCCTTTGCCAAGGCCTTCCTGCTGCGCCACCAGATTCCCACCGCGCGCGCCGCCACCTTCACGCGGGAGAACTTCGATGCGGACTGGCTGCGCGCGCAGCGGGCCCCGCTCGTGGTCAAGGCGAGCGGACTCGCCGCCGGCAAGGGCGTGGTCATCGCGGCCACCCACGCCGAGGCGCTCGAGAGTGCCCGCGCCATGTTTGCCGGGCAATTCGGCGCCGCCGGTGCCGAGGTGCTGATCGAGGAATTCCTCGACGGCGAGGAGGCGAGCTTCATCGTCATGACCGACGGGCGCCACGTGCTGCCCCTCGCCAGCTCCCAGGATCACAAGCGCCTCGAGGACGGGGACCGCGGGCCCAACACCGGCGGCATGGGTGCCTACTCACCCGCGGCGGTGGTCGGCCCCACGCTGCACGAACGCATCATGCGCGAGGTCATCGAGCCGACCGTGCGCGGCCTGGCGGCCGAGGGCATCCGTTACCGCGGCTTCCTTTATGCCGGGCTGATGATCGGCAGCGACGGGGCACCGCGCGTGCTCGAGTTCAACTGCCGGCTCGGCGACCCGGAGACCCAACCGATCCTGACGCGTCTCGAGAGCGACCTCACCGCACTGTGCGAGGCGGCCCTCGCGGGGCGGCTCGACACGCAGCGGGCGAGCTGGGATCCGCGCGTGGCGCTCGGGGTGGTGCTGGCCGCCGCGGGGTATCCCGAGGCCGTGCGTCGTGGCGATGTCATCGAGGGACTCGAGCGCGCGGCAACCCTGCCCGGCAAGATCTTTCACGCCGGCACGCGGCTGCAGTCCGGCAAGATCCTCACCCACGGCGGGCGGGTGCTGTGCGCGGTCGGGCTGGGGGCGCAGGTCGCCGCCGCGCAGCGCGCGGCCTACGCGCTGACCGAGACGGTGCACTTTCGCGGCATGCAGTATCGGCACGACATCGGCTACCGCGCCGTCGCCCGCGAGCGCGCCGCGGCGCGCTGAGCCGTGACGGAGTGGGACCGGCCGGCCCCCTTCTGCCTCGAGCTCGAGGTGCGCCGCGCGGATATCGACGCGTACGGTCACGTCAACAACGCGGTCTATCTCGCCTGGCTCGACCGCGCCGCCTGGGCGCACTCGGCCGCCCTCGGCATGCCGCTCGAGCGCTGCCTCGAACTGCGGCGCGGCATGGCCGCGCAGCGCATCGAGATCGATTACCTGCGCGCCGCGCTCGCCGGCCAGCGGGTGCAGGTCGGGACCTGGATCGTGGCGAGCGATGCGCGGCTGCGGGTGCGACGCGAGTTCCAGCTACGCCGCGCGGCGACGAGCCTGGCGCGCGCCCGCGTGGACTACGTATGCATCAACCTCGACTCGGGTCGTGCCGCCCGCATGCCCGCGGAGTTCGTGCACGCCTACGCCGTGCCTAGTAGCTGAAACGGATGAACGCTTCCGGCCCGCTGATGCTCACGTTCGCACTGCCGGGAAAGGAGCCACCCCGGCGCGTAAGTGAGCTGCGCGTGGAGGAGTAGCCCAGGCCGAGCACGAAGTGCGGGTTGCAGCGGTACTGCAGGTCCTCGTGCTGATCGGCGTACCAGCCGCGAAAGCCACTCACCGTCGCCTTCAGGTACGCGGCGCGCGCGGTGACCGCCCAGCGGCTCGACAGCCGCCAGGTGGCATCCAGAGGCAGGGCCGGAAAGGGCGTGGCGGCCGAGACTTCCTGCCGCTGACGCTGGGCGGGCACCGCGCCGATCGCGTCCACCTCGAGGAAGTAGAGCGCCACCCCCGAGCCGAGCTCGAAGCGGCGGTTGCGGATGAAGGAATAGGTGTAGGTGATGTCGAACTGCCGCCAGTCGAGGGAAGACTGGACCACCTGTCCCGCGGCGAAGGTCTCATTGTTGAAGACGATGTCGCGCGCGATCGTCTTGCTCGCGCTGCGGTCGACCTCGAGGAAGTCGACCCGCACGCGGTTGCGATCGCGCAGGCGAAACATGAACTCGACCCGGCCGCGGTGCAGGCGCTGCGCCAGCCCGAGGTCGCTCTCGCCGTTGACCGGCGTGCCGCTTACCCCCGGGGGCGGGTTGGACGGGTCGACGCGCAGGTTGGTGCGCAGCTGCGGGGCGTAGTAGGTGCCGCGGATGAAGAAGTGGTCGGTTATCGGGCTGCCGGGATCACGCGGCTGGGGCGGCAGCGGGGCCCCGGACTGCGGATCTCGCTCGGCCAGCGCCGGAGCGGCGGCCAGGAGTGCCGCGAGTGCGGCGCCGGGGACGGACAGGCGCATGAGCGATCCCAACAGGCGCGCCGGGGCGCGCGACCCAGCGATCTTACTGAGCGGTGCGCACCAGCTGCCAGCGTCGCCAGCCGCCGACGCGCGCCCGCGTGCGGCCGCGACATAAGACGCGGCCGCCACCGCTTTAGCGCTTCATCGCCTCGAAGAACTCGCCGTTCGACTTCGTGTCCTTCATCTTGTCGAGCAGGAACTCGATCGCCGCGAGCTCGTCCATCGGGTGCAGGAGCTTGCGCAGGATCCACATCTTCGCCAGCTCGCCCTGATCGGTGATCAGCTCTTCCTTGCGCGTGCCGGAGCGGTTGATGTTGACCGCCGGGAAGACGCGCTTCTCGGAGATGCGCCGGTCGAGGTGGATCTCGCTGTTGCCGGTGCCCTTGAACTCCTCGTAGATGACATCGTCCATCTTCGAGCCGGTATCGATGAGGGCGGTGGCGAGGATGGTGAGGCTGCCACCCTCCTCGATGTTGCGGGCCGCGCCGAAGAAGCGCTTGGGCCGCTGCAGCGCATTGGCGTCCACGCCGCCCGTCAGCACCTTGCCCGAGGACGGCACCACGGTGTTATAGGCGCGCGCCAGGCGGGTGATGGAGTCGAGCAGGATCACCACGTCCTTCTTGTGCTCGACCAGGCGCTTGGCCTTCTCGATCACCATCTCGGCGACCTGCACGTGCCGAGCGGCGGGCTCGTCGAAAGTGCTCGACACCACCTCGCCCTTGACCGTGCGCTGCATCTCGGTCACTTCCTCGGGGCGCTCATCGATCAACAGCACGATGAGGTAGACCTCGGGGTGGTTCGAGGTGATGGCGGTGGCGATGTTCTGCAGCAGCATCGTCTTGCCCGCCTTGGGCGGGGAGACGATCAGGCCGCGCTGTCCCTTGCCGATCGGCGCCACCAGATCGATGGTGCGCGCGGTCAGATCCTCGGTCGAGCCGTTACCGCGCTCGAGCTTCAGGCGCTTGGTGGGATGAAAGGGCGTGAGGTTCTCGAACAGCACCTTGTTGCGCGAGCTGTCCGGGGAGTCGAAATTGATCTCGCCCACCTTGAGCAGCGCAAAGTAGCGCTCGCCGTCCTTGGGCGGCCGGATCAGGCCGGAGATGGTGTCGCCGGTGCGCAGGTTGAAACGGCGGATCTGGCTCGGGCTGACGTAGATGTCGTCCGGGCCGGCCAGGTAGGAGCCGTCGGCCGAGCGCAGGAAGCCGAAGCCATCCTGCAGGATCTCGAGCACGCCGTCGCCATAGATGTTCTCGCCGTTGCGCGCATGCGCCTTGAGGATCGAGAAGATGATGTCCTGCTTGCGCGAGCGGGCCAGGCTCTCCAGCCCCATGGTCTCGGCGAGCTTCACCAGCTCGTGGATCGGCTTGGATTTGAGCTCGGTGAGGTTCATCGAGCTGCGCGATTGCGTCAGCTCCGCCGGACTGATGATCTCGGAGTCGTCGACGTCGAACATCTCCGGCTCGTGCATCATGTCGTCCGGACGCCCGCCGCCGTTGTTGCCGCGGTTGCCGTCACGGTTGCCGTCGCGGTTGCCGTGGCGCGGGCCCTTGTTGGGCCGGTTGCGGCCCTGATTGCCGAGATAGCCCCTCACAGGTTGTTATCCAGGAATGCCGATAACTGTGACTTCGAGACCGCCCCGACCTTCTGCGCTTCCACCAGGCCGTTCTTGAACAGGATCAGCGTGGGGATGCCGCGGATGCCGAACTTGGGCGGGGTCTGCGGGTTCTCGTCGATGTTGATCTTGGCGACCTTGATGCGGTCGCCGTACTCGCTCGCGATTTGATCCAGGATGGGAGCGATCACCTTGCACGGGCCACACCATTCGGCCCAGAAATCCAGCAGGACCGGTTTTTCGGACTTGAGGACGTCCTGGGTAAACGTGGCGTCCGTGGTATGCACGATGTGCGGGCTACTCACGCGATAACCTCCGTCAATACAGAAGCGTGAAATGCGATTTGGGGATGGAAAGGTCCGCAGCGGCTGCGGCAATGGGTAAGCGAAAGCGATGCCAGAAACACCCGCTAAACGGTTACACTAATAACTCGTGACTGAGTGCGAAACCTAAGGGAAATTAAGGGACCTGGCTGGGCAGGTGCAGGCCTGCAGGCCCGCGTAACTTAAGACACTTTGTAGCGCTTCCCGGCGTCTTTTGCAAGCCTCAGGCCACGCTTACGCACGGATTTCTAGAACCAATTGATGACTGACGCACACTCCGAACCCGTGGCCTTTGCGTCGCTGGATCTCGTACATGAGGTCATGGCGGGCATAAAACAAGCCGGCTTCCGCGACTGCACGCCCATCCAGGCGCAGACCCTGCCGCTCGCCCTCGCCGGACGCGACGTCGCCGGCCAGGCGCAGACCGGTACCGGCAAGACCGCGGCGTTCCTCGTCGCCCTGTACCAGGGGCTGCTGACGCGTGCCCCACTGAGCGGACGCAGCGCGACCTCGGTGCGGGCGCTGATCATCGCACCGACCCGTGAGCTGGCGGTGCAGATCCACCGCGACGCGCTGGTGCTCGGGGCGCACACCGGGCTGAAACACATGGTGGTGTTCGGCGGCATCGACTACGAGAAGCAGCGCACCGAGCTCTCCCAGGGATGCGATGTGCTGATCGGCACG
>JAFAPI010000133.1 GCA_019247195.1 Gammaproteobacteria bacterium
GCTCGCAGCTCAGCCAGCCGCGACCGAGCCACCGGCTTCGCCGACGCAGCAGCGCGAGCCCGTCGCTCCGCCCGCCGCGGCCCCGAGCACACCGGCGGCAGCTCCCGCCGTCAGGGGCCAGACGCCCGCCGCGACGGCCCCGCACGCGCCGGCAGCGCGCGCCGCCTCCAGCCCCGCTGCCGAGGCACCGGGCTGGCTGGTGCAGGTGGGGAGCTTCGCGCAGCGCGGCAATGCGGAACACCTCGCGCAGCAGCTGCGCGCGCAGGGTTTCAACTCGAGTGTGTCACGCTCTGCCAAGGGCCGGCACCTCTATCGGGTGCGGGTCGGACCGGTGCACGACAAGGCCGCGGCGACGCAGCTCGCCACCAAGCTGCACGCCGCGGGCCATTCGGGCGCTGTGGTGCCGCGCTGAGCGGCACGGCCGTGACGCACGACTTAGGAAACGCCCACGGTCTCTTGTACAATCCGCGCCGCGCGCGCCGGTGCGCGCTCACCTACGGCAGCGATGACCGCAGCGGACTACTTCGTGCTGGCCGCCATCCTGATCTCCGCGATCGCCGGCGCGTTGCGGGGCTTTCTGCGCGAGGCGGTGGCCCTCGGCACCTGGCTGGTGGCGCTGTTCATCGCCTGGCATTTCAGCGACCTGGTCGCACCGCACCTCGGCGGCGTGCTCGCCCAGCCCTCGGTGCGCCCCTGGGCGGCACGGGTGATCATCGTCGTGCTGGTGCTGCTCGTCGGCACGGCGCTCGGCACGATGCTCGGGCACTTCGTGCGCCTCTCGATCTTCAGCGGCATGGACCGGCTGCTCGGCTTTTTCTTCGGGCTGCTGCGCGGCTTCGTGCTGCTCGGCGTGTTCGTCATCCTCGGGCAGCTCTTGAAGCTGGACGGGGAGGCCTGGTGGCAGCACTCGCTGCTGGTGCCGTACGGCGAGTCGATCGCCAATGGGCTGCGCTCGCTTGTAGGCGAGGTACATGTGCCGCACGTGCGCGAGCGGCTGCGGACCTGAGGCGCTAGGCCATGTGCGGCATCGTCGGCCTCGTCGGCACCAGTGCCGTCAACCAGCGCCTCTACGATGCGCTCACCGTGCTGCAGCACCGCGGCCAGGATGCCGCCGGCATCGCCACCGCGGCGGACGGCGAACTCTACTGGCGCAAGGGCAGCGGCCTGGTGCGCGACGTCTTTCAGCAGCACCACATGCTCGAGCTCAAGGGCAACGTCGGCATCGGCCACGTGCGCTACCCGACCGCCGGGTGCGATAGCGCCTCGGAGGCGCAGCCCTTCTACGTCAACGCGCCCTACGGCATCTGTCTGGGCCACAACGGCAACCTCACCAACGCGGCGGAGCTCGCCGAGATCCTGATCCGCGAGGACCGCCGCCACCTGAACACCACCTCGGACTCGGAGGTGCTGCTGAACGTGTTCGCCTCCGAGCTGCAGCGGGTAGGCGCCGCGCGCATCACCGCCGCGGACGTGTTCGCCGCGCTCGGGGCGGTGTACCGCCGCTGCCGCGGCGGCTACGCGGTGGTGTCGATGATCATCGGCCACGGCATCCTCGGCTTCCGCGATCCACACGGCATCCGTCCGCTGGTGCTGGGTGAGCGCCGCACCGCGCGCGGTACTGAGTGGATGCTCGCCTCCGAGAGCGTCGCGCTGGACGCGCTGTCGTTCCGCCTGGTGCGCGACGTGGCTCCTGGCGAGGCGGTGTTCATCGACGAGCTGGGCCGCCTTCACACCCAGCAGTGCGTTCCGTCCCAGCGCCACACGCCGTGCATATTCGAGTACGTGTACTTCGCGCGCCCGGACTCGAAGATCGACAACATCTCCGTCTACCGCGCCCGCATGCGCATGGGCGACCGGCTCGCCGACAAGATGCTGCGCGAGCGCCCGGTCCACGACATCGACGTCGTCATCCCGATTCCCGACACCAGCCGTACCAGCGCCCTGCAGCTGGCGCAGCGCCTGGGCGTGAAGTACCGCGAGGGGTTCATCAAGAACCGCTACATCGGCCGCACTTTCATCATGCCGGGGCAGGAGCAGCGCGAGAAGTCGGTGCGGCGCAAGCTGAATGCGATCGACCTGGAGTTTCGCGGCAAGAACGTGCTGCTGGTCGATGACTCGATCGTGCGCGGCACGACCTCGGCGCAGATCATCGAGCTGGCGCGCGAGGCGGGGGCGCGCAAGGTGTACTTCGCTTCGGCGGCACCGCCCGTGCGCTTCCCGAACGTTTACGGCATCGACATGCCCGCGGCGAGCGAGCTCATCGCCGCAGCCCGCAGCGGCGAGGAGGTGCAGCGCTCCATCGGCG
>JAFAPI010000249.1 GCA_019247195.1 Gammaproteobacteria bacterium
GGCGCGCGTGGCGAGCCTCGATCTGCGCGAGGCGCGCGCGCGTCTGCCGCGCTCGAGCCTCGAGTTGCGCCGCGCTGCGCGCGAGCTCGACGTGCGGCTGCGCGCCGCGGCGGCGCGCCTCACCGGGGGGCGCGCCACGCCGCGCCAGTGGGCCGAGCGCTGGCAGGCAGCGCTCGCGCAGCTCGAGTGGCCCGGCGCCGTACGCCTGGATGAGCACGCGCAGCGCCAGCGTCTCGCCTGGCACGAGCTGCTCGAGTCGTTCGAGACTCTGGGGCGTTGCGTCGGCACGCTCGAGCGTCGCAGCGCCCTGACCTTGCTGCGCGAGCTCGCCGCACGGCAGCCCTTCGCCGCCGAGGCGGCCCTGGCGAGCGTCACGCTGACGGGGCGCCTCGCGGATCCGATCGCGCGCTACGATGGCCTCTGGGTCGCCGGTGCCTCGGCCGATGCCTTGCCCCGGCCGGCGGCACCCGATCCTTTCCTGCCCCGCGCGGCGCTGCTCGCGGCGGGCGTCCCCGCCGCGGACGCCGCGGGAAGGGCGCGGGAGGCCGCCATGCTCCTGGCGCGCTGGCGGGCCGCGGCGCAGGGCGCGCTGGTCTACTCCGTCGCGCGACGGGTTGAGGATCTCGAGCCGGCCCCCAGCCCGTTGCTGCGGGCATTGCCGGTGCGCGAGACACCCGGGCACACCTGGTTGCCGCTGCGCTGGCGCCGCGGGGGACGCATCGAGCTTTTCGAGGACGTGCGCGGCCGGCCCTGGGATGCCACGCAGCGGCTCGGCGGTACGCGCACGCTGGTGCTGCAGAACCTGTGCCCGTTCCGCGCATACGCGGAGCAACGTCTCGGTGACCAGGAGCGCTGGCGGGCCGACCCGGGGATCGCCGGCGACCTGCGCGGCCGGCTGCTGCACGCCGCGCTGCAGCGGCTGTGGGAGGAGCTCGCGGATTCGCGCACCCTGCAGGCACTCGCCCCGGCGGCGCTCGCCGCCCTGGTCGGGCACTGCGTGACCGACGCCGCGCAGGAGCTGCAGGCCGAGCAGTACACGCCGCGCCGCAGGCGCCGTGCGCAGTACGACCTCTTCGCGCGCCTGCCGCCGGCGTATCTGCGCGAGTGTCGGCGTGCACAGCGACTCATCCTGCGGCTGTGCGAGCTCGAGCGCACCCGCCCGCCCTTCACCGTGAGCGCCCTCGAGGCCTCGCACGAGCTCGTGCTCGGTGGCGGGCGCGTCCGGCTGCGGCTCGACCGCGTCGACCGCACTGCGCAGGGCGAGCTCCTGGTGCTCGATTACAAGAGCGGTGCCCGCTCGGCCACCGACTGGACCGGGCCCCGCCCGACACACCCGCAGCTGCTGGCCTACTTCGCCGCCCTCGGCAGCGCGGTGGCGGCACTCGCGACCGTGGAGCTGCGCGCGGCGGGGGTGGCCTTCCGCGGCGTCGCCGCGCACGCCGACCTGTTGCCCAAGGTCGCGGCGCTCGGGGGCGGGGGCGAGCCGGAGCAGGCCTGGCTCGCACAGCAGGCGCGCTGGCGCGCCTATCTGGCGGAGCTCATCGCCGCCTACCTCGCGGGCGATGCCCGCCTCGATCCTCTGCCGGGCGCGTGCCGTCACTGCCACGTCATCGACCTGTGCCGCGTGCGCGAGAGTGCCGCGGCCGCGGCGACGGGCGAGGAGGGTGAGGGTGCGTGAGGCTCTCGACGCCGAGGACCAGGCGGCGCGCGAGCTCGCCACCGACCCGGCGCACTCGGTGCTGCTCGAGGCGCCGGCGGGGTCCGGCAAGACCGCGGTGCTCACCGAGCGCTACCTGCGGCTGCTCGCCACCGTCGCCGATCCGCAGGAGGTGCTCGCGATCACCTTCACGCGCAAAGCGGCCGCCGAGATGCGCGACCGCGTCGAGCGCGCCCTGCGCGGGGACATCCCGCCGGATCATGCGCGCGCGCCGGCCCTCGCCGAGCTCGCCGGGCGCGTCCGCGAGCACGCCGCCCGCCACGGCTGGCGCCTGGAGGAGACCAGCGGCGCGCTGCGCATCCAGACCATCGATGCGTTCAATCACTGGCTGGCCTGCGAGCTGCCGCTGAGCGCTCGTGTCGGCGGGACGCTGCGCGTCACGGAGAGCGCCCGCCCGCTCTACGAGCGCACGGCGCGGCGCGTGCTCGCCATGCTGGAGGCCGACGCCGCGAGCCTGCCCGCGGTCACGCTGCTCTTCGAGCGGCACGATAACCAGTGGCTGCGCCTCGAGCGACTGATCGCGGACATGCTCGAGCAGCGCAGTCACTGGCTCCCCTCCCTGCTGCGCGAGGCACCGGAGACCCTCGCGGCGCGCCTCACCTCGGCACTCGAGGCGCTGGTGCGCACGCGCCTGGGCGAGTTGTGTGCGCTCCTGCCTGCGGCGCTGCGGGCCGCGGCGGCGGCGCTGCCGGAGGTCGGCCCGCTCGGGGCCGAGCCCGCGGACCTCGCCGCCTGGCAGCGACTGCGCGGCCTCACTCAGACCCAGGGCCACTGGCGCGTGCGGCTGACGGCGCGCTACCTCGGGAAGGCCTATGAGTCGCCCGCCGCACGCGCGGCGTTGCGCGCCGTGCTCGCGCAGCTCGGCGCCCTTGCGCAGGCTGAAGGGATGCTGGCCGCGACCGAGCACCTGCCGCCCGCGGAGCTGCCCGCGGCGGACGCCGCGGCACTCCTCGCCCTGGCGGGCGTGCTGAAGCGGGCGGCCGCGGAGCTGCATGCGGAGTTCGCCGCCGCGGGCGTGGTCGACTACACCT
The DNA here is from genome assembly GCA_019247195.1 of Gammaproteobacteria bacterium. Lineage (GTDB taxonomy): Bacteria > Pseudomonadota > Gammaproteobacteria > Steroidobacterales > Steroidobacteraceae > 13-2-20CM-66-19. The sequence continues at coordinate 2,749 of JAFAPI010000249.1, forward strand.
ACGTGGCGGGGGCCGCGCGCGCGGCCCTCGCCGAGGGCGGCGCGCCGACGGAGCTCGCGCTGCGCACCGGACTGAGTCTGCGGCACATCCTGGTGGACGAGTTCCAGGACACCTCCCTCAGTCAATTCCAGCTGCTGCAGGCGCTCACCGTGGGCTGGGAACCCGACGATGGCCGCACGCTCTTCGTGGTCGGCGATCCGATGCAGTCGATCTACCGCTTCCGCGATGCGGAAGTGGCGGTGTTCCTTCGCGCCGGGGTGGAGGGTGTGGGGGCCGTGCGGCTGCGCACCCTGCGCCTGCGGCGCAATTTCCGCTCGGTGCCGGCGCTGGTGCGCTTCGCCAACGATCTCTTCGCTCGCGTACTGCCCGTCGCCGACGACGCCGCCACCGCCGCGGTCAGCCACCGCCCGAGTGTGGCCGCGCGCCCCGAGCCCCCGCGAGCGCGCGAAATCCTGCTGCGGCTCTTCGCCGATGCCGCCCAGGAGGCGGATGCGGCGGTGGCGCACATCCGGGCGCTGCGCAGCGCGAACCCGCAGACGCGTATCGCGGTGCTGGTCGCGGCGCACGCGCACGCGACGCCCATCGTCACCGCGCTGCAGGCGGGCGCGGTGCCGGTGCAGGGGGTGGATCTCGTGCCCCTCACCGAGCGCGTGATCGTGCGCGACCTCGTGCAGCTGCTGCGGGCGCTCGAGGACCCGGCCGACCGGCACGCCTGGCTGAGCGTGCTGCGCGCGCCCTGGTGCGGGGCGACGCTGGCCAGCCTCACCGCGCTCACCGAGCAGCTGCGCGATGCGACGCTGCTCGAGGCCCTGCAGACCCCGGAGCGCCTGGCGGCATGCACGCCGGAGGAGGCCGCGGCGCTCGAGCGCGTGCGCGACGTGCTGCTTGGCGCACTCAGCCGTCGCGGGCTCGACCCGCCGGCCGATCACCTCGAGTCGACCTGGCTGCAGCTTGGGGCGAGCGAGGCGTACGCGCCTGCGGAGCTGGAGGACGCGCGCGCCTTTCTCGCGGCCCTCGCCGAGCGCGCGGCCGCCGGGGAGTGGCGCGGCAGCGCCGATCTGCCGCAGCTGCTCGGCAACCTCTTCAGCCGCTCCGGCGCGGGCGGGGCGAACCCGGTGCAGGTCATGACCATCCACCGGGCCAAGGGCCTGGAGTTCGACCACGTGCTGTTGCCGGCGCTCGGGCGCAGTCCCGGGCCCGATCGTCACGGGCTGCTGCGCTGGGTTGACGTGCCCGGAGCCGAAGGGCGCGGCGAGCTGCTCCTCGCGCCCGCCCCCCCTGCGGACGCGCCGGTCGCGGCGCTCGATGTTTTCCTGAAGCGGCTGCAGCGGGTACGCACGCAGCACGAGCGGGAGCGGCTGTTGTACGTCGCGGTGACCCGCGCGCGCGATGGCCTGTGGCTCTCCGGCGCGCCCCGGTCGGGCAAGGATGACACCCCGCGCATCGAGCCGCGCAGCCTGCTGGCTGCCGCCTGGCCGTACCTGCGCGAGCACTTCGAGCGCGCCCCCGCGCCCGCGGCACGCGCCGCCGCCGGGCGCCGCCTGCGCCGTCTGCGGCGTCCCTGGTCACCCGCCCCGTTGCCCGCGCCCGTGGCGCGCGTACCCACTCCCGCGCCACGGCGGACCGCCGAGCCGCTCGAGTTCAGCTGGGTGCGCGAGCGGCAGCGCCACGTCGGCACGATCGTGCACGCCCAGCTCGCGCGACTCGCGGCCGAGAGCTGGCCGGATGCCACGGCACTCGAGGCGCGACGGCCGCGGCTGCTCGCGCAGCTGGCTCGCGCGGGACTACCGCCGGAGGAGTGCCCGGCCGCCGCGGCCCTGATCCTGGAGGCGCTGCAGCGGACGCTGGCCGATGAGCGCGGCCGGTGGATCCTCAGCGGCGCGCATCGCGAGGCGCGGGCCGAGCTGGCATTGACCGGCGTCGCGGACGGGCGCCTGCAAGGGCTGATCATCGACCGCACCTTCATCGACGCGGGCGGCACGCGCTGGGTGATCGATTTCAAGACCAGCCGCCACGAGGGCACCGAGCTTGAGGACTTTCTCGCCCGTGAGCTCGAGCGTTATGCACCGCAGCTGCGCGCTTACCGGGCGCTCGCGCAGCAGCTGGGGAGCGAGCCGGTGCGGGCGGCGCTGTATTTCCCGCTGCTCGGCGCGTTCCGCGAGCTCTAGAAGGTCCCGCTGAGCGAGAACGGGCGCCGGCCCGCCGCGTCCGGCGTACCGAGCATGCGCAGGTTGTCGACCAGCTCTGCCGGGGCGCCCGGGCGCGGGGCGATGTGACCCTCGAGCTCATAGGCGCCCTCGGGCCGCAGCCGCAGCGTGCCCTGCACCTCGAGCGGACCGCCCAGATCGCGCACCGCGCCGGTCAGATCCGATCCGCCCGGGAAGCGCACCTCGTAGCTGCCGAGCGCGGTGTTCTCGCCGGAGCGCTCCTCGAGGTCCCGCGCCTCGATGCGCCCCTGCAGCTCACGCAGGGCCCCCTTCTCGAGCCACAGCCGCGCGAGCTCGACGCGCGCGCTGCCGTGCAGGTTGGCCGGCAGTCCGGGGAGCAGCCGCGGGTCGAGCGCGAGCTCCGCGTGCACCGCGCGCGCGCGCAGCGCACCCGCCGCGCCCAGCTCCAGGTACGCGTCGCCGCGCACGGCGGGACCGGCGAGGCTCGCCTGGCCCTCCACACGCAGCGCGAGCAGGGCCAGCGGGTGGAGCTCCCAGCTGAGATCCCCGAGGGCGAGTTGATCGACGCGCAGTCCGCCGCAGACCCCGCTCCAGAGCGTGCCCTCGGTGCTCGCGCAACTGGCATCGGCGCGCCGGGCGAGCGGCAGCACCCAGCTGGCCGGCAGGCGCGCCACGAGGATCGCCGCGAAGGCGAGGAGCGCGGCGAGCGTCAGCCAGATCGCGCGCTTCACATCAGCCGGTGCGCAGGACGATCGCGGCGTTCACCAGACCGGGCGCGCCGCTCTTCTCGATGGTCGCCGCATCGATGATCACCCCGTTCTGCAGCGACAGCCGCGCGAGCCAGGCCACCAGGTTGTCGAAGGGGGCCTTTTCCAGCCGCACCGCGAGGCTGCCGCCTGCGCCGGGCTCGCTGCCGGCGAGCGCGCCGGCGAGCCCGGACTCGCGCGCCGAGCGGTCGACGATGACCAGCAGCGACTCCCCGCCCGCGGACGCGACCGGTGGAGCGCCCTGCAGCTCCGGCGCCATGCCCTGCATGGTGAGCAGGTCGGCGCGTTTCTTCGCCAGCGCGGTGCGCTCGCGGCTCACGCCGCGCTCGAGCGGCACGATGACGCCGAACAGCAGCACGAGGACGAGCACCACCACCCCCACGGTGATGAGTCGCCGCTCCCGCGCCGACAGGCCG
>JAFAPI010000194.1 GCA_019247195.1 Gammaproteobacteria bacterium
GTATCCACGATCTTCTGCTTGCCGGTATAGAAGGGGTGGCAGTTCGAGCAGACCTCGACCTGCAGGTCATGGCCCAGGGTCGAGCTCGTCTTGAAAGTATTGCCGCAGGTACAGCTGACGGTGATCTCTTTGTACTCGGGATGAATCGCGGCTTTCATGGGAACTCTCGACGGGTGAACCTGGGCACCCTAGATGGGGGACCGCGGCGCGGCTTAAAGGGCGCGCGAGTTTAGCGGCCGCCCGGGGGAGCGACAAGCCCGGGCTGGGCAGCTTGGCCCGGAGCGATTCCTTATCCACAGAAGCTGTGGACAAATCTGTGGACACCCACGCGCGCGCCCCGGCGTTTCGGCTCCCACATTGCATATTTGTTACTCTGCTCAAAAAATGTACAGGCCTTTTTGGCCTGTACGTTCAATAGCTTGGGAGCTTCTTGTCCAGCAGGTTGACCGGTTCTACGCGTAATTCGCTCATTCTTGCCCCACGCCCCGGGCCCCTGTGTATAAGGGCTCCCGGCGCTGGGAGGCGGCCCTCGGCGCGGGCGTTGACAAGCCGGATTTGCCGGACTTTTCCGACACTTCCGGTAGGAAAACCAACAGCATTTCGTTAAGAAACCGTAACCCGAGAGGGGTGGGGGCGCAGCCCGCATCCGAGCAGAGGGCCAGGCCCCGCTCGACCGCGACCCTCAGCGGTGCGGTGGCGGCGGACCATGGCAGCCCGGTACGCGCACGGAAGAGGCCGGCCGAGAACCCCTGCGGCAGACGCAGCGCATTCAGCATGAATTCGAAGGTGCGCTCGGACGCAGTCACCTCGTGCAGGGTGGGCCGCGGCGGGCGTCCCGCCGCGTAGCGGCGTGGCTCGCGCGTGTGCACGGTGCGCACGATCGCCTCGCGCGCGCGCATGGTGAGCTTGCCATGTGCGCCGGCCCCGACACCGAGATAATCGCCGAAGGTCCAGTAGTTCAGGTTGTGACGGCAGCGCAGGCCCGAGCGCGCGTACGCGGATACCTCGTACTGTTCGAAACCTGCGGCGGCGAATCGCTCGCGACAGGCCTCGAGCATCGCGGCCGCCTCGTCGTCTGCGGGCACGGGCGGGGGAAGCGCCGCGAACACCGTGCCCGGCTCGAGGGTCAGCTGGTAATGCGACACGTGGGCCGGCCCGAGTGCGAGTGCGCTGTCGAGATCCGCCACCGCCCCGGCTAGGCTCTGCCGTGGCAGTCCGTACATCAGGTCGAGATTGAAGTTGGTGAGTCCGGCCGCGTGCAGCTCGGCTGCGGCGCGGCGCGTGTCGTCGGGCGAGTGGATCCGGCCGAGCCAGGTGAGCGCCTCGGCGCTGAAGCTCTGGGCGCCGAGCGAGACCCGGTTGACCCCGGCCGCGCGATACTCCCGGAACGCGCCGCGCTCGATCGTCGCCGGGTTGGCCTCGAGGGTGATCTCCGCATCGGGCGCCAGTGCGACGAGCCCGCGCACGCCCTCCAGCAGCCGCTGCACGGCTGCGGGTGTAAAGAGGCTCGGGGTGCCGCCGCCCAGGAACACGCTGCGCACCACGCGTGCGGCCACGTGGGGCGCCTGGGCGGATAGGTCCGCAAGCAGCTGGCTCACGTAGTCGGACTCGGCGAGCACTCCGTTGAGCGTGTACGAGTTGAAGTCGCAGTAGGGACACTTGCGCACGCACCAGGGGAAGTGCACGTAGAGACTCAGCGGCGGGGTGCGCAAGGTCGACATCGGGCAAGTCGCGAACGCTCAGTCGGTCGGGTGGCTATTGTGGAGCGCGGGCGCGCGCCGGACCACCTACGGCTGACCCGGCGACCGGCCTGTAGGAGACTAGCGCCCGCTGCACGTTCTGGAGCGACTCGCATGACGCCCTACCTCATCAAGATCCTGTCCACCGCGGTGCTCGTGGTCGCGATCACGGAGGTCGCCAAGCGCAGCACCTTCTGGGGTGCCGCGCTCGCCTCCCTGCCGCTCACGTCGGTCCTCGCCTTTGTCTGGCTGTACCTCGACACCGCCGACGTGGCGCAGGTGGCGACACTCTCGCGCAGCGTGTTCTGGCTGGTGATCCCCTCGCTGGTGCTGCTTGCGGCCCTGCCGGGGCTGCTGCGCAGCGGGCTCGGGTTCTGGGCCTCACTCGGCGGCGCCTGTGCCCTGACGGCGGCCTCGTATGGGGCAATGACCTGGAGCCTGCCGCGCCTCGGTATCCGTCTGTGACCGGGCGCCTGGAGCGGTGGCCCCCCGATTCTCTGCCCCACGGCGGGTGCGAGTTCTCTATCTTACGGCGCGATCAAGTGCGGTCATGAGGCCGCGGAGGTTCTCATGGCCAAGGCCTACTGGATCACAGCGTATCGCGCCGTGCGGGATCCCCACGCCCTCGCCGCCTATGCCAAGCTCGCCCTGCCGGCGCTCGAGGCCGCGGGGGGGCGCTTCCTGGT
>JAFAPI010000147.1 GCA_019247195.1 Gammaproteobacteria bacterium
GCGTGCTGCTTGAACAGTTTGAGTAGGTCTTTCATGGATTAGTCCTGCTCCAGTTCCATGTTGATGCCCAGCGAGCGGATCTCCTTCACCAGGACGTTGAAGGACTCCGGCATGCCGGCATCCATCTGGTGGTTGCCGTCGACGATATTCTTGTACATCTTGGTGCGGCCGTTCACGTCGTCCGACTTGACGGTCAGCATCTCCTGCAGCGTGTAGGCCGCGCCGTAGGCCTCCAGCGCCCACACCTCCATCTCGCCGAAGCGTTGCCCGCCGAACTGCGCCTTGCCCCCGAGCGGCTGCTGGGTGACGAGGCTGTACGGCCCGGTGGAGCGGGCGTGCATCTTGTCGTCCACCAGGTGGTTGAGCTTCAGCATGTACATGTAGCCGACCGTCACCTGCCGCTCGAAGCGCTCGCCGGTGCGGCCGTCGTAGAGGAAGGTCTGGCCGTTGGCCGGCAGGTCGGCGAGCTTCAGCATGCGCTTGATCTCCTGCTCGGAGGCGCCGTCGAACACCGGCGTCGCCATCGGCACCCCGCTCGCGAGGTTGCGCGCCAGCTGCTTGAGGTCGGTCTCGTTGAGGCTGTCGATCTCCTCGCGCTGACCGCCGGTCTCGTTGTAGATCTGCCGCACGAAGCCGCGCAGCTCCTCGGCCTGCGCCTGCTGCTCGAGCATGCGCCCGATCTTCAGGCCCACTCCCTTGGCCGCCCAGCCGAGGTGGGTCTCGAGCACCTGGCCGACGTTCATGCGGCTCGGCACGCCGAGCGGGTTCAGCACCACGTCGACCGGGGTGCCATCCTCCAGATACGGCATGTCCTCGACCGGCACGATGGTCGAGATCACTCCCTTGTTGCCGTGGCGGCCGGCCATCTTGTCGCCGGGCTGCACGCGGCGCTTCACCGCGAGGTACACCTTGACCATCTTCAGCACGCCCGGGGCGAGGTCATCGCCGGCGGTGATCTTGGCCCTCTTGTCATCCAGGCGCTTCTCGAAGGCCTTGCGCTGCGCCTTGAGGCGCTCGCTGGCCTGCTCGAGCTGCCCGTTGGCCTCCTCGCCCTCGAGGCGGATCTCGAACCATTCCTCGCGCGGCACCTCATCGAGGTACTCCGCCGCGATGCGCGTGCCGGCCTTGAGCTTGCGCGGTCCGCCGGCGGCGGACTGCCCGAGCAGCATGTCGCGCACGCGCTGGAACAGGTCGTCCTCGAGGATGCGCTGCTGGTCGGCGAAGTCCTTGCGTACCCGCTCGATCTCGGCCTTCTCGATCGACAGCGCGCGCGTGTCCTTGTCCACCCCGTCGCGGGTGAAGACGCGCACGTCGATGACCGTACCGTCCATGCCGGGGGGCACGCGCAGCCCCGTGTCCTTCACGTCCGAGGCCTTCTCGCCGAAGATGGCGCGCAGCAGCTTCTCCTCGGGGGTGAGCTGCGTCTCGCCCTTGGGCGTCACCTTGCCGACCAGGATGTCCCCGGCCTTGACCTCGGCGCCGATGAAGGCGATGCCCGCCTCATCGAGCTTGGCGAGCGCCGCATCGCCCACGTTGGGGATGTCGGCGGTGATTTCCTCGGGCCCGAGCTTGGTGTCGCGGGCGACGCAGGTGAGCTCCTCGATATGGATGGTGGTGAAGCGGTCTTCCTCCACCACGCGCTCGGAGATCAGGATCGAATCCTCGAAGTTGAAGCCGTTCCAGGGCATGAAGGCCACCAGCAGGTTCTGGCCGAGCGCCAGCTCGCCCAGGTGCGTCGAGGGTCCGTCCGCCAGCACGTCGCCGCGCGCGATCACATCGCCGGCATTGACCAGCGGCCGCTGGTTGATGCAGGTGTTCTGGTTCGAGCGCGTGTACTTGGTGAGGTTGTAGATGTCCACCCCCGGCTCGCCGGCGGTGGTCTCCTCGTCGTTGACCCGCACCACGATGCGCGAGGCGTCGACCGAGTCGACCGCGCCGCCGCGCTTGGCGACCACCGTCACGCCAGAGTCGATCGCGACCGGACGCTCCATGCCCGTGCCCACCAGCGGGGTCTCCGAGCGTAGGGTCGGCACCGCCTGGCGCTGCATGTTCGAGCCCATGAGCGCGCGGTTGGCGTCGTCGTGCTCGAGGAAGGGGATGAGCGAGGCGGCCACTGAGACGATCTGCTTCGGCGACACGTCCATGTAGTTGATGCGCTCGCGCGGCATCAGCGTGAACTCGTTCTGGAAGCGGCACGACACCAGCTCGTCCTGCAGCTCACCCTTGGGACCGAGCACCGCGTTCGCCTGCGCGATCGCGAACTCACCCTCCTCGATGGCCGACAGGTAGTCGATGCGGTCGGTGACCCGCCCGCCCTCGACGCGCCGGTAGGGGGTCTCGAGGAAGCCGTACGAGTTGGTGCGGGCATAGACCGAGAGCGAGTTGATGAGGCCGATGTTCGGGCCTTCCGGGGTCTCGATCGGGCACACGCGTCCGTAGTGCGTCGGGTGTACGTCGCGCACCTCGAAGCCGGCCCGCTCGCGGGTCAGGCCGCCCGGGCCCAGCGCCGAGACGCGCCGCTTGTGCGTGACCTCGGACAGCGGGTTGTTCTGGTCCATGAACTGCGAGAGCTGCGAGGAGCCGAAGAACTCCTTCACCGCCGCCGCCACCGGCTTGGCGTTGATCATCTCCTGCGGCATCAGCGGCTCGGTCTCGGCGATGGTGAGGCGCTCCTTGACGGCGCGCTCGACGCGCACCAGGCCGACGCGGAAGGCGTTCTCCGCCATCTCACCCACCGAGCGCACGCGGCGGTTGCCGAGGTGGTCGATGTCGTCCACCTGGCCGTTGCCGTTGCGGATGTCGATCAGCACCTTGAGCACGTCGATGATGTCGGACATGTCGCCGTACTGGGCCACCAGGCGCTTCGACAGCTCGTCCTGGCGCGAGCTGGCGTACTTGACGTCGTAGAGGATGCCGGGGCCGAGGATGTCCTTGCGGCCGACGCGGCGGTTGAACTTCATGCGCCCGACGCCCGACAGGTCGTAGCGCTCGGGGTTGAAGAACAGGTTGGCGAACAGGTTCTCGGCCGCATCCTTGGTCGGCGGCTCGCCCGGACGCATCATGCGGTAGATCTCCACCAGCGCCTCGAGGCGCGTCTTGGTGGGATCGACCCGCAGCGTGTCGGAGATGTAGGCGCCGCGGTCGAGGTCGTTCACGTACAGCGTGTTGAGCTGGGCGATGCCCGCCTCGATCAGCTTCTCCACCGAGGCGGCGGTCAGCACCTCGTTGGCCTTGGCGAGGATCTCGCCGGTCTCGGTATTGATGACGTCGTGCGCCAGGATCTTGCCGTACACGTACTCGCGCGGCACGCGCAACCGGGTGACTTTGGCCTCCTCGAGCTGGCGCACGTGGCGCGCGGTGATGCGCCGCCCTTCCTCGACGATCACCTGATCGCCGATGCGGATCTCGAAGGTCGCGGTCTCACCGCGCAGCCGCTGCGGCACCAGCTGCAGCGCCACCTCGTCGCGGCCGATGTAGAAGGTATTGGTGTCGAAGAAGGTGGCGAGGATCTCCGCCTCGTTGTAGCCGAGGGCGCGCAGGATGATGGTCACCGGCAGCTTGCGCCGGCGGTCGATGCGCGCGAACACGCAGTCCTTGGGGTCGAACTCGAAGTCGAGCCAGGAGCCGCGGTAGGGGATGATGCGCGCCGAGAACAGCAGCTTGCCGGACGAGTGGGTCTTGCCGCGGTCGTGGTCGAAGAACACCCCCGGCGAGCGGTGCAGCTGGGAGACGATGACGCGCTCGGTGCCGTTGATGACGAAGGTGCCGTTGTCGGTCATGAGCGGCAGCTCGCCGAGGTACACCTCCTGCTCGCGCACGTCCTTGACCGGCTTCTTGGCGCCGGCAGCCTCCTTGTCGAGGACGATGAGGCGCACCTTGACGCGCAGCGGCGCGGCGTAGGTGAGCCCGCGCAGCTGGCACTCCTTGACGTCGAACACCGGCTCGCCGAGCCGGTAGCTCACGTACTCGAGCGAAGCGTTGCCGCTGTAGCTCGAGATCGGGAACACGCTGCGGAAGGCGGCGTGCAGGCCGATCGGGTCGCGGTTGTCCTCCGGCTTGTCGAGCTGGAGGAACTTGCGGTAGGAGTCGAGCTGGATGGCCAGCAGGTAGGGCGTATCGAGGATGCTCGCCTGCTTGCCAAAGTTCTTGCGGATGCGCTTCTTCTCGGTGAAGGAATAAGCCATCGGGTCACCTCAGGTTCGGGCCGCGCCCGGAAGCGGCGCGGTCGGCGGAAAACGGTTCGAATCTCATCCCAGCAAAACAAAACGGCCCCGCCCCGCGGCCCCGCGCGGCACCAGGTGCCGCACGGGCGCGGAGTGGGGTGGCCTCAGGACGGAGGATTACTTGACCTCCACCTTCGCGCCGGCGTCCTCGAGCTTCTTCTTCATGGTTTCGGAATCGGCCTTGTTCACGCCTTCCTTCACGGTGGAGGGCGCGCCTTCGACCAGATCCTTGGCCTCCTTGAGGCCCAGGCCGGTGATCTCGCGGATCACCTTGATGACGGTCACCTTCTTGTCCGCCGGGTACTCTTTCAGCGTGACGGTGAACTCCGTCTTCTCCTCGGCCGGGGCGGCTGCGGCGGCCGCGCCCGGAGCCGCGGCGACCGCGACCGGCGCGGCGGCGGTGACCCCGAACTTCTTCTCCATGTCGGAGACCAGCTCGGTGATCTCAAGGAGGGTCATCTTGGAAATTGCATCGAGGATTTCGTCTTTGTTGACAGCCATTTCAGTGCTCCTAATCGTTCTGGACGGTTATGCGCCCGCGGCCTGCTTCTGGTCGCGTACGGCGGCAACGGTGCGGGCGAGCTTCGAGGCCGGGGCCACGAGCGTGCCGGCGAGCCTCTGGATCGGTGCCTTAAGCACCCCCAGCAGCATCGACAGCGCCTGCTCACGGGTCGGCAGACTCGCCACGCGGTCGAGCTCGCCGGCCGGCAGCACCTGCCCGCCGAGCGCGACCAGCGTCGCCACCAGCTTGTCGTTCGCCTTGGCGAAGTCCTTCACCACGCGCGCCGCCGCGCCCGGATCGTCCTTCGCGAAGGCGAGCACCAGTGGACCCTTCAGCTTCGGTCCCACCGACTCGAACGACGTGCCGGCGAGGGCCTTGCGTGCCAGCGTGTTCTTGAC
>JAFAPI010000150.1 GCA_019247195.1 Gammaproteobacteria bacterium
GATTTCGAGGCCGCGCTATCCGGCACGGTGCGCTCGGTGTTCTCCAACTGTGGCCAGGTGTGCCTGAGCTCGGAGCGCGTCTACGTGGAGCGGCCGCTCTTTGAGCGCTTCGCGGCCGCGCTCACCGAGCGCGCGCGGCGCCTGAAGATCGGCGGCCCCTACGAGGATGCCGACCTCGGGCCGCTCATCTCGCGCGCACACCGCGACAAGGTGCTGGGTTATTACCGTCTGGCGCGCGAGGAGGGGGCCGAGGTGCTGTGCGGCGGTGGCACGCCCGGCTTTGGCGATGAGCGCGACGGCGGGGCGTTCATCGAGCCGACGGTGCTGCGGGGCCTGCCCGACGGCGCGCGTTGCGTCCGCGAGGAGATCTTCGGACCGGTGTGTCACCTCGCGCCCTTCGATACCGAGCAGGAGGCCGTGGCCCGGGCCAACGACACCCGCTACGGGCTGTGTGCCGCGGTCTGGACCCAGAACCTGTCGCGCGCCCACCGGGTGGCGCGGCAGATGCAGGTGGGGACCGCCTGGGTCAACGACTGGTATCTGCGCGACCTGCGCGTGCCCTTCGGCGGCTCGCGGCTCTCGGGCATCGGCCGCGAGGGCGGCCTGCACTCGCTCGCCTTCTTCTCCGAGACCCTGAACGTGTGCGTCAAGCTATGAGCGCCGAGCGCAGCCCCGTCGGGCCCCCGGCCAGCGCGGTGCTCCCGGACAAGGCGCGTCCGCGCGGCACCTTCCCGCACTTCCGCCGCGCCGGGGATTTCATCTTCGTGTCGGGGACCAGCGCGCGGCGCGTCGATGACTCCATCGCCGGGGTCAAGATCGGCGCCGACGGCACGGTGCGGCGCGACGCCGCGCTCCAGACCCGGGCGGTACTGGAGAACCTCCGCGACATCCTCGCCGGCGCCGGCGCGACCCTCGCCGACGTCGTCGAGATCAGCACCTTTCTCACCGACATGGCGGACTTCGACGCCTACAACCGCACCTACAGCGAATTCTTCGGCTTCGACGGCCCGGCGCGCACGACGGTCGCGGTGCGCGAGCTGCCGCACCCGCACCTCGCCATCGAGATCAAGGCGGTCGCGTATCGCCCGGCAGGGCCTTGACCGAGAGACCAAGGAGACGGTCATGATCGACATCCACACGCACTTCCTGCCGCGCAGCTGGCCGGACCTCGCGCAGCGCTTCGGCGGCGAGTGGCCCTGGCTGAAGCACCTCGGGGGTGGCCAGGCGATGCTCATGGTCGGCGCGCGCGAGTTCCGCCCCGTCAGCGAGGCGTGCTGGGATGCGCGCGTGCGACTTGCAGCCATGGACCGCGACGGGGTCGACGTGCAGATCATGTGCGCCACGCCGCTGCTGTTCGCCTACGACCGGCCCGCCGCGCAGGGGCTCGAGTGCGCGCGGATCTTCAATGATGCGGCGCGCGAGATCTGCGCGGCGGAGCCGCGGCGCCTGAAGTCACTGTGTCAGGTGCCGTTGCAGGATACGACGCTGGCCTGCCGGGAGCTCAGCCGGGCGATGCGCGAAGGCCACATCGGCGTGCATATCGGCAACCACGTGGGGCCGCGCGAGCTGCACCATCCGGAGATTCTGCGCTTCCTGGAACACTGCGCTGCCGAGGGAGCGGCGGTGTTCGTGCATCCGTGGGACATGATGGCCCAGGAGCGCATGGCGCGGTACCAACTGCCGTGGCTCGTGGCGATGCCCGCGGAGACGCAGCTGTCGATCCTGTGGCTGATCCTCTCCGGCGCCTTCGAGCGCTTGCCGCGCACGCTGCGGCTGTGCTTCGCGCACGGCGGCGGCAGCTTCCCGTACCTCCTCGGCCGGGTCGACAACGCCTGGCGCAACCGCGACATCGTGCGCGAGGATTGCCCGCGCCTGCCCTCAAGTTACGTGGAGCGTTTCAGCGTGGATGCCGCGGTGTTCAGCGGCGAGGCCCTGTCCTTCCTCGTCGGCGCCATGGGCGAGGATCGCGTCATGCTCGGATCAGACTACCCGTACCCGCTCGGTGAGCAGCGGGTGGGCACGGTGGTGCGCGGGCAGAACTCGCTCGCCGAGAGCGCGCGCAGCAAGGTACTGCACGAGAACGCCGCCCGCTTCTTCGCCATCCAGCAGCCCCTCGCCCGGCGGGCACCGGAGCGACTGAGCGCCTGATCCAGCGGGTATCATCCGGCGCTGTCCTTCACAGGAAGCGCCCCGGATGAGCTCCGCCCGCCTCGAGCGCTGGATTGCCCGCAAGTTCCGCCTGCGCCACCTGGAGCTGCTCGCCGAGCTGCACCAGTCGCGCAGCATCCTGCGCGCCGCCCGGCGCCTGAACCTGAGCCAGCCGAGCGTGACCAAGGCGCTGCAGGAGATGGAGAAGACGGTAGGCGTCGCGCTGTTTGAGCGGACGAACCGCGGCCTGCGTGCGAGCGCCTACGGCGACATCCTGGCGCGCCATGCCAAGGTCGTCCTGGCCCAGCTGCGACACGCCGCGGAGGAGGTCGAGAGCCTGCGCGCGGGCTACAGCGGCAAGGTCAGTGTCGGCACCCTGCTGGCGGCCTCTGCGAGCATCCTCCCCGATGCGATCGTGCTGCTCAAGGCGGAGCGCCCCGGAGTCGCCATCAGCGTCAGCGTCGGCACCTACGATCTGCTCGTGCCGGCGCTCCTCGCGGGAGACCTCGACATGGTGCTCGGCCGACTGCCCCAGGAGTCGCGCAGTCCGGGGCTCATCTATGAGGAGTTCTACGCCGAGCCGATCTGCCTGGTCACCCGCTGCGGCCACGCGCTGACGCGCCGCCGGCGGCTGCGCCTGGCCGATCTGAGCGAGCTGCCCTGGCTGATGCCGGCGCCGGAGACCGCGCTGCGGCGGCAGATCGAGCGCGCCTTCGTCGCGGCAAACGCGGCGGTGCCGCGCAACGTCATCGAGTCAGTCTCCGTCCTCACCAACCGCGTGCTGTTGCGGAAGTCGGACTGCATCGGGGTGATGCCCTATCACGTCGCACTCGATGACGTGGAGCACGGACTGCTCGCCATCCTGCCGGTCCGGCTGCCCTCGCTCGAGACCCCGGTGGGCGCCATCCTGCGCGCGCCGGGCGATCTGCCGCCGGCCGCCAGCGCCTTTCTCAGCTGCCTGCGTCTCGCCGCGCGCGAGGTACCGCGGCCGCGCCTTTGATGCCAGGCGCGGGCGCGCCTTGCGCGCCAGCCCCGCGCTGGCTTAGTACGCCCTCAAGGAGCGCAGGTGAACATCGGTGATCTCCGCCGCATCGGACAGCTCGATCACCGCGAGCACCACGCGCGCCACCGCGCGCGGGCTCAGCAGCCCCGCCGGCTGGTAGCGTCTGCCCTCGTGGGCATAGATGCGGCGCATGCGCGGCGTGGCGGTGCGGCCCGGGTAGAGGCTGGTCACGCGGATGCGGCGGCGGTTGAGGTCCTGCCGCAGGCTGTCGGTGAGCCCCTGCAGGGCGTGCTGCGTCGCCTTGAATGCCGCCACGCCCACGCCGGGACTCCTGACGATGCTCGAGTTGATGAGGATGACCTGGCCGCGGGCGCGCGCGAGCGAAGGCAACAGTCCCTGGGTCAGCAGGTAGGGCGCGCGCACGTTGACGGCGAACAGCGTCTCAAAAGCGGGACTGGCGAGCTCGCCGGGCTGGGTCCAGCCGTACTCGCCGGCCGCATGCACCAGGACGTCCACGCGCGGGCAGCACTCGGCGAGCGTGTCGAGGAGCTGGCGGACCTCGCTCACGCGGGCGAGGTCGGCCCGGGCCGTGCCCGCGAGCCCGCGCCGTGGCAGTCGGCGGGCCGCGCGCGCGAGGCGCGTCTCGTCCCGGCCGATCAGGAAGACGCGGAAGCCCGCCCCCGCCAGGGCGGCCGCAATGGCGGCGCCGATGCCGGAGGTGGCCCCGGTGACGATTGCAGTCCTGGCCCGTCTCACCCGCACAACGATCCTAGGCGGGGCGCGGGTCGTCAAGCTCCGGGCCGCGATTGGCGCAGCCGACCTCCGACTCGGTACGATGAGGCGCCATGACGGCCCTTTACCTGGACGCCAACCTCACGGACGACGAGCGCCGGCACCGCCTCTACCAGGGGGACCTGTTCGTCTACGCCCCCAGCCCCGAGTCACTCGAGCTGGTGGCCTTCGCCCGCGAGATGCTCCGCCAGGCCTTCGCGCCGCACGATCCGGAGCTGGCGCAGTACTCGATGCCGGTCGCAGACTTCGCCGCCCTGCTGGGCGAACTCAAGCCGAAGTTCATCCATCACCCCGAGTGCAAGCGGCTGCTGCCGGCCCTGCTGCAGCGCCTGGGGTGCGATCCGCACAAGACATATTTCGACGTGCCGCGGCTGCGCTCGGCGACCAGCGATGAGTACCTCACCACCGGCATCGCCTACGCCTTCCACCCGCACCGCGACACCTGGTACTCAGCGCCTTTCTGCCAGATCAACTGCTGGCTGCCGATCACCGCGCTCAGCCCCGACAACTGCATGGCCTTCCACTCGCGCTACTTCGCGCAGCCGGTGCGCAACAGCTCCGAGATCTATAACTACCAGGAGTGGAACCGCACCAGCCGCTTCAATGCCGCGCAGCAGATCAACGCCGACACCCGCCCGCAGCCGAAGGCGCTCGAGCCCGTGGAGCTGCAGCCGGACGTGCGGGTGCTGCCACCGCCCGGGGGGATCCTGCTCTTCTCGGCGGCGCAGCTGCACTCGACCGTCCCTAACACCTCGCGCCGCACGCGCTTCAGCATCGACTTCCGCATCGTGAACCTGGATGACGCCACCGCGCTGCGGGGTGCGCGCAACGTGGATTCGCGCTGCACCGGCAGCACGATGGGGGACTACCTGCGCTGCACGGACCTCGCCCACCTTCCCTCCGCCGCCACCGCTCCCTACGAGGCCGGTCCGCCCCAGGCGGCCACGGGCTGATCAGCCGGGGCCATCTGGCGGCGTCCCACCCGGGTGCTGCGTGCGGCGGTGCCCGCGCAGGCGACTCAGCATCCACAGCGCGCCCGCCCCGAGGAGCAGCGCGGCGAGGAGGGGTGCGGCGAGCGCCAGCAGAGAGAGTGCGATCGCCCCCCCGAGCTCCCCGCCCGCCACCAGCGGATTGGCGAGTCCACCGCTCACCGCACCGGTCTTCAGGCGCAGCAGCGCCGTGAGCCCGTGGGTGAGACCCGCCGCCCCGCCCCCGACGATCAGGGCCATCGTCCAGCGCACGAGTGGCGGCAGGTCGACCATCACCGACGCCGCGAGCACGCTGCCGGCGATCACCGCCACCGGCGCGGCGAGCACATCGAGGAGGTGATCGAGACCGGGTATCCAGTAGGCCCCCACCTCGAGCAGCGCGGCGAGGCTGAGGGCGAGCACGGCAGGGGCGCTGGCGAGCCACGCAAAGCCGGGCGCGAGCGCGAGGTGGCCGCTGTAGGCAGCGACACTGACGATCAGCGTGGGCACGAATATGCGCAGGCCTACCGCCGCCGCCAGTGCGACGCCGAGCGCGACCGACAGCGCCCAGTCGCTCGCGGGCAGGTGCAGCAGCTCACCCATCACCGCCTACACTAGGTAGCCCGTCGTCCAGTGTCGAGCGGTTGCGCGGCTATACTCCGCCCCATGACCATCGCGTGGGTGCGCCAGCCGAGTGCGCGGCTCGAGGGCTGTGAGCTCAGCTTCCTCGCCCGCGAGCCGATCGATGCGCGGCGCGCGCTCGAGCAGCACGCGGGCTACGTGCGCACGCTCGGGGAGCTCGGTTGCGAGGTGCGCTGGCTCCCCGAGCTGCCCTCGCATCCGGACGGAGTGTTCGTCGAGGACACCGCCGTCATAGCGCCCGAACTGGCCGTCGTCACGCGCCCGGGAGCCGCCGCGCGCCGCGCCGAGGTGGAGTCGGTCGCCCAGGCGCTCGCCGGGCACGTGCCGGTGGCGCGCATCGAGGCACCCGGCACGCTCGAGGGCGGGGACGTGCTGCAGGTCGGCCGCACCTTCTACGTCGGCGCCTCGGCGCGCAGCAACGCGCAGGGGATGGAGCAGCTGCGCGGCCATCTCGCGCCGCACGGTTATGCGGTGCGAGCCGTGCCGATGCACGGCTGCCTGCACCTGAAGAGCGCGGTGACCTTTGTGCCGCCCGACCTGCTGCTGCTCAACCCCGGGTGGGTCGAGGCGCGTGACTTCGAGGCGGCGCGCGTGGTGCCGGTCGACCCCACGGAGCCCTACGGGGCGAATACCCTGACCGTGGCCGGGACGACGCTGGTGAGCGCCGCCTATCCGCGCACGCGCGAGCGACTGGCGGCGCTCGGGCTCGCGCTGCGCACGCTGCCGGTGGATGAACTCCACAAGGCGGAGGCGGCCCTCACCTGCATGAGCCTGTTGCTGGAGGGCTGAGGCCTCAGGCCGACAGGCTCGCCGCCAGCGCCTTAAGGAAGGCCGCGACCTCAGGCTCGGTGCCGATGGTGAGCCGGCACCAGCTGTCGAAGGGCGGAAACAGCCGCCCCACCAGGATATTGCGGGCCTTCATGCGCGCCGTGAAGGTCGCGAGCGGCATGCCCGTGTCGAAGAACACGAAGTTGCCCTGCGGCTCGGCGTAGCGCAGCCGCTGCCGGGCGAGCTCGGTGGTGATGCGCGTACGGCTGGCGAGGATGCGGCTGCGTGTCGCGGCGAGGAACTCTTGATCTTCGAGGCTGGCGCGTGCGGCGCGCACCGCGAGCAGGTTGGGCGTCGTCATGCGCGCGGCGCGCAAGGAACGCGCGAGTTGCGGCGGCGCGATGGCATACCCCATGCGCATGCCCGCCATGCCGTGGATCTTGGAGAACGTACGCAGCACGACCACCGGCCGCTCCCCGCGCACCAGGTCGGCCACCGAGGCCACCCCGGGGGCGGTGGCGAAGTCCATGTAGGCCTCATCGACGATCGGCAGCACCTGCGCCGGCAGGGCGCGGATGAACTGCCGCAACGCGTCAGCCGGCAACGCCGTGCCGGTCGGGTTGTTGGGATTGCACAGGTACATGCCGCGCGTGCGCGGCGAGGCCGCCGCCGCCATCGCCCCCAGATCGTGGCGCAGCTCGGCATCCACCGGCACGAAACGCACCTCCGCGCCGCAGCCGCGGGCGTAGTCGGTCAGCTCCAGGTAAGTGGGCTGCGCGGCGATGACCTCGCCCCCCTCGCGAGCGCACACGAGCGCGAGCGCACACAGCAGCTCGCCCGAGCCCGTGCCGGTGAC
>JAFAPI010000153.1 GCA_019247195.1 Gammaproteobacteria bacterium
GCCCCGGCGCGCAGCGGCAGTGCGCGCTCGGCGTGCTGCGCGATGAGGCGCGCGGCGCGCGCGCGCTCCCCGGGGCTGAGCGCGCAGCGGGCGGCATTGAGCGCCGTGCGCAGCGCCCGGCGCGCGGCCGGCGATGAGTCAGGTGGCGTCACCCGCCTGTGCCGGTGCGAACCGTTGCTCTCGAACCGGAGCAACAAGTGGGACGAGCTGCGGCAGAGTAAGGCTTCCCGCTCGAAGGCGGACATGCACAGCGCTGCACGCAAGCCCTGAGTCCCAAGGGTGTTTCAATTAGGGTCCGAGGTAACCCGGTCCGCTTGTCGAACACCGCAGGCGACGCCGGGATGACTCTACACGAAGCAGCCGCGGCGTGCTTGTAGGGCAAGCACGGGATCTCAGAGCTCCAGCTGCTGACCTTTTTCCAGCGCGCTCTCGACCTTCTCGCGCAGGCTGCGGACCTTGTGGCCGACGCCGCTATCGAGCTTGCTCTCGCGATCGCGGCCCTTGAGGAACTCGTGTGCGAGGTTGAGCGCCGCCATCACCGCGATGCGGTCGTGCCCGACGACCTTGCCGCTGTCGCGGATCTCGCGCATCTTGCTGGTGAGGAACTCCGCCGCGTCGAGCAGCGCGGAGCGCTCCTCGTACGGGCAGGACACCATGTACTCCTTCTCCATGATGCGCACGCTCACCCGCGCGGGCTCGGCCTGGCTCACGTGCCATGCTCCAGGGTCTTCAGCCGCCCGATCATGGCCTCGACGCGGGTGCGCACCTGCTCGTTCTTGTGCATGAGCGCGGCCCGCTCGCCGGCGAGGGACTCGTGGCGCGCGCGCAGCGCGCGGTTCTCGTCCTTGAGCTGCTGCACGATCGCGATCAGCTCATCGATCCTCTTGGTGAGGCGCGTAAGCTCGAGATCGAGTTGTGTTTTTGTGCCGTCGCTCATGCGAGGACTATAGAGCGGCGCTCTTCTCACGGTCAATTATAATGAGTGTCGCTTTGACATGATGCAGCCCGAGTACAAAGACGTGCAGCAGCTGCTCGAGCGGCAGCACTCCCTCGCCGACGCCGCCGAGGCGCACGGCACGCTCGCCGGCTGCCTGTGCGGCGCGGCCGGCTACCGCTTCGAGGACTGGCTGCACGAGATCCTGCCCGCGGTCGGCAGCGGCGGCAGTGCCGAGCCGCTGCGCGAGCTGTACGGCGCCACCGCCGGGGCACTGCTGCAGCCGGACATGGAGTTCGAGCTGCTGCTGCCGAATGACGCGCAGCCGCTCGAGGAGCGCACCGCGGCGCTCGCGCAGTGGTGCCAGGGCTTCCTCTACGGGCTCGGCGCCGGCCGCATCACCGATGGCACCGAGCTGCCGGGCGAGGTCGGCGAGATCGTGCGCGATTTCACCGAGATCAGCCGCGCCGCGGTCGACGCGGCGCAGGGCGAGGAGTCGAACGAGGCCGCCTACGCCGAGCTGGTGGAGTTCGTGCGCGTCGGCGTGCAGCTCTTGTTCGAGGAGCTCGCCGGCGCGCGGCGCGCCACCTCCCCGAGCGCCGCCCCGCTGCACTGACGGAACACCTCGCGTGAGTCTGCCGAGAGAGGAGTTCGCGCGGCGGCGCCGCCAGCTGATGCGCCTGGTGGGGCGCGACGGCATCGCCGTGCTGCCGGCCGCGCCGGTGCGCCACCGCAACAACGACGTCGAGTACCCCTACCGCCAGGACAGCGACTTCCACTACCTCACCGGCTTCGCCGAGCCCGAAGGCGTGGCGGTGCTCGTGCCCGGCCGCGCGCGGGCGGAGTACATCCTCTTCGTGCGCGAGCGCGATCCCGAGCGCGAGGCGTGGGATGGCCGGCGCGCGGGCCCGGCGGGGGCGAAGCGCGAGCACGGCGCGGATGATGCCTTCCCGATCGGGGACCTCGACGAGATCCTGCCCGGGCTCATGGAGAACCGGGCGCGGGTCTTCTACAGCATGGGCGTGTACGCCGACTTCGACCAGCGCGTGCTCGGCTGGGTGAACGGGCTGCGCACCCAGGCGAAGAACGGCCGCCACCCGCCGCAGGAGCTGGTGGCGCTCGATCACGTGCTGCACGATCTGCGCCTCTACAAGTCGCGCCGCGAGCTCGAGCTCATGCGCACCGCGGCGCGCATCAGCGCGCGTGCCCACGTGCGCGCCATGCGGTTCGTGCGTCCCGGCGCGACCGAGTACCAGGTGACGGCGGAGCTGCTGCACGAGTTCCGGCGCCACAATGCCGAGTTCGCCTACCCGCCCATCGTCGGCGGGGGCGCGAACAGCTGCACGCTCCACTACCGCGCCAACGACGCGCCGCTGGTCAGCGGCGAGCTGCTGCTGATCGACGCCGGCTGCGAGTACCAGAGCTACGCCTCGGACATCACGCGCACGATTCCGGTCAACGGGCGCTTCAGTCCCGCCCAGCGCGCCGTCTACCAGGTGGTGCTCGAGGCGAACCGCGCCGCGATCGCCCGGGTGCGACCCGGGCGTCACTGGAATGAGCCGCACGAGGCGGCGGTGCGCGTCATCACCCAGGGGCTGGTCCGGCTCGGGCTGCTGCGCGGCCGCGTGCCGGCGCTCATCAAGAGCGGCGCTTACCGCCGCTACTTCATGCACCGCACCGGCCATTGGCTCGGTCTCGACGTCCACGACGTGGGCGATTACAAGATCGGCGATGAATGGCGGGTGCTCGAGCCTGGCATGGTCCTCACCATCGAGCCCGGGATCTACCTGCCGGCCGGCGCGCGCGGGGTTCCGAAACGCTTCCGCAACATCGGCATCCGCATCGAGGATGACGTGCTGGTCACCAAGGGCGGCGCCGAGGTGCTGAGCGCCCGCGCGCCCAAGGACCCGGACCAGATCGAAGCGCTGATGGCGCGCGGCTGAGGGTTTTCTCCCATGGGCAGCGTTCCGGGGTATGACCTCGCCATCGTCGGCGGCGGCATGGTCGGGGCGAGCCTCGCCGCGGCGCTCGCCGGCACCGGACTGAGCCTCGCGCTCATCGAGAGTCTGCCCCCCGAGGCCGAGGGGCACACGAGCTTCGATACCCGCACCACCGCGCTCGGTAACGCCTCGCGGCGCATCCTCGAGTCGCTCGGCATCTGGGGCGAGCTCGCCGCGCAGGCCGCACCGATCCGCGCCATCCATGTCTCGGACGCCGGGCGTTTCGGCTTCGCGCGCCTGGCGGCCTCCGAGCACGGGCTCGAGGCGTTCGGCTACGTCGTCCCCAACGCGCAGCTCGGCGCGGCCCTGTGGGGGCGTCTGCGCAACACGCCGGGTCTCGCGCTGCACGTGCCGGCCACGATCACCGACCTACGGGTCACGGCCGAGGGCGTCTCCTTCGATATCCAGGCCGGCGATTCCGCGCCGCGGCCGGCGAGCGCGCGCCTCATGGTGGGGGCTGACGGTGCGCACTCGCAGGTGCGCCTCGCGGCCGGCATCGGCGCGCTCATCGAGGACTACGGCCAGGTCGCCGTCGTGGCCAACGTCGCGAGCGATGCGCCGCACGCGGATCAGGCCTTCGAGCGCTTCACGCCTTCCGGTCCGCTCGCCGTGCTGCCGCTCGCCGACGGGGGCCGTACGGTGGTGTGGGCGGTGCCTGCGGCCGAGGCCCCCGCGCTCCTGGCCCTGGATGAGGCGGGCTACCTCGCGCGGCTGCAGCAGGCGTTTGGTTGGCGGGCCGGGCGCTTCACCCGGGCCGGGCGGCGCGCCGCCTACCCGCTCAGACTCACACGCGCGCGCGAGGCCGTCGGCGTGCGCAGCGTCCTCATCGGCAACGCCGCGCAGGCGCTGCACCCGGTGGCGGGCCAGGGCTTCAACCTCGGCCTGCGCGATGCGGCGATGCTCGCGGAGTGCGTGGCCAGCGCGCTCGATCCGGGTGCCGCGGAGGTGCTGGAGCGCTTCGCGCGCTGGCGCGCCGCAGATCGACGCGGGGTGACGCGCTTCACCGACGGTCTCGTGCGCCTCTTCGGGGACACGCGGCCCGGCGTCGCAGGGCTGCGCGACCTCGGGCTCCTCGCCTTCGACCTGCTGCCGCCCGCGAAGGCGGCGCTGGCACGAGTCAGCCTGGGCTTCGCCGGACCGACCCCGCGGCTCGCCCGCGGCCTGCCGGTGCGTCGTGCCTGACGTGGTCGTGGTGGGCGGGGGGCCGGTCGGGGCCTGTGCGGCGACCTTGCTCGCGCAGGCCGGTCTGTCGGTCACGCTGCTCGAGCCGCAGCCGGTGGCCGCCCCCGAGGCGGGCGCCGCGACCGACAGCCGGGTCGTCGCGCTCTCGCGCGCCAGTGAGCGGATCCTGCGCAGTGCCGGGGCGTGGCCGGGCCTCGCGGGCTCGCGGGTCGCCGCCTATGAGCGCATGCGCGTGTGGCATGAGCGCGTCGCGCCCTTCAGCGAGGGCGCTCTGCTGTTCGATGCGGCCGATGCCGGTGAGCCGAACCTCGGCTACATCCTCGAGAGCCGCCTGCTGCAGTGGGCGCTGCTCGACGCCTTCCGCCGCGCCGGCGGCAGGCTCGAGCCGCTCGCCTTCGCGGGCCTCGAGCGCGGAGCCGATGCCCTCACCGTGCGGACGAGCGGGCCGCCGCTCACGGCGCGCCTGCTGCTCGGCGCGGACGGGGCGCGCTCGGCGGTGCGCGAGGCCGCCGGACTACCGGCCGAGGTCAGTGCCTACCGCCAGCGGGCGCTGGTGGCGAACGTCGCCACCGCGCGCGCCCACGAGCTCACCGCCTGGCAGCGCTTCCTGCGCGACGGCACGCTCGCCTTTCTGCCGCTCGCCGATGGCCACAGCTCGATCGTCTGGTCGGTGGATGAGCCGCGCGCCCGACAGCTGCTCGCCCTGAGCGAGGGGGAGTTTGCCGCGGCGCTGGACGCCGCCTCCGACCTCGCGCTGGGAAACATCACGCTCGTCAGCGAGCGGCGCGACTTCGAGCTGCTGCGGCTGCACGCGCCGCACTACGTGAGCGAGCGGATCGCCCTCCTCGGGGACGCCGCCCACGTGGTGCATCCGCTCGCCGGCCAGGGCGTCAACCTCGGGCTGCTCGATGCGGCGGCCCTGGCCGAGGGCGTGGCGCAGGCGGTTCGCCGTCGCGAAGACCCCGGCTCGCTGGGCGTGCTGCGCGGTTACGAGCGCTGGCGCAAGAGCGAGGTGGCGCTGATGGCCGGCGCGATCGAGGCGTTCGACCGGCTGCTGGCCCACGGCACCGGGCCCGTGGCGCGCCTCGCGCAGGGCGGGCTTGCGCTCGTCAATCGGCACGAGGAGCTGCGCCGCCTCTTCATCCGCCGCGCCCTCGGTGTCACCGGGGAGCTGCCGCGCGCGGCGCGCTAGGCCTCCAGCCGGTCGATCTTCGCCGCACACACGAAGTCATTCTCCGATAGCCCGCCGATGGCGTGGGTGGTGAAGCGCACGCGACAGTAGTTGTAGCCGACCTCGAGATCCGGATGGTGGTCCTCGACGTTGGCGATGTGGGCGATGGCGTTGACGAAGCTCATCGTGCGGTAGAAGTCGCGGAAGGCGTAGGCGCGGGTGAGGCTGCGCCCGTCGGCGGCCAGCTGCCAGCCGGGGGCGAGCTGCCCGAGCAGCTGCTGCGCGGCGGCGCCCTCCAGGGGCGCGATGCCGCCCTCGCACGGCTTGCAGCGCCGCTCGGCGAGCGTGCTCACCGGTCCGCCCGGCGTGCGTAGCGGCGCGCCACGTACTGCTCGACCAGCTGCTGGAACTCCTCGGCGATGCGCTCGCCCTTTAAGGTCACGGTCTTCTCCCCGTCCTCGTAGACCGGCGCCACCGGGCGCTCGCCGGTGCCCGGCAGGCTGATGCCGATGTTCGCATGGCGGCTCTCGCCGGGCCCGTTGACCACGCAGCCCATCACCGCGACGCGCATGTCCTCGACGCCCGCGTAGTCCTGCCGCCACTGCGGCATGCGCTCGCGGATGTGCGCCTGGATGCGCTGCGCGAGCTGCTGGAAGACCGTGCTGGTGGTGCGGCCGCAGCCGGGGCAGGCGACCACCAGCGGGGCGAAGGAGCGCAGGCCCATGGTCTGCAGGATCTCCTGCGCGACCTGCACCTCCTGGGTGCGATCGCCCGCGGGCTCGGGGGTGAGGGAGACACGGATGGTGTCGCCGATGCCTTCCTGCAGCAGCACCGCCATGCCGGCGGTGGACGCGACGATGCCCTTCGAGCCCATGCCGGCCTCGGTGAGGCCGAGGTGCAGGGGGTAGTCGCAGCGGCTGGCAAGGTCACGGTAGATGGCGATCAGGTCCTGCACGCCGCTCACCTTGGCCGAGAGCACGATGCGCTCGTGCGCGAGCCCGAGCTCCTCGGCACGCGCGGCGCTCGAGAGGGCCGACTGCACCACTGCCTCGCGCATCACCTCCTGGGCGCCGCGCGGCGCGGCGCGCTGCGAGTTCTCGTCCATGAGGCGCGTCAGCAGCTCCGCATCGAGGCTCCCCCAGTTGACGCCGATGCGCACCGGCTTGCCGTAGCGGCAGGCGGTCTCGATCATCTGCGCGAACTGCGGGTCGCGCTTGCTGCCGCGACCGACGTTGCCGGGGTTGATGCGGTACTTGGCGAGCGCCTGCGCGCAGGCGGGGTGCTCGGCCAGCAGCTTGTGACCGTTGAAATGAAAGTCGCCGATCAGCGGCACCGTGACACCGGCCTGCTCGAGGCGCTCGCGCAGCGGCGCCACGGCGGCCGCCGCCTCCGCGGTGTTGACCGTGACGCGCACCAGCTCTGAGCCGGCGCGCGCGAGCGCCTGCACCTGCTGCGCCGTGGCGGCAACGTCCGCGGTGTCGGTATTGGTCATCGACTGCACCACGATCGGCGCACCGCCGCCGACGCGGACCGTGCCGATGGTCACGGCCACCGTGGAACGACGCTGGATGCTCACGTAGGTCCTTGCGCTCTCGGAGGCGGATTCTACCGTGGATCGCGCGGGCGGCTGGCGGCAGGGCCTGCTATCATCCGGCCCGCCCGAAACAGTCTGTCCGGAGAGAGTCCGGCCGCAGGCCGGAACGCCGAAGGCGCAACTTCCGCCCGGAAACGCTCAGGCACCGAGAACGGCAGACGGCGGCGCGGGCCGCGGGGCTTCTGGAGAGCGATGGCGCAGGTGCCATCCACCGAAGGGGAGCGGCGCGCGGGCGCCTGATCTCTCAGGTCACAGGGACAGAAGGGCGGCGGCCAGCGGCGCGTGGCGCCCCGCTGCCGCCGCAACTCGTGGCCGGTTCGGAGTGTCGGTGGCAAGACAGACTCCCCTTTTCAAGCTCCATCAGGAACTGCAGGCGCGGCTCGTCGACTTCGGCGGCTGGGACATGCCGGTGCAGTACAGCTCGCAGATCGGCGAGCACCACGCGGTGCGCCGCGCGGCCGGCGTGTTCGACGTCTCGCACATGTGCGTGGTGGACCTGCGCGGGGAGCGCGCGCGCGCCTTCCTGCAGCGGCTGCTGGCCAATGACGTCGCCCGGCTCACGGCCCCCGGCCGCGCCCTCTACAGCTGCATGCTGAACGAGGCGGGCGGGGTGCTCGATGACCTGATCGTCTACTTCCTCGACGAGCGCTTCCTGCGCCTGGTGGTCAACGCCGGCACGCGCGACAAGGATCTCGCCTGGATCCGCCGCCACGCCGCCGAGTTCGGTGTCGAGGTCACCGAGCGCACCGACCTCGCGATGCTCGCGGTGCAGGGACCGGAGGCGCGCGCCAAGGCGGCGCGGCTCCTGCCGGCGGCGCAGGCCGAAGCGGCCCTGGCCCTGCCGGTGTTCACCGGGCGCGAGCTCGGCAGCTGGTTCGTCGCGCGCACCGGCTACACCGGCGAGGCCGGCTTCGAGATCATGCTGCCGGCGGCGGAGGCGGTGCCGGCGTGGCGCAGCCTGAACGCGCTCGGGGTCGCCTCCTGCGGCCTGGGCGCGCGCGACACCCTGCGCCTCGAGGCAGGCATGAACCTCTACGGCAACGACATGGACGAGTCCACCCACCCCTACGAGAGCAATCTCGGCTGGACGGTGGCGCTCGAGCCCGCGCAGCGCGACTTCATCGGGCGCGCCGCGCTCGAGCGCATCCAGCGCGAGGGCGCGGCGCGGCGCCTGGTGGGCCTCGTGCTCGAGGACCGCGGCGTGCTGCGCAGCCACCAGCGCGTGAGCACCGCGCAGGGCGGGGCAGGGGAGATCACGAGCGGCACGTTCTCGCCGACCCTCGAGCGGTCCATCGCGCTCGCGCGCGTGCCGGCGGACAGCCGCGGCAGCGTGCAGGTCGAGATCCGCGGCAGGCAGCTGCCGGCGCGCATCGTGCGCCCGCCCTTCGTGCGCCACGGCAAGTCACTCATTTCCTGACAGCAAAGGGATTCCATGAGCAACGTCCCGCAAGAGCTGCGCTACACCAAGTCGCACGAGTGGGTGCGCACGCTGCCCGACGGCACGGTGGAGATCGGCATCACCGACCACGCCCAGCACGCCCTCGGCGACCTCGTGTTCGTCGAGGTGCCCGAGGCCGGCCGCACCGTCCAGCCGGGCGAGGCCTGCGCGGTGGTGGAATCGGTGAAGGCGGCCTCCGATGTCTACGCGCCCCTCGGCGGGGAGATCACCGCGGGCAACCCCGAGCTCGCCGCGGCGCCGGAGACGGTCAACGCGGATGCGTATGGCAAGGGCTGGCTGCTGCGGCTGCGGCCGGCGCCGGGCGCGCTCGCCGCGGCGGGCCTGCTCTCGGCCGCCGACTACGAGAAGGTGCTGACGGCGGAGGGCGGCTGATGGCCTTCATTCCCCACACCGAGGCGGAGACGCGCGCCATGCTGGCGGCGATCGGCGCGCAGAGCCTCGAGGAGCTCTTCGATGAGATCCCGCCGGGGCTGCGCATCGGCGCGCTGGCCGGGGTCCCGCCGGCGCTCAACGAGATGGAGGTGGGGCGGCTCATGAGCGAGCGCGCCCGGCGCGACGGACTCGCGCTCAGCTTCATCGGGGCCGGGGCCTACGAGCATCACATCCCCGCCGCCGTGTGGGCCATCACCACACGCGGGGAGTTCTACAGCGCCTATACCCCCTACCAGGCCGAGGCGAGCCAGGGGACGCTGCAGATGATCTACGAGTTCCAGAGCATGATCGCCCGCCTCACCGGCATGGAGGTGGCCAACGCCTCGATGTACGACGGCGCCTCGGCGATGGCGGAGGCGGCGCTGATGGCGGTGCGGGCCAACCGCCGCTCCAAGTCCGCCCGCATCCTGGTGCCCGCCACCGTCCACCCGCATTACCGGCGCGTGGCGCTCGCGCAGACGCGGAACCAGGGGCTGCGGCTCGAGGAGATCCCTTTCTGCACCGAGAGCGGCGCCACGGTGCCTGCGGCGCTCAAGCGCTTCGAGGGCGAGGACATCACCGCGCTCATCATCCCGCAGCCGAACTTCTTCGGCCGCCTGGAGGATGTCGATGCGCTCACCGACTGGGCGCACGCGCGCGGGGCGCTGGTGATCGGCGTGGTCAACCCGACCGCGCTCGCGCTGCTCAAGCCCCCCGGCAGCTGGGGCGTGCGCGGCGCGGACATCGCGGTCGGGGAAGGACAGCCGCTCGGGGTGCCGCTGTCCTCGGGCGGTCCTTACTTTGGCTTCATGACCGCGCGCCTCGAGCACGTGCGGCAGATGCCCGGGCGCATCGTCGGGCGCACGCTCGACGTGGCGGGCAAGCCGGGCTTCACCCTCACGCTGCAGGCGCGCGAGCAGCACATCCGCCGCGCCAAGGCGACCTCCAACATCTGCACCAACCAGGGGCTGCTGATGACGGCGGCCACCATCTACATGAGCATCATGGGCCCGCAGGGCCTGGCGCGGACCGCGGCGGCGGCCCACGCCAGAACCCGCGAGCTCGTGACCGCGCTCACGCGCGTCCCGGGGGTGCGGCCGCTCTTCACCGGTCCGTTCTTCCACGAGGCGGTGCTGCAGCTCGACCGGCCGGTCGCGCCGCTGTTGCGCGCCCTCGCCGCGCGCGGCATCCACGGCGGCCTCGACCTCGCCCCCTATTACCCCGAGCTCGGCGCGGCGCTGCTGGTGTGCGCCACGGAGACCAAGACGAGCGCGGACCTCGAGCGCTACCGCGGCGCCCTGATCGAGGTCATGCAGGCCGCGCGCGCG
>JAFAPI010000212.1 GCA_019247195.1 Gammaproteobacteria bacterium
TGGCGCCCCCGGCCGGAGTTGAACCGACGACCTACCGCTTAGGAGGCGGTCGCTCTATCCACTGAGCTACGGGGGCGCACAGCGGAAGTTTAGGACCATGGAGCGGCGCTAGCCATGGCGCGTCCGGCCGGTAGGCGTATAGTCGGGGCGACGAGTGTGTCTGTGCCACTGCACTTGCAGGAGGGCCCGATGACCACGTCGATCACTACGGCCTCGGCCCCGAGTCTAAAGCCCGAAATTCGTCATGTGGATGTCGGGCGTCCCTGGCTGTGGCTAGCCCAAGGCTGGCGGGATCTGAAGGCCATCGGTAGCCCTGCTTTTGCGCACGGGGCGCTCATCGCATTGCTTGGCGGGATACTCCTGATGCTGGGCAGTTCGCACCTCTATCTGGTCGCCGCCGCGGTCACCGGCTACCTCTTGGTAGGCCCGGTGATGACGAGTGGGTTGTGTGAGCTCGCGCGGCGCCGTGCCGCGCGCGAGCCTACGGGCTTCGATGATTCGCTCCGCTCGCTGACCCGCGACGCCGATGGTCTGCTGCATTTCGGACTCCTGCTTGCGATCATCGCGCTCGTGTGGTTTGTGGCTTCGGCCGTACTGCTACAAACCGTCTTCAGCAACTCGGCCCCGAGTCTCGCCGTGGCGCTGTGGGGTGGGGCCTCGCATCTCAGCCCGGCTCAATGGACCGCCTACTTTGGGTGCGGGTTCGTGCTCGCCCTGCTGGTGTTTGTGCTGTCGGTGGTGAGCGTGCCGATGCTACTCGATCGGCACGTGCGTGCCTCGGATGCGGTGCGCACCAGCGTGCGGACGGTGGTTGCCAATCTTCCGGCGATGTTCGTTTGGGCCGCGCTGATCGTCGCGGTCAATGCGCTCGGCTTCGCGACCCTGCTGCTTGGCATGGTGGTGGTCGCACCCTGGCTCGGGCTGGCGACTTGGCATGCATACCGCGATCTAGTCACCTAGTGCGCGTCGCCATCGGCTTTCCTCACGGACGGAGCCGAGAGGCTGCGCAGCCAAAGATAGGTGGTGAGGTCTAGTCGGCGCGCGCGATGAGGCTCAGGTCCGGCGACGCCGGGTGCTCGACGGGCCGGCGCGGCGGGACGATTGGCGCCCGCCCGGCGATCACCACGCAGTCACGGCCGGCTTCTTTGGCAGCGTACAGGGCCTGATCGGCGAGCTTGAGTAGTTGTTCGAAGCGCTCGCCCATACTGACGTCCGCGATGCCGAAGCTTGCCGTGAAGGCTGGCACGCCGCCCAACAGCATGTTTTCAGCCAGTTTGCCGCGAATACGGTTGGCGACCTCCTCCGCCTGAGCGGCAGTGGAGGACGGCAAGACCAGCACGAATTCCTCTCCACCCCAGCGCGCGGCCAAGTCCCCATCGCGCAGACTCACGCGCATGGTCTCAGCAAAGAGGCGCAACGCCTGATCGCCAGCCTCGTGACCCCGTGAATCGTTCAGCGCCTTGAAGTGGTCGAGGTCGGCCATGACGAGCGCGAACGGGCGTCCGTCGGCCTGCAGCTGGCGCACGCGCTCCTCGGCCGAGCGGCGATTAGGCAGTCCGGTGAGGCTATCGGTGGTGGCTTTGCGCTGGGTGCTGCTGAAAGCCCGCACGGTGCCGATGCGCGCACCGGCTTGGATGCCCAAGGTGGTCAGTTGTGCCGCCTGGCGTGCGGTTGGCGGCTTTCCGACCGGCCCGGTCGCATGCAGTACCCCGAGCGAACGACCCATGAAACTCAGTGGCACGCACATGGCCGATAACGGGCCGCACGGCCGACCCCGCAGGCGCGCACACGCATTGAGAGCTTCGCTGTCGGGGAAGGAGACGGGGTTGCCGCGGCGCACCGCCATACAGCTGAATGGCGATTCGACCCCGCAACCGGGTGCGCCGGCGACCGGGTTCTGCGTGGCGCGCTCGAGATGCGCACGACTTGAGTCGGCCAGCAGCAGCTCCATGGGCAGCTCCGCGTCGACCATTCTCATCGCCCGCGCCAGCACCTGATAGACCTCTTCCTCCGTATCGGCCATCTCGAGCGCTTCAACCAGCTGAGTTCCGAAGGCGTCACGATCCGCTTCCGCGCGCAACCGACCGATAACCTCGTTGAGCCGGTCCGCCATGGTGTTGATGGCGGTCCCGAGCTCACCGATCTCGTCGTGACTCATCACGGGGCTGCGCACGTTGAGGTTGCCTTCTGAGATCGTCACTGCGACGTCCCGTACTTTGCGCAAGGAATAACGGATGGAGCGCGACAACCACCAGACCAAGAAAAGCACGACCAGGCTGGTCAGCACGGCAGCCGAGAGTAACCAGCGCTTGGCGGTGGACTCGGCGATCGCGGCTTCCTGACTGGCGCGGGTGATATGGCCGGTGAAGGCCGCGGTCTGGCGCAACATCCCCCCATCGAGTGCGTCGCCCGAGGCACGCAGAGCCGGTAACAACTGCTGGGCGGCGAGCGGATCGCGCAACGCGAGCGGACCGGTCTCCAGCGCCTTGGCCAGAAAATCGTCCGTCAGCGCGTGCACCTGGGTTTCGGTCTCGGTCAGATCCGCCGGCAGGTCAAGATGCTCGAGCGTTTCCAGGTCACTGCGCAGATCCTTGGCGTTCTGGGTCAGTGAGTCGCTCAGGCTCGTTCGATCCTCAGCGGTGAGCGTGCTGGTCGCGAACGCGGCGTTGACATCGGCACGCAGGTTGGCGTGCACCGTGTCTGCGTCTTGGTGATATCTGGCGGCCTTGCTGATGAGGCTGAGCTCGGCCATTGCGGCGCTCTGGGCAGTCAGCGCGCGCCACGCGATCACCGCCACGGTCGCAAGCGCGAGGATCAACATGCCGTTGATCAGCAGCAGCCGCGAGCCGACTGACCAGCGTCGCAGCCGCAGTATGTCTAGGAATGTACTCATTGTTTGACCGCGCCATCTTATGACCACGGGCGGGGCTGACACTGCGAACCCGGACCGACCGCGCTGGATCTGCGTCACAGTTTCGATACCCCGCGAACGCGGCCCGCAGACCCAACTTCTGCGAGCGTGTTAGGGCGGTGCAAATGGCCCGGGCGCGCGGATCGCGGTACCGGCCGCGCGAGCTCCCCGATGCCGCTCAGAAGACTGCGATAGCAGATGTGCGAGCTAGGTGCGATTTCGGCACGCGGCAAGTGTGACCAAGCTCGCATTTGACAATGTATATCCAACCGATACTGCGCGGCGCGCGTATGAGCCCCGCAACTAACTTGCGACCGAGCGGCAATGGGATGGGTGTCCTGCTGCTGCTGTGCCTGCCGGTGGCGGCAGTCGCAGCATCCGCCAGCAGCCCTCTGGCAGCCCTGCAACTGGAGGCGATTCCGGATGCCTGGCGCGATGACAGCGGCGCACGCTTCGAGTTGCACTCCCTGCGCGGCGAGAACGTGGTGGTCACGATGGCCTATGCCCGCTGTCACCGCACCTGCCCATTGACCCTGCGACGACTGCAACAGCTGCAGCGCATGTTCGATGAGCGCGGGGTGCGTGGCGAATTTGTGGTGATCGGCTATGACCCGCAGGGGGATGACGTGCGTGCCTGGCATCAGTACCGCCTCAGTCACGGCTTGCGCCGCGCCAACTGGCACTTCCTGTGGGGCAATGAGGCGCAAGTGGAGCAAACGGCTTCGCTACTCGGCCTTCCCTTCTGGCGCTACGACGATCACATCATGCATGAGGCACGCATCCTGTTCTTTGACACTACGGGGCTCGCGCACGAAGAGCCCGAACTCGTGCGCTGAGAATTTCGAAGGAGTTCGCATGCAAGGCGGAAACAACGATCGGGCCCGAGCCGGGAGAGGATGGCTGGCGGTGGCGACCTTCCTGGCAGTACTGGCGGCGCGGCCGCTCTGGGCTGCGCCGGATGATACGGCGCGTATGGACGCCCTCGAGCGTCGACTCGACGCGAGCATGAAGCTGATCCGTGAGCTCTCGCAGCGGGTCGAACAGCTACAGAAGCAACTGGCTCATCAGGGGATCGCAAATAGCGCCGGACCGAGCGGCGCCAGCCCAAATGCCGGAACCGCGGCTGCGCCGAGCCCGGACGAGCAGCGCATCTCGGCGGTGGAACAGTCGGTGCAGCAGATCGCGCTCAGCACCAGCGACCGGGCCGCGGCGAGCGGACTGCCGCTGCACGGCTTTGCGGACGTTGATGCCGGCACGCACAACCCGACCTTTCCGAACCTCAAAGGCGCCGATATCGGTTCAATGGAATTCTTCCTCACGCCGCGGCTCGGCGATCGCACCCGGGCGCTCTTTGAGTTGAATTTCGAGGTCGACTCGAGCGGAGATGTGGGCGTCGATCTAGAGCGCGCGCAGATCGGCTATCAGCTCGCGGACTCCACCACGGTCTGGCTCGGTCGCTTTCATACCCCGTACGGGTTCTGGAACACCGCGTTCCACCACGGGCTGCAGATCGCCACCTCGCTGCGCCGGCCGGCTTTTCTCGAGTTTGAGGATCACGGCGGGATAATGCCCGCGCACACAGTCGGCGCTTGGCTGACCAGCGCGCAACGTATCGGCGACGGGCGTCTGACTTACGATGTCTATGTTGGCAACAATCAGCGCATTCGAGGCGGAATGCTCGACATGAATAGCGCCGGCAGCGCTCACGGTGGCGCGATCGTCGGTGGCAATCTCGGCTGGCTGTTCGGCGGTGCCCTAGATGGTCTCAAGGTCGGCGTGGATGCGCTCAGCAGCCGGATCGAGGATGTGGACACGACGCCTACGATCGTCACGCGATTGCGCAGCTACGGAACTTACCTTGCCTACGACACCGATCGCTGGGAGCACATCGCGGAATTTCATCTGTTCAGCAACTACGGACTGCAGCCGGCCGGCGCCACTTATCACAGCCACGCGGGCTTCGTTCAGCTCGGCTACAGGATGCCGGATCGCTTTACCTTGTACACGCGCTATGAACGCACGGTACTGCAACAGGCGGATAACTACTTCCAGGCGCTGAATACTGGCGGTTCCTACCACCGCGAGGCGCTCGGGCTACGCTATGACCTGGATCTCGCCAGTGCACTAAAGATGGAGTTGGCCACCACCCGCTTTACCGATCGCACCCCTATGAGCTATGACGAAGCGTTGCTGCAGTACGCGATCCGCTTCTAAACGCACCCATGCGCCTACTAGCGACAACTCTTCTGACCTTGCTCCTGGCGAACGGCCCGGCGCTGTCGGGTGAGCTATTCATAGTCTGTCATACTGACGTGACGCTGCAGTCGGCCGACGTGCGCGACTTGTTTCTCGGCGATAAGCAGTTCTCAGGGTCGGTACACCTGGTTCCAGTCGACAACGCCGCGCAGCAGCCAGCCTTCCTGGAGCGGGTCCTGAAGATGAGTGCGGCCAAGTACTCAACGGGGTGGACCAAAAAGGCATTTCGTGACGGCCTGACTCCGCCGCTGGTCCTTGGCAGCGACGCCGAAGCACTCGCGTATGTGCGTCGCACTTCGGGAGCGTGCACTTACGCGAGCACGCGGCCGGCCGATCTGAGTCTCGTCGCGAGTTTCTGAGGCGCGCCAGCTCAGCAGTCGTGCCGTTAACAAAATGCGCTCCGCGTCGGGCTTTGCGGCGCAGTTACCGGCACGGGGCCCTCTGCAACCATTCAACAGCGGTTGTTCATCTGCGAGTCGCTCTTGACGCATTGCGGCAGGCGTGCGGCCCCACCGGTTAACTGAGCAGCGCACGCTCCGCGCGCTTCGTCTCAAAACAAGCGCGGCGGGCGTGGATGGCGGATGCGATTACCGTGTCTTCATCCGAGAAGGGGTCGCCCCCGCCAATGGCTCCAACTAACGCAGGCCTTAGGGCGATCGGTATATATGCGCTTACGCTCGCCGTAGGCATAGCCCTGGTAATATTGGATGAGACCGTACATCCGAAGCACTAATTGAACCTCATAGTGCCGTTACTCCGGATGACAGCCCCAGCAACTCTGACGCACCCCCATCTGCTGCCCCGTTAACCGGCTGCCCTCCATTGTCGGTGGGCGCACCTTGTTCAGCTGCTTGCAGGCGAGCCCGCACTCGAGGAGCTCTGGCCTCCAGTCGCGCTCGCGAGGGTCCCGGTATGGCAACCCTGAGCAGACATGTATTCGTCGTGATGACGGAGTAGAGCAGCCGCCGCTATCGTGAGTTTGGCGAGGCGTCCGCACGGGCTGTGACGGGAGATGGGATCCCACGCAGCCGCTAAGGCCCTTGAGCTTCGGTAGCCCGAGCCTTATCGCGAGGAACGACGGCGCGCGCTATCGCAATCCATATCGCTCCAGTCGGGCGCCCCGACCGCCGAGCACGAACAGAAGATGCAGCAATGCCGGAGCGACGTTTAGGATGGTGGAGCGGAAGGGGATCGAACCCTCGACCTTCGCATTGCGAACGCGACGCTCTCCCAGCTGAGCTACCGCCCCACTTGCACGGCGCGCGATTCTACACCGGCCGGAAATCCATCCCAAGGGGATTTCTGAGCGGTCGCGGTTGCGCGTACGACGCGATTTGGGATCTGATTGTCCACAAAGCGGAGTCAACGCATGCTGCCAATCGGGGGCCGCGCGCCCGAATTCACGCTACCGGATCATCAGGAGCAGAGTGTGTCGCTGAGCACGCTACTGCGCCCCGGCCCCCTGATCCTTTATTTCTATCCCGCCGACTTCACGCCCGGATGCACGCGCGAGGCTTGCGCAATTCGCGACTTGCATGGCGAATTGGCGCAGGCGGGACTGGATGTTGCAGGGGTCAGCCCGCAGAGTCCGGCGAGCCATCGCAAGTTCCGCGAGAAGTACCAGCTGCCGTTCATCCTCCTCTCGGACATGGAGAAGTTTGTGGTGCGAATGTATGACGTGCAGGGTCCGCTCGGTCTCGGCGTGCGCCGCGCCACCTATCTGATCGACCAGGCCCGCTACATTCGCGCGGCAGTCTTAGCTGACTTTCGTATCGGCCGGCACACGGATTTCCTGCGCCGCGCTATCGCGCTGAGCGCAGGGGTGCAGCGCGTCGCTCACAAGTGAAGCCGCAGCAGCCGTGCCTGGCCAAAGCGCGGCACACTGACAACATACAGTTGCGCCTGGTCTGGCGTTACCACGGTCGAGCCGCTCAGACCACTCAGTACCTGGCCGGCAGCCTCGCCTCCAGCCATTACAATGACCGTACTCCCGGCGTGCTCCTTCAGAAGGCGCGCTGCCAACTGCCCGGCCTGCTCGACTGAGAAGCGGACCGGGGCGCGGTGCAGCGCCTCGAGCAGAGGTCCGGCGGTCTGCTGCGCCAACCGGTCATCGCTGACATAGGCCGCATCAACTGTGCTGCCCTCGAGCAGACGTACCAGCCGCTGCGCCCGCGCCTCGCCCTCCGGCGTGATGGGCGGATCAGCAATCGTGGCGAGCGGAGCCTTGCCCGGATAGACGACGAGCACGAGTGTCGTGCGCCCGTCATGCCAGAAGCTCCAGGTGAGCACTACCAGTGCTAGAAATGCGAGCAAGCTCAGCCACACCGGGGCGAAGAACGGGCGTCGGCGACGTGTCACAGCGGGCGCTTGCATGAGCCGCATCATAGTGGGCTAGCGGCTGCTGCGCCGCACCAAGCCTGCACTAGACCGCCAGCGGTGCCGCTGTGGCTTGCGGCCTGGGCCGGTGATGTGGCACACACGGCCTGGACTATCAACGGAGTTGCCAGGGGTATACGTGGCGGGCGGCGGGCAGACCACAGTCATTCAGCGCATCCTCGAGCGGCGAGCCGATCGCCCGCCAATCAACACCGAGGAAACCACGGCGAACATTGCCGTGATGCTGCGCGTCGTTCCCCCACCACGCGCGCTGCTTGTCTGCCAGGACGCCGCTCTGCGTCAGCAACTCGAGCGGCGCATCACCGGCGACATGTTCGACGTGGAGACGGTCGCCGACGAGACCGAAGCGGTGCAGCGTTTCATCGCCGAG
Source organism: Gammaproteobacteria bacterium (assembly GCA_019247195.1). Taxonomy (GTDB): domain Bacteria; phylum Pseudomonadota; class Gammaproteobacteria; order Steroidobacterales; family Steroidobacteraceae; genus 13-2-20CM-66-19. Next base: position 7,935 of record JAFAPI010000212.1, read on the forward strand.
TTTCGTGCCGTGGTACTCACTGACTCGCTCGACCTCGTGCGGCGGCTGCGCGCGCGCAGCGGCGAGCGCTCGCCGTTTATCGTCTACGTCGCCGAACTCGACGACAGTGCCGAACGCGAGGCCGGGCTTGCGGCGGGCGCGGACGAGTGTGTGGGCCGGCGGGCCTCCTCGCGCGAGCTCGACGCACGCCTGGGCGCCGCGCGCCGCATTGCTGAGCTGGAAGCCGTGCTGCGCATCACGCTGGCGGAAAATCGCAAACTGTCGGCCACTGACGATCTCACCCGCGTCGCAAGCCGGCGCTTTTTCACCAAGCACTTTCCCCGCGAGGTTGAGCGAGCCGCCCGCTACGCCCGGGGCCTAGGGCTGTTACTCTGCGATATCGATTACTTCAAGAAACTGAATGACACCCTGGGCCACGCGGCGGGGGACGAGATCTTGCGGCAATTTGCCGCGCGCGTGCAGAAGAATCTCCGCCGCGGCGTGGACTGGGTGGCACGAATTGGCGGCGAGGAGTTCGCCGTGGTACTGCCCGAGACCCCTTACGAGCAGGCATTGGAGGTCGCGCGCAAGCTGCGGAGCGCGGTCGACAAGACCCCCTTCACCTACGACCGCAAGCCGATCACCGTGACCGCCAGTTTTGGCTTGTGCGCGCTCGATCGCGTCCCCGCCGGGGAGCGGCAGCTCGCTCAGCGCGTCCTGAAAATCGCGGACGCCGCGCTCTATCGCAGCAAGGATGGCGGGCGGAATCGCGTGACGGCCACCCGCTTCGGCAGTAACGCCGCCTAAAACCGCGCGCGGGCGGCTGGCCAAAACGCGCGCAGCGCGACGCAACTCCTTGCCTCGCCTCGGCCTTTGGCCGCGCCGTCCCCGGCTGTCCACACGGTTATGCACAACATCTGTGGATAAGTTCCTGCGCACCAGGGGAGCGCAGCGCCTGTGGGTCCGCGGTGTAAACGCGGCTGAGGCGGCTGGTGCGGCACCCTCAGTATTCACGAAGCGGATTAAGCCGATTCAGCTCCGGAAGCCAGCGTCGCGGCGAGGCGGCGGGCGGCTTGAGAATGAGGACCACGCTCGCGACTATCAGCACTGCAGCCAGCATCATGCGGGGCGTGAACACTTCACCAGCCAGCAGGCAGCCGAGGGTCACGGCCACCAGGGGATTGACGTAGGCATGACTGGCGACGCGGGTGACCGGCATGCGCCTAAGCAGCCAGACGTAAGCGGAGAAGCCGATCAGCGAGCCAGCGACGGCGAGATAAGCGAGCGCGAGCGCTGCGCGCAGCGACACGTGGGGCGGGCTCGCCAGCTCTCCGATGCCTCGCGACAATGCCAGCAGTACCGCGCCACCGAGCATCATCTGCGCCCCTGCGGTCAGCAGCACCGATTTCGGCCGCGGCAACGAACGCGTCAGCACCGCTCCCAGGGACCAGGCCACGCCGGCTGCGAGGATGGCCACGCATGGCAGCAACGGGAGAGCGTGCTGAGCGCTGCCCAACAGCAGCCACGCTACGCCACCGAACCCCAGACCGAGCGCGGCCGCAGTCCGCCAGTGGAAGGCCTGCTGACGGAAAATGAACACCTCCAACGCCGCCGCAGTGACCGGCAGGATCGCTTCGATCACTGAGGTCACGCCCGACTCGAGGTATTGCTCGGCCCAGAAGAGCGGGCCATAGGTGGCCACGAACATACACAGCGCGATCCAGACGATCGCTTGCCATTCACGAGGCGTTGGCGCGGATTCCCCGCGCAGCCGCATTGCCACGTACAGGACCCCGCCCGCGATGAGGAAGCGGACACCGCTGGCAAAGAGGGGCGGGACTTCCAGCACCGCGACCCGGATCGCCAGAAAGGTCCCACCCCACAAGACATAGATGGCGCCGAAGGCCAGCACCACCCGCAAGTCCAAACCCCCGCGGGGCTTGCTAACCGTCAAAGTACTCATAGGGGGTTATGGTAGCACTTTGACCACGATCGAGGTAACCCCTAAAATAAGAATTGGTGGTTATGAGCGCTGCGACACCTTCCCGGCCGCGACCCTTCGAGCTTAGCGGCGGCAACGCCGCCCTCGATCTGGTCAACACGCTGGACGACCGATTTGCGAGCGCGGGACCTTTGGAGCGCTTACCGGATTACGCAGACTTACTTCGGTTCACCTGCCAGAGTGGACTGCTGGAGCCGGAACAGGCCCGATCACTCGCGCTCTCCGTCTCCGCGCCCCGCGCAGCGCGGGCGCTGGGCGCCGCGCATCAGCTGCGGGAGGCGCTCGCCGGCGTTCTATATGCCCAGCTCGAGTTACGGGCTCCGCCGCACGACGCCCTCCTCCGACTGGAGCAGCATTTCAAACAGGCCGCTCGGCAGCGCCACCTTCACGCCGGCTGCACCACATCCGGCGGCGCAGTCGAATGGCGGTGGGGACCGCTGGCGCAGCAAGCCGAAACGCCGGTGTGGATGCTCGCCCAAACGGCTGCCGACCTTCTGCTATCACCGCTGTGTGCACGGGTGCGGGCCTGCGAGGCCGAAACCTGCCGCTGGCTCTTTCTCGATGCGAGCAAGAGTCATACCCGCCGGTGGTGCGATATGAAGATCTGCGGCAACCGCATGAAAGCGCGACGGTTTCAGGAGCGTCACCCCTAGCCCGGCGCGCGTACTCCTACACCTAGTCGCGGCGCTGAGGCGCACCTGGTGGGGTGGCAAGCGTAGCGGCCTTATGTGAGACTGATCGCCTCCCCCTCGCAGGCCGCCGGATGAAGAAGACAGGCAGCGATACGCCTCCCGCCGAGCCTTTTGAGCGCGCCCGACTTCAGGCCGACGTGGCCAAGCAGCGTGTCCGGATTGCCAAGGATGAGCTTAAGCGCGCCCGCAAGCGGCTGAAGGAGGCCAAGCGCGAGGCGAAGCGCGCGCGCAAGCAGGCGGCCGCTGCGCGCAAGGTGTGGAAGCGCGCGCGCCGTGCCCACAAAGGTGCGGCCACGCCCCCAGGGCGGAAACCATCTCCGCGCTCGGCAATGCCCTCGAGGAAACCCAAGCGGGGCGCGAAGACCCGCACGCGTGTGAGCCCCCCGCGCGGACGGGTAGGGTCGCGCGCGCGTCGCCACATGCCTGCGGCCCCGCCTGCACAAGTCGTTCTCGCGAGAACCGACGCGCTCCCCACCCAGGCGAGCACGCTTTCGGTGCCCGCCGATGGTTCCGTCGGAACGGATCAGACGGTGAGATGACACTCAGAGCCACACCACGGGGACTTTAGATGGAGGGTCACCTCACACCGGGCGCCAGTGCGCGCCCCCCAGCTAACCTCGCGCGCGGCAGCACTCCGCCCTCCAGCTCGCGGATGCTCACGCGCTACCTCACGGACATCGAGGAGTTGCTCGAGCATCAGCATTGGGAGGCCGCGCTGCGCGAGGCACGCGACCTGCCGCAGATCGTGGTCGCGCTCGCCGATCCGGCGCTGCACTCCAGCGCGGAAGCGGTGACTCGTTGGGGCGAGCGCTGGATCGCGCCCGAGGAGCGCACGACCGCGCTGGTCGCAGCCGCACTTCAACCTTCCTTCGCGGAGAGCAGCACCGCGGCCGCAGTGCCCACCCGGGCGCTGCGACGGCTGCAGCTGCGGCGACATGTGCGCACCGCGCCGCGGGGCTATCCGCTTGAGGCGCCCGCCGATCTCGCCCCCGCAGAACGCGAGGCTATCGATACGGCGCGGTCGCTCGTGCAGTCGGCGCGACTCTGGTACGCGCACAGTGGCTGCCACGACTCTACCGTCCAGGCCAATCTGGCTCGCCTCGCAGTCCTGCGCTGAAATCCCTCGCCGGCGACACCCCATGGACGCTTGCGCGCCCGTGGGAGGGGCCCTGCGCCGTGCCTGAATGACCGTTCAACGGTAGACCCGACCCGCGGAGAGCGCGGCGGGCACAGCGACCTCCTTGTTATTTCGACACTTCCCCTCTGGCCGCGGACGTGTCTTGCGTCACCCGCGCGACTCATGGAATATACGGCCCGGGGGACACGCCTACGAATTGAGTGCGCGTTCAATGCCTCACACGATAACGAGACTCCCGGGCACCGAACGACAGGCGCGCCCACCGCTGCGGGTCGGCGTGGTACTCGCGCATCACTTCACCCTCTCCGCCTTCGCCGTCTTTATCGATCACCTGCGCCTGGCGGCGGACGAGGGGGATCGCAGCCGACCGCTGCACGTACAGTGGTCCATCATGTCGAGCCGGCCCGAGTCGGTGCCGGCCAGCTGTGGCGTGCTGATCGAGCCCACCAGCTCGCTGCTGCCCGCGGAGCAGCTCGACTACCTGGTCGTCATCGGCGGCCTGCTCCACACAGGTCCCCAAGTGGACGAGGCCACCGCGCGTTACCTGAAAGAGGTCGCCGCGACGTCCGTGCCGCTGATCGGCATTTGCACCGGCAGTTTCGTCCTGTGCCGGAGTGGATTGATGAAGGGTCGCCGCTCCTGTGTGAGCTGGTACCACTACCAGGATTTCCGCGAGGCCTTTCCTAACCAGGACGTGATCGCCGACCGCCTGTTCCTCGTCGACGGGCCGCGCATCACCTGTGCCGGCGGCGCCGGTGCGGCGGCACTCGCGACCTACCTCATCGAGCAGCACCTTGGCCGGGCGGTGGCGCAGAAGGCCAGCCAGGTGCTGCTGTTCGACCGGCCGCGGGCCGGCAGCGAGGTCCAGCCGCATCCGCCGCTGTCTGAAACGGTCACGGAGCCGCGCGTGCGCCGGGCACTGCTGCTGATGGAGCAGAACCTCGCCCGCCCCATCGCGGTCGCCGCAGTGGCGGCGGAGCTGGGGCTGTCGGCCCGCCAGCTCGAGCGGCTGTGCCGCCAGCACGTCGGCATGGGCCCCGCCTCACTGTATCGGCAGCTGCGGATGCGCTATGCCAACT
>JAFAPI010000222.1 GCA_019247195.1 Gammaproteobacteria bacterium
GCCTTGTAATGACCGTAGGGCTCGAGGCTCTCCTCCGGTATGCCGAGCCGCTCGCGTGCCAGCGGGACGATCGGGCGCATCCTGGCACGCTGGGCGATCTCGATGTTGCTCGGCATGGCGGGGGCGGCGGCGGTCGCAGGCATGAGGCAATTCCCGGGGTGGTCGGCGCGAGGGCGGCCATGCTACCAGAGCCGTCGCGCCCGAGGCCTTGCTTTACAATCGCCGCCGATGCTGTGGTTGAAGGCCTTCCACGTCGTGTTCGTGGTCACCTGGTTCGCCGGGCTCTTCTATCTGCCGCGGCTCTTCGTCTATCACGCGCTGACCGAGGACCCGCCGGGGCGGGCGCGTTTCGTGGTCATGGAGCGGCGGCTGTACCTGCTCATGTCCCTCGGCGCGCTGTGCACGGTCGTGCTCGGCGCGGCGCTGGTGCTGCGCGCTCCTGGCTACCTCACGCAGGGGTGGCTGCGCACCAAGCTGCTGCTGGTGGCGGCGCTGGTCGGCTATCACTTCTGGTGCTACCGGCTGGTGCTCGAGTTCCGCGCCGGGCAGGTGCGCCACTCGCAGCGCTGGTACCGGCTGTTCAACGAGGTGCCGGGGCTGCTGCTGATCGCGATCGTGGTGCTCGCCGTCGTCAAGCCGTAGAGTGCGGCCGCCGCGCCCTGCGGCGGCCGCGCCCCTTACCAGATCCGCACCCGCTCTTCCGGGGCGATGTAGAGCTTGTCGCCTGGCTTCACGTCGAAGGCGCTGTACCAGGCGTCGATGTTGGGCAGCGGGCCGTTGACCCGGAAGCGCGACGGACTGTGCACGTCCGAGAGCACCAGCTCGCGCAGGAAACCATCGCGGTCCTTCTCGCGCCAGGCCTGCGCCCAGGCGAGGAAGAAGCGCTGATCACCGCTGAGCCCGTCGATCACCGGCGCCGGCTGGCCCTTGAGCGAGATCAGGTAGGCCTCGTGCGCCATGTTGAGCCCGCCGAGGTCGCCGATGTTCTCGCCGATCGTATTGGCGCCGTTCACCTTCAGTCCCGGCAACGCCTCGAAACCCGAGAACTCCTTGATGAGCCGCGTGGCGCGCGCGTTGAAGGCAGTCGCGTCCTGCGGGTTCCACCAGTCGGTCATGGAGCCGTCGGGACCGAACTTGCGTCCCTGGTCATCGAAGCCATGGCCGATCTCGTGGCCGATGATGGCGCCGATCGCGCCGAAGTTGACCGCGGCGTCGGCGTTGGGATCGAAGAAGGGCGGCTGCAGGATCGCCGCCGGGAAGACGATCTCGTTATTGAGGGGGTTGTAGTAGGCGTTGATCGTCTGCGGCGTCATGCCCCACTCGCCGCGGTCGACCGGCTGATCGATGCGCGCCACCTGGTAGTTCCACCACCACTCGCTGGCGCGGCGCGCGTTGCCGAGCGGGTCGTCGCGGCGCACCGTGAGGGCGGAGTAGTCCTTCCACTTGTCGGGGTAGCCGATCTTGGGGGTGAAGGCTGCGAGCTTCTCGTGCGCGCGCGTCTTGGTCTCCGGGCTCATCCAGTCGAGCGCATCGAGGCGCTGACTGAGCGCGGTGCGCAGGTCCGCGACCAGCTGCTGCATCTTCGCCTTCGACTCCGGCGGGAAGTACTTGGCCACGTACAGGCGGCCAACCGCTTCGCCGATCCCCTGGTCGACGTCATCCACCGCGCGCTTCCAGCGCTCGCGCTGCTGCGGCTGCCCGCGCATGGCCCGACCGTAGAAGGCGAAGTGCGCCTCGTCGAAACGCTTCGGCAGGTAGGCCGCATTGCTGCTGAGGTAATGGAAGGTCAGGAAAGCCTGGAGCGTCGGTAGGGGCGTCCTGGCGTAGAGCGCGGCCAGGTCGCGCACGGCGGTGAGCTCGTTAACCACCACGCGCTCGCGCCCGCCGAGCTGCTCGGCCTCGAGGTAGGTCTGCCACGGGAACCCCGGCGCGTAGGCGAGCAGCTGCGCCTTGCTGCGCGGGTTGTAGGTCGCATCGACGTCGCGTCGCTTCTCGATCGGCCACTGCACGCGCGCCGCGGCGGTCTCGAACGCCATGATGTCGCGCGCCTGGCGCTCGGCGTCGGCACTGCCGCCTAAGCTCAGCAGCTGCGCGATGTAGGCGACGTACTTCTCGCGCAGCGCCTTCAGCTCGGCATCGTCTTTCAGATAGTAGTCGCGGTCGGGCAGGCCGAGCGTCGACTCGCTGATGACGACGGCGTAGTGATTCGGATCCTTGAAGTCGGGGATCAGCTGCGTATCGAACAGCGTCGCGAAGCCGACGGTACCGAACAGGCGCGCGATGTCGGTGCGGTTCTTGGCCGCGGCGATCTTCTGCAGGTCCGGCGCAGCCGGCGCCAGCCCGCGTGACTCGATCCCTTCCTCATCGACGAAGGCCGCGTAGTAATCGCCGATCTGCTGCTCGGGCGTATTGGGTGCCGCATGCGCGGCGGCGGCCTCCTCGATGATCGCCCGCGCGCGCTGCTTGGAGAGCTCATCGAGCTTGTCCCACGGCCCGAAGCTCGTCTTGTCCGGCGGGATCGTGAAGGTTTCGTTCCACTTGCCGTTGGCATAGTCGAAGAAGTCATCGCCGGGCTTGACCTGGGCGTTCCCCGCGCTCAGATCCAGTCCGAAGTCGCCGATCGCGGCGCGCGGGACGCTCGCCGTGCTGGGCGGCGGAGCGGCGGCCGGAGCGGCAGCGGCGGCGTGTTCCTCGACGGGCTTCGTGGCACACGCGCTCAGCAGCACCAGCGCTATCCACCATGGGGATCGCATAGGGGGTGAACCTTCCAGGCAGGACAAAAAGGGGCGCCATGATACGGCACCGCCCCGCTCGGTCGTAGCGCTGCCCGCCCCCGGGCCGCGTTCCCTGCGCCGCGGTCTGCCGAGAAAATCACTCGGCCTGCCGCGCTCAGGGCCACTCGCGCAGTCGATCCTCCGGGACGCGCAGCGCGGTGTCGCGCGCCGGCGCGGGCTCGGTGCCCAGGTAGATAAAGCCGATGAGCGCGTCCTCGGCCGCAAGCCCGAGCGCCTCCTTCACCTGCGCATCGTAGGCGGCGCCGCCGGTCTTCCACATGGCGTTGAAGCCGAGGGCCACTGCAGCGAGCATGATGGCGTGCGCGGCGCAGGCAGCGGAGAGCTCCTGCTCGAGGCGCGGGACCTTCACCTCGGTCTGGCACTGGGCCGCCACCACCAGGACGAGCGGGGCACGCAGCGCCTTGGCGCGCTCGCGGGCGAGGGACTCCTCGCTCGCGGCGGGATGCAGTCGCCGGGCGTGGGCGGCGAGGAGCTCGCCCAGGCGCTCCCGTCCCGCGCCACGGATGACGATAAAGCGCCACGGCCGCAGCCGACCGTGATCCGGGGCACGGGCCGCCGCGGCGAGCAGCAGGCGCAGGGTGTCCGCATCGGGCGCAGGCTCGGTGAGCGCGCGGGCCGAACGGCGCTGCAGCAGCAGGTCTATGGCTTGCATGTGCGCATTGTCGCAGACTGCCGCGCATGCCCGCATTCGCGGAGGCGTGCGAACGCAACAAGGATCCGATCCTGGCGGTGCTGCGTGGCGCCTTCGCCGGTGTGCGCCGGGTGCTGGAGATCGGCAGCGGCACCGGCCAGCACGCGGTGCACTTCGCCACGCACCTGCCGCACCTGCACTGGCAGCCGAGCGAGCTGCCGGATCAGCTCGCACCGCTCGGCGCGCACCTCGTGCGCGCGGCGCTTCCCAACCTCGCCTCGCCGCTCGCGCTCGATGTGCGCCGCGAGCCGTGGCCATGCGTGGAGGCCGACGGGGTCTTCAGCGCCAACACATTGCACATCATGGGCTGGCCGGGGGTCGAGGCCTTCTTCCGCGGCGCGGGCACGACGCTGCGCGATGGCGGCGTGCTGTGCGTGTACGGACCTTTCCGCTATGACGGTACGTACACGAGCGCGAGCAACGCCGAGTTCGACGCGTGGCTGAAGGCGCGCGACCCGGCGAGCGGGTTGCGCGACGTGACGGACCTGAGCCGGCTCGCCCGCGAGAACGGCCTCGCGCTCAGCGCCGACCACGACATGCCGGCCAACAACCGCACACTGGTGTTCGTCCGGGCCCCGGCTGCCGGCGCCCGTGACGTGAATTCAGGCTGGATTCAGTTATAAATCAAAATATTAGGAGTGCGGCCGGCGGCACATTACGTTACGGTCATACGCCGCCCGCGCCCGACCTTTTTGTTCATAATACGGCCCGCCTTGGATCAGCCAAGGCAAAGCTGCAGAACCCCAACCTGGAGAGTACATCGATGTTCAAGAAGCTCGTCCCTGTCGTTGCCCTGGCCCTGATCGCCGGTCCGGTCTTCGCGGCCGACGCCCCGGCCACCGCTCCGGCGGCTGAGCAGAGTGCGGCCCCGGCCAAGGCCCACAAGAGCCACCACGGCAAGAAGCATCACAAGGCGGCCGCCGACGCCTCGGCTCCCGCCAAGTAAGTCGGGTTTCCGATCCGGGGCCCCGCCGCTCACACGGCGGGGCCCTTTGTTTTGCGTGCGGGCTTGCGGCGCGCGGCAAACGGGTTCAAATTCCTGCGCATGGATGGGACGCAGCAGGCCGCAATACATCAGGCGCTGGTTGCCGTACAACATGCCGTCACGAGCATGACCTTCCCGAGCTGCGATCAGGAGGACCTGATCGAAGCGATCGACCGCGTCGAGG
>JAFAPI010000054.1 GCA_019247195.1 Gammaproteobacteria bacterium
ACGTTCTTGTGGGTGATCTTGCGCGAGTAGCGCAGCTCGTGCACGAAGCGCTTCATCACCTCCTCATCCTGAGACACGTTCGGGTTGAGGAACTTCAGGATCAGGCGCTCATCGACCACCGTGTCCTCCATGAGCAGCACGGTACCGAAGGCGCCGCGGCCGATCCGGTCGATGTACTTGTAGCGTCCCTCGAGGATGTCGCCGGGCTTGAGCGTCTGGATGTCGAGGCGCGCGGCGGCCTCGGCCTGGCGCTGCGCCTGCGCGAGCGCCTGCTCGGAGATGAGCAAGGTCTTCTGCGGCTCCCCGCCGGCGGGCTGCGGCGGGCGCACCACGGTACCGGGCGCGGGCATGGGGGTCGAGCCGGAGGCAAGCGAGGTGATGCCGGCGATGCGGTTGTTGAGTTCGGTGACGGCGGCCGCGGCCATCCGCGAGATCGTCTGGTCGGGCGAGGCCACCTGTGCCTGCAGCTGCTCGCGCACCTGCTCGGCGCGGGTCTCATCGGCGACCCGCGACAGCGCCTGGATGGCCTCGATGCGCACCTCGCGCTCCGGCCGTCCGACCAGCGGCAGGAGCATGTCGACCAGCTTGCCGTCGCCGAGCTTGCCGAGGGCGCGCACGACGATCGGCAGCGCCTTGCCGCCGGCCGGCGTGTGCAGCATCTCCATCAGGCGCGGCACCGCGCGCTTGCTGCCGATCTCGGCCAGCGCGTCCACCGCGCGCTCGCTCACCCACCAGTCGCTGTCGCGGGTGGCCTGGATCAACGAGTCGACCGCCCGCTCGTCCTTGGTCTGGTTCAGGATCTCGATGGCCGCGCGGCGGATGTCCTCGTCCTTGTCGCGCACCAGCTGCAGTACCGCGTCGATCACCTTGGGGCCACCGATCTTGCCGAGCGCATCCGCGGCCCGGCTGCGGACCCACCAGTCGCTGTCCTTGAGCGACTCGAGCAGGTACTTGACCGACTGGGCGTTGCCGAGCTCGTTGAGCACCTCGACCGCGGCGCGCCGCGCATTCTCGTTCTCGTCCTTCAGCACCTCGATCAGATAGCGCATCGTCTCCGGATGATTGGCCTTGATGACCACGTCGATGGCGCGGTTCAGCACGTCGATCTCCGGATCGCGCAGCAGCGCGCACACGCGCTCGACGTCGACCGGGCCTTCCATGCGCTGCAGCGCCGACAGCGTCGCGCCACGGATCAGCTTGTTCGGGTCCTTGAGCAGCGCATGCAGCGTGGTGCGCACCTCGGGGGTATTGAAGCGTGCCAGGGTATTGATGATGTGCACGCGCGCGATCGGGTCCTTGCCCTGCACCCGCCCGAGCAGCTCGCTGATCGAGGCCTGGTCGGCGATCTCGCCGATGATGCGAAACAGCGCCGCCTTCTCGTTCGGCTCCTGCTGGTAGGCGGCGTGCAGCAGCTCGGCGACCTTGAAGCGCGCCTTGTGGGCGGTGATCACGTCGAGCAGCGCGGGCTTGGAGATCCCCGGGGTGTTGAGCGCATCGAGCAGCAGCGTGTGCGGGTAGTTGCGGCTGTTGGTGAGCGCCCAGGAGATGCCGGAGATGACCCGCGGACTACCCTCGACCAGCCCGCGCATCAGCTGCGGGAAGGTCTTCTGGCTGACCAGCGCGCTCAGCACCTCGACGAACGCCATGGTGGCGGACTTGTCCGCCTCGGGCAGCGCGGCGAGCACCGGTTCGATCGCTCCCGGACCGACCTCCTTCAGCCGCGCGATGGCCTTCTGCCGCACCGGGCTGGCGGGATCGGTCGCGGACCGGATCTCGGTGACGAACCGGTCGGCGCGCAGATTCGAGAAGAAGCTCATTGAACCTATGTACCGGGCGCAGCTTCCTTAAGGTGCCGCACACCCCGTGCGAGAGCGCGGCGGCAGGGGGTCGGGCGCGGATTCGATCCGGCGCCACGCCCACTCATCACAGCCCGTCCCGGCTCAAAGCGGCGCTCCCCGGACGGCAGCGATTATGCCACAGCCGTCCTTCGGGCCCGGCGGGGCGCCTCATGCGAGGCGCCGACGCAGCCTCTACAATGGCCCTGTGGTCCTTCGCCTGTTTTCAACATGATTGCTGCCAGCACCGTCGACGCCGCACGCGCCGCGCTCGAAGCCTTTCACGAGCCCTACCTCGACGAGACACTCGGGGGGGCCGAGGCGCTGCGCGAGGTGCGGGCGGTGGACGGGGGAATCACGGCGCGCGTGGCGCTCGGGTTCCCGGTGGGGGGCTACCAGGACGAACTCGCCGCGGCGCTGCGGGCGCACCTGGTCGCTGCGGGCATCACGCTGCCCTTCACCCTCGACCTCGAGGCCAACATCCGCGCGCACGCCGTGCAGCGCAACCTCAAGCCGCTCGGCCAGATCAGCAATGTGGTGGCGGTGGCTTCCGGGAAGGGCGGGGTCGGCAAGTCGACGGTGGCCGTGAACCTGGCGCTGGCATGGGCGTCGCAGGGCGCCCGGGTGGGCCTGCTGGATGCGGACATCTACGGCCCGAGCCAGCCTCTCATGCTCGGCCTCACCGGTCAGCGCCCGACCTCACCGGATGGCAAGCACCTGCGTCCCTTGGTCGGTCACGGTGTGACCGCCATGTCGATCGGCTTTCTGGTCGACGAGGAGCAGCCGATGGTCTGGCGCGGGCCCATGGTGACGCAGGCACTCACGCAGCTGCTCGCCGAGACCCAGTGGGGCACGCTCGATTACCTGGTGGTGGATATGCCGCCCGGTACCGGCGACATCCAGCTGACGCTGGCGCAGCGCGTACCGGTCGCCGGCGCGGTGATCGTCACGACGCCGCAGGACATCGCCCTCGCCGATGCGCGCAAGGGTCTCAAGATGTTCGAGAAGGTTGCCGTGCCGGTGCTCGGCATCGTCGAGAACATGAGCGTGCACGTGTGCGCGAACTGCGGGCATAGCGAGCATATCTTCGGGGCGCACGGGGGCGAGCGCATGGCGCGCGAGTACGGCGTGCGCCTGCTCGGCGAGCTGCCGCTCGATGCGCGCATCCGTGAGGAGGCCGATGGCGGCCGGCCGACGGTGGTGGCGGCACCCGACTCGCCGCGCGCCCGGCCCTATTTCGAAATGGCGCGCCGCACCGGCGGGGCGTTGGCGAGCCGTGCGCGCGATCGCAGCGCGCTCTTCCCCAAGATCGTGATCGAGGAAGGCTGAGGCTACACGCCCTGCGACGCCCGGAACTGCTTGGCGAGCCGCAGCTCCTGGCCTTGATAGTGCGAGGCGAGGTCCTGGCCGTACAGGAGGTCCGGCCGTTCCGCCATGCGCTCGTAGCGCAGCCAGCCGACGGTCTGCCCGTGCTCGAGCAGGAAAGGCACCTCGTGCGAGCGGACCTCGAGGACCCCGCGGCTGCTGCCGGCGCGACGGCTGGCCGCATCCCAGCCGAACCCCGGGTCGAAGAAGCCGGCATAGTGGACGCGGAATTCGCCGGCGCGGGTGTCGTAGGGAACCATCTCGGCGGCGAATTCCGGCGGCACCGCGATCGCCTCCTTGGTCATCAGGATGTAAAACTCGTCGGGGTCGAGGATGAGCGAAGCCGCGCGGTGAAAGTGCAGGGGCTCCCAGAAATCAAGCGGCTCGTAGTCGCGCCGCTCGAGGTCGATACGGCGGGTGTGCCGCTTGGCGCGCCAGCCGATGAGTGCCCCGGGGCGGGCCCCCGTCAGGTCGATGGAGAACGGCAGCATCCCGGTGCGATCGCCGATGTAGGGCGTGTTGGCGACCTGGCCGGTGGCGATCAGGCTGCGCCAGTCCGCGGCGGTGATGGCCTTGGGCGTCTCGCCGCGCGTGCGACGGAAGCGCAGCTGGTTGAGTCGCGTGCCGCTCTTGGCCACGACACTGAAGCTGCGCGGCGCCACCTCCAGATACAGCTGGCCCGCATAGCCTTCTTCGACCTGATCGAACTGGGTGGCCTCATCGGCGATCAGCCGGGTGAGGATGTCGAGCCGACCGGTGGAGCTCTTGGGATTGGAGAAGGCGGATACGTCGCTCTTGAGCCGGATCGACTCCATGAGCGGCACGACGTATAGCCGCCCGCGCTCGAGGACCGCGCCGGCGCGCAGGTCGATCCTGAACTCCTCGTACTGAGCATCGAGCTCGCGCATCTTGTCGAGCACTCCGAGGCCCTTGCCAGGCAGGAAGCTCGCATCCACCGGATAGGCGAAGTCCCCGAGGCGCAGGTCGATGCTCGCCGGCTGGATCTGGTCAGGTTCGATGGCCTGATGCGACAGGATGCCGGTCGCGGCGACGATCTCGCCGCCGGCCACCATCTCGCGGATCTTCTGGCAGGGCAGGATGCCGGTGTAGGTGCTGGGCCGGACGCCCAGCTCGATCGACGCCGGTGCTGACATGGGATCGGGCTCGTCTTTCATGCGCGGCCGCTAGCGGGCTCGCAGCGCTTGGCCAGTCGGCTCGCCACGCTACCGCGTCCGCGCGTGCCGAACAACCGCTACTCGCGCCGCAACTGCGTGATCTCCATGGTCCACTGCACGTCGTCACCGCGCTTCTGCTCGACGCGCAGCGGCACGTAGCCCTGCTGCGGCGCGCACCAGAAGCGCGTCACCCGTGGCGAATTGGCCCGCTCGCTGCGATAGATGACGGTGGGTATCCTGCCTAGGGCGGTGGCGAGCGTCGCCTCCCCCTCGCGCGCGTAGCGATACTCGCGCAGGCCGGTCTTATCGACCAGCGTGAAGTGACTCGGCGTCACACCGCGCAGCAATGCCTCCATCAGGGCGACCTGCACGGAGGAGTCGTCCTGGACGTCGTCCTTGAGGCCGAGATCGATGGGCGCCTCCTCGTAAATGCCGGTGACCCGCTGCGTCTGCCAGTCGAAACGCAGTTTCACGGTGCGCTTGCTCGACCCCGTGCCATCGTCGGCGTCGTAGCTGAGCGGCTGCACCCCGTGCGGCGTCACCCGCAGCACGCTCATCTGCCGCGGCCGCTCGGAAAAGGCGCGCCCGATGCCGCGCGGCTCGCTCTTGGAGGAGTAGTGCCAGGTGTCGTCCGCGGCGCGCGCCAGCGTCACGGTCGAGGCGGCCACGGTCATGCCGTGCCAGATCCAGTGATAGCTCGCCTCGAAGGGTTGCAGCTCGTCCGCGTGCGCAAGATCCACGGCGAAGACTGCCGCCAGAGCGAGCAGGAGCGACGCGGCGCGCTCAGCCGGGCGCACGACGGAAGTCCTCGATCAGCGGCTCCGCCAGACGCGCCCCATCGAGGTGCGGCGCCCCATCGCGCCATGCGAGGCGGCCATCGGCCAGCCAGCCCAGCACGCGCGGATAGATGACGTGTTCGGTCGCTAGCACGCGCTGCGACAATAGCGCCTCCGTGTCGTCCGGTCGAACAGCAACCTGTGACTGCAGCACGACCGGTCCCGCGTCGAGCTCAGGCGTCACGTAATGCACGCTCGCCCCATGCACCCGCTCGCCGGCGGCGAGCACGCGGCGGTGGGTGTGCAGGCCCCGATAGGCGGGCAGGAGCGAGGGATGGACGTTCAGCATGCGTCCCAGATAACGCGTCACGAAGCCGGGGCTGAGCAGGCGCATGAATCCGGCGAGCGCGATGATCTGGGGCTGACGGGCATCGAGCAGCTGCGCCAGCTCGGTCTCGAACTCCTCCTGGGCGCGGGGTATCACCGTGGCGGTGGGCGCGCCCAGTTCCGCCGCGCTCCTGATCCCGGCAGCTTCGGCGCGGTCGGCGACCACCAGCGCCACCTCGGCATGGAGCGTGCGCGCCAGACACGCACGCAGGATGGCGAGCATGTTCGAGCCGCGGCCGGAGATCAGCACCGCGAGCGCGAGCGGCGGGGAGGGATTCATTCCTCGATGACCACCCCGCGGTCACCGCTGCGCACCGTGCCGATGAGCTGCGCCGTCTCGCCGCGCTGGCGCAGCAGCTGCACGGCGTCGCTCGCCACCTCGGCGGGCACGACCGCGACCATGCCGATGCCGCAGTTGAAGGTGCGGTACATCTGCGCCGCATCGAGGCGCGCCTCGAGCTGCAGCCAGTCAAAGAGTGGATCGCGTGGCCAGCTGCCGCGCGTCAGCTGCGCCTCGAGACCCGCCGGAAGGACCCGCGGGATGTTATCCGTAAGCCCGCCGCCGGTGATGTGCGCGAGGCCATGCACGGGCAGGGCGGCGATCAGGGTACGCAGCGCCTTGACGTAAATGCGTGTCGGCTCGAGCAGCCGCTCGAAGAGACTGCGACCCTCGAGCATCGTGCCCGGGCCTGCATCGCTTGCGGCGATGACCCGCCGGATCAGCGAGTAGCCGTTCGAGTGTGCGCCGGAGGAACTCAAGCCGACGATCGCATCGCCCGCCTGCACGCGCGAGCCATCGATGAGTGCCTCGCGCTCGACCACGCCGACGCAGAAACCGGCGAGATCATAGTCCTCGCCCTGGTACATGCCGGGCATCTCGGCGGTCTCGCCGCCCACCAGCGCCGCCCCCGCCTGCACGCACCCGGCAACGATGCCGCGTACCACGGCCTCGGCCA
>JAFAPI010000070.1 GCA_019247195.1 Gammaproteobacteria bacterium
GTGGATCAGCCCGCGCCCGCGCCCGCCGAGCGCCCGGCGCGCCACGTCCCCCAGGGTCGCATAGTTGGCGACGCCGACGTGCTCGAGCATGCCGACCGAGACGAAGGCATCGCAGCGCCCGCGGATGTTGCGGTAATCGTCCTCGACATACTCCACGCGCTCGGCCAGCCCTTCGCGAGCCGCATGCTCGCGCGCATACGCCACCTGCTCGTGCGAGATGTTGAAGGCACGTACACGCACGCCGTAATGGCGGGCCATGTGCAGCGCCAGGGTGCCCCAGCCACAGCCGGCCTCGATGACCGACTCGCCGCTGCGCAGGCGCAGCTTGCGGCAAACGTGATCCATCTTCGCCACCTGGGCCTCATCGAGGCTGGCCTGTGGCGTGGGGTAGTAGGCGCAGGTGTACGCCATGGTGCTGCCGAGCCACAGCGAGTAGAACTCGTTACCGATGTCGTAGTGGTGGTGAATGTTGTCGCGCGAGCCGCTGAGCGTGTTCCGGCGGGGGCGCCGCAACGCCCCCCGGGCGCGGCGCAGCAGGGAGTGGGGTTTGCCGGCGGCGGCTCCGCTGCGGTAGACGGTCTCGAGCAGCTGCACCAGGTCGCCCTCGATGCTGACCCTCCCGTCGCTGTACGCATCGCCGAAACGCAGCGGGGGGTCGGCCAGGATCGAGAGCAATGTGCGCCGGTCCGCGAAGGTCACGCGCGCGACCGCGGCGTCCCCGAGGGGCCCACAATGGGCGCCGGCGCGCACAGCGAACGCGACCGGCGGGTCACCCAGGAAGGCGCGCAGCCGCGTGAGCAGCCACTGGTCCGCCCGACGGGCGGGCGCCGCCTCGCCGTCCGCCTCCAGCGGGGGGGCGGGTGGAGGGGAGCTGGGGCGGGGGCGGTGCGAGCCCGCACTCAGGCTCTTCTCTGCGGCGTTCACGGCGTCGACCTCCGGGATGTGGGGATAATCTAGCACGCAGGGGGCGCCCGGAAGAGTCGGGCACCCACCCGGGCGGGGGTTGCGCAAGCGTCACCGCTGCGTGGCATTCCGCAGGCCAGCCAGCCTCCGCCGCAGCGGAGCAGGCGCTCACGAACCAACGCCGTGTCTGCTTCACGTACCCCGCGGTCCAACACCACGATCCCCGACGGGCCGCCCAGCGGGCGAACTACGGTAGCGGTCCTGTCGAGCCGGGCGGGAGGGAGCGCGCCCGGCACCCGCTCTCCGTCCCAGGCCCATGCACACTGACGCGGCCCCGGGCGCGCATGCCGGTAACCGCCACGACACCGCGTTGCCGCCCGATCGGCCTCGTCCGCGGCGTGTCGCGGCTGACGCAGGTCCGCCATGAGGTGCCCGCACTCGCAGTCGCCCGCGGGACGTGAGCCGCTCGTCCGCGATCGCGCCCACGGTACGGTGACCCTCCGGCCGCCACGCCCAGACGAGAGGCCCACACGCCAGGGCGTGGCACCCTCCGGCGAGGGCGCGCCTAAGCTGGCGCGATCCGCGGGCAGTCCCGGCTGATCGGCTAAACTGCGCGGCCGCTCGGCGGCTGGCAAAGAGGTACACGACATGCGCTCCTCCCATTCGTCTCGCCGGCCCGCACTCGCCCTGACCGCGCTGGCGCTGCTCCTCGCGGACGCCGGCCTTGCCGCGGGCACCGGCGACATCGGTGGCATCGACCCCTCCGTCGCACCCGGCAACGAGTTCTTCCTGTACGCCAACGGCACCTGGCTGAAACAAACCGACATCCCTCCGGATCGCTCGAGCTTCGGCCCCGCCCAGGTGCTCGCCGACCTGACCCGCGAGCGCATCGCCGGACTCCTCAAGAGTGCGCAGAGCGCGGCGTCGGGCTCATCCACCCGCCAGATCGGCGACTACTACGCCGCTTATCTCGATGAGGCGCAGCAGGAGCGGCTAGGCCTCGAGCCGCTGCGCCCGCTGCTCGCGCGCATCGAGGCGATCAGTGATCGCCGCGCACTCGCGCGCGCACTCGGTGCGACGCTGCGCAGCGACGTCGACGTGCTCAACTCGACCAACCTGCACACCCCGCACCTGTTTGGTCTGTGGGTGGCCCAGGATCTGGATGATCCGACGCGCTACTCGCCGTTCCTGCTGCAGGGCGGGCTCACCATGCCCGACCGCGACTACTATCTCAATCCTGCGCCGCGCATGGCCGACATCCGCAGCCAGTACCAGGCGCACGTGGCGGCCATGCTGTCACTGGCCGGGATCACGGATCCAGCCTCGCGCGCCGGGCGCATTTTCGAGCTGGAGAAGCGCATCGCCGCGGCGCACTGGACCCGCGCAGCCTCCGAGGAAGTGACCAAGGGCAACAACCACTGGTCGGCCGGCGCCTTCGCTAAGCAGGCTCCCGGGCTCGACTGGCAGGCCTACTTCGCCGCTGCCGGCCTGGCCGCACAACCCACCTTCGTCGTCTGGCAGCCGAGCGCGGTCACGGGCATCGCGGCGCTCGTCGGCAGCGAGCCGCTGGACACCTGGAAGGACTACCTGCGTTTTCATCTGCTCGAGGAATATGCCGACGTGCTGCCGCGGCGCTTCGGCGATGAGAGCTTCAAGTTCAACGGCCAGGTGCTCTCGGGCACTCCGCAGCGGCTGGCACGCTGGAAGGAGGCGATCGATGCCACCGATCTCGCCCTCGGCGAGGCGGTCGGACAGCTGTACGTGGCTCGCTACTTCCCCCCGAGCGAGAAGGCGCGCGCGGAGGCCATGGTGCACAACCTGCTGGCGGCCTTCGCAACGCGCATCGACAAGCTGGAGTGGATGGCCCCGCAGACGCGCGCACGCGCGAAGGCGAAGCTCGCCGCCCTCAAGGTGTACGTCGGCTACCCGGACCACTGGCGCAGCTACTCAGCACTGCGGGTGCTGCGCACGGATGCCTTCGGCAATCAGCGTCGCGCCGAGCTCTTCGATTATCACTACAACCTCGCCAAGCTCGGCAAGCCGGTCGACCGCAGCGAGTGGGCCATGACGCCGCAGCTGGTGAACGCGGTCAATCTGCCGGCGATGAACACCATCAACTTCCCGGCCGCGATCCTGCAGCCACCCTATTTTGATCCGCAGCGCGACGCGGTGATGGACTATGGCGCGATCGGCGCCACCATCGGCCACGAGATCAGCCACAGCTTTGATGACCAGGGGGCGCTGTTCGATGCCAGCGGACGCCTGGCCAACTGGTGGACGCCCCAGGACTTTGCCCACTTTCAGGCAGCCGGGCAGCGCCTCGTCGAGCAGTTCAACGCCTACCACCCCTTCCCGGACATCGCCGTCAACGGCAAACAGACCCTGAGCGAGAACATCGCGGACGTCGCCGGCCTGTCAGCCGCCTACGACGCATGGCACATGACGCTGCAGGGAGCGCCGCCGGCGAGCGCCGGCGGATTCACCCCCGAGCAGCTGTTCTTCCTGAGCTATGCGCAGAGCTGGCGCACCAAGGTGCGCGAGCCGGCGCTGCGCCGCCAGGTCGTCACGGATGGCCACGCGCCCGCGCAGTACCGTGCCGACACGGTGCGCAACCTCGACCCTTGGTACGCGGCCTACAAGGTGGTGCCGGGACAGGCGCTGTACCTGTCCCCCGCCGAGCGAGTCCGCATCTGGTAGGGATCGCGCGACGCACTCACCGCAGGGGCGCGAAATAAACCCGCGTCTCGTACGGGTAGCGCACGCAGCCCTCGCGCGCGTGGCGGGCGAACAGCTGCGCCAGGCCGCGCTGTAAGGGTTCGTACTGTGCCGACCCGGGCTCGGGCGCATAGGAGGCGGACTGCACACGCCCCCACAGGCCGGCGAGGTCGAGCCGCTGCGCATTGGGAAAGTACGCCGCCTGCATCTCGCCCCCTAGAAAACGGCGCATCGCGGGCTCGTCGGCGCGGCTAGCGGTGATGGCCGCGTACTCCGCCGCATGCTCGCGCAGCAGCTTCTCGTAATCGTCCATGAACGGGTCGCCCGCGCGCACCCGCTCGTTCCACAGCAGCGCCGCCCAGCCCCCCGGACGCACGACACGCAGGGCCTCGGCGCGCGCCCGCTCGACGTCAAACCAGTGAAAAGCCTGTGCCGCGACGATGAGATCGACGCTGGCGGCGGCGAGCGTGGTCGCCTCGGCGCTGCCGGGCACGCTGTGGAAACCCGGTTCGCCCTGCAGCGCCGCCTCGGCCGTCGCGCGCATGGCCTGATTGGGCTCGACCGCGAATACCTGCGCACCGCGTGCCAGCAGATGCCGCGTCAGGATGCCCGTGCCGGAGCCGAGCTCGGCAACCACGGTGCCGGGACGCAGGCCACAACGAGCCGCCAGTAGCGCCACGGCCGCCGCCGGGTAGTCGGGGCGGTAGCGCGCGTAATGATCGGCGCGGGAACTGAAGCGTTCGGTGGGCTGCATGCGGCGGCGGCCCGCGCCGTGCCGGTCGCCGGGCGGTACAGTTCCGGCGCTGCGCAGCGCGGCCGTCTCTCCATAAAGGCAGACGGACACGGTAGGGTAGCGCAGTCACAATGCACGTGGGGCTTAGACCATGACACCCACCCATTCCCGACTGGAGACGCAGCTCGTGCACGCCGGCGAGCCCGATCCGCCCTTCGCGGGCGCGGTGGAGATGCCGATCTTCCAGTCCGCCACCTACCGCTACGCGGGCGAGCGCGGCTACGATGACGTGCGTTACCTGCGCAGCCACAACACCCCCACCCAGCTCGCGCTGCACGCCAAGCTGGCCGCGCTCGAACACGCCGAGGCGGCGCTGGCGACCGCGAGCGGCATGGCGGCGATCTCCGGCGCGCTGCTCGGGCTGCTCAACCCGGGCGATCACCTGCTCGCGCAGAGCTGTCTGTACGGCGGCACGCACGACCTGTTGACGCAGGAGTTCGAGAACCTCGGACTCGCCGCGACCTTCATCGACGCCGACGACGCGCGCGGCTGGGAGCGGGCGCTGCGGCCGAATACGCGCGCCATCTACGTCGAAGCTCTGACCAACCCGCTGCTGCAGGTCGCGGACCTGCGCGCCGTGGCGCCGTTCGCCCGCGCGCACGGCCTCATCAGCCTGATCGACAGTACCTTCGCCACGCCGGTGAACTTCCTGCCGGTCGAGCACGGCTTCGACGTGGTGCTGCATAGCGCGACCAAGTACCTGAACGGCCACTCGGACATCGTCGCCGGCGCGGCGATCGGCCGCGCCGAGCTGATCGAGCGCATTCGTCACAAGCAGATCATTCTCGGCGGCGCCCTCGACCCCCATGCCGCCTTCCTGCTCACGCGCGGACTGAAGACCCTCGCCCTGCGGGTGCGCTACCAGAACGAGAGCGCCCTGCGTGTCGCGCAGTTCCTGGAGCGCCACCCCGCGGTGCGACGCGTGCATTACCCGGGCCTGGCCAGCCATCCGCGGCACGCCCGCGCCCGCGAGCTCTTTGCCGGCTGCGGCGGCGTGCTGAGTTTCGAGCTGCAGGGCGATGCACAGCAGGCCGACGCCTTCAGCGCGCGGCTGCGCATACCGGCGGTCGCGCCCAGCCTGGGCGGTGTGCATAGCCTGCTCACCCGTCCGGCCACGACCTCGCACGCCGGTCTGAGCGCGACCGACCGCGAGCGGCTCGGCATCACGGACGCGCTGCTGCGTCTCTCGGTCGGTATTGAGGCCACCGACGACCTGCTCGAGGACCTGGCGCAGGCGCTCGCCTGAACGGCGCGACAAGGCAAGCAACGGGTGCCCCGCGCGCCCGGTGGCACGTGACACTGCGCGGCCGTCCGGCTGTCTGGAGATCGGCATGGCGACCTCGGAACTGACGACCCGCTCGAGCCTGGCGCAGGAGCCGGCCTTCGGCCGCACTGCCCTGGAGTTGATCGTGCTCGGCGCGATCTGGGGCGGCTCTTTTCTCTTCATGCGGGTCTCGGCCGCTCAGTTCGGGCCCGCGCCCTTGGTGGAGGTGCGGCTGGCGCTCGGCGCGCTGACGCTCCTGCCACTGCTGTGGCGTGCGCGCCAGCTGTTCAGCCCGGGGCTGCTGCTGCGGGTGGCCGGCATCGCGGCCGTCAACTCCGTCATTCCTTTCCTGCTGTTCGCGTGGGGCGCCGAGCGGGCACCGGCCGGCATAGGCGCCATCAGCAATGCCATGACGGTGATGTTCACCTCGCTGGTGGCCTTTGCGCTCTACGGTGAGCAGATCCAGTCGCGGCGGCTGCTGGGACTGATCGTCGGTTTCATCGGCGTGGCCATCCTCGCCAGCGGCAAGACCGGCGGGGTGAGCGTGTGGCCGGCCGCCCTCGCCGGCACAGTCGCCGCACTGCTCTACGGCTTTGGCATCAACCTGGTGCGCCACCATCTGGCCGGCTTGCCCCCCGGAGCGGTGGCCGCCGCCACCCTGCTTGCGGGCAGCGTGCTGCTCGCGCCGCTCGCGCTTTATACCTGGCCGTCGCAACCGATCAGCGCCCGCGCCTGGGCGAGCGGCGTGCTGCTCGGCGTGCTGTGCACCGGGGTGGCATTCGTCTTCTACTACCGCCTGATCGCGCGCATCGGCGCTGCGCGCACCTCCACCGTCACCTACCTGATCCCGCTGTTCGGCGTGATCTGGGCATGGCTGGTGCTCGGTGAGCCCGTGACACTCACCATGCTCGCCGCGGGTGCGCTCATCCTGGCCGGCGTCGCGCTCAGCCAGCAGCGCCAGCGCAGGAGCTGACGCCGGATCGAAGCGGACCGCGACCCCGCGCTGGGGAGATGCGCTTCCGCAGCGCGCGGCCGCGCTGGGTGCGACCGCATTCACGGCGTGTTCAGCCCCCGCGCCCGATACTGCTCCCCGCACCGGCTGAACGCGCTCCCGAGTGGCCCACCTTCACGCGCGGGCACCTTCAGCAGCACGCTCGGTTTCGGGCGCGTCACGCCGGTGCGCTCCTCCCCTGCTATCCTGTCCCCGGCCGCGCTTCGCGGCTCCAGCCGCGAGGTCCCATGCCCCTGACCGGTGGCTGCCTGTGCGCAGCGGTGCGCTACCGCGTGGAAGCCGAGCCGATCGTGACGCGCGTCTGCTGGTGCCGGGTATGCCAGTATCTGGGTGCGGGCAGCGGCACGGTGAATGTCTGCTTCCCGAGTGCCGCACTGACGGTGAGCGGATCGATGGGCGAGCACCGCTGGCGTGCGGACAGCGGCAACATAGCGGTGCGCCGTTTTTGCAGCGTCTGCGGGACCCCGCTCTTCAGCGCCTCGGAGGCGCGCCCCCATCTCATCTTCGTGCGCGCCGGCTCGCTCGATGATCCGGGCGTGGCAAAGCCGGCCGTGACAATCTGGACCGCAAGCGCGCCAGCCTGGGCCTGCTTCGACCCGGCGCTGCCGCGACTCTCCGGTCAACCGCCGCCCGCGGCCTGACTCGCCGGCAGGTGCAGAGCGGTGCGCAGTTGCGCCCCGGTCAGCAGATGGGTGTAGGGGTAGGTGCCGAAGTCGAACTCACGTGCCCGCTCGAGGCCGCCCACGATCACCGGCTCGAAGCCCGCATCGCGCACCAGCTGTGCGGCCGCGGCAAGCGCGGCGGCGTCGTCGCCCGCCAGCGGGATCGCCGCGAGCGGGCCGCGCCGGCGCGACTCTTGCGCCAGTTCCCGGAAACCGATCGCGTTGAAGGCGCGCACCAGTCGCACCCCGGGCAGGTAGCGCGGGGAGGCCACTCCGGTTCCCACCTGCCGGGCCTCCAAGGCCATCGGCCCGTCGCGCTCCGGGTACGGATTGCAGGTATCGAGGA
The DNA here is from genome assembly GCA_019247195.1 of Gammaproteobacteria bacterium. Taxonomy (GTDB): domain Bacteria; phylum Pseudomonadota; class Gammaproteobacteria; order Steroidobacterales; family Steroidobacteraceae; genus 13-2-20CM-66-19. The sequence continues at coordinate 7,696 of JAFAPI010000070.1, forward strand.
CGATCTTGCCCGCGAGCACCTCGTGCAGTTCGCGGCCGAGCTCCGGCAGCGCCTTGTACGGCACCGATACCAACACGACGTCGCCGAACTCCGCCGCCTCGCGCGGCGTGCCCACCCGCGCTCTCGTCCCCAGTTCGGCGGCGAGGGGCTGCAGCTGCTCCGGATGGCGCGAGGAGAGCAGCACCCGGTGACCGGAACGCACCCAAAGCTTGGCCAGGGCACTGCCGATGTGACCGGTGCCGATGATGCCGATTTTCGCCACGGGCGGCGTCGGGGCGGACCACGCCAGTGGCCCGGCCGCACACAGACTGAGCGCGACAAGCAGTGCCCGCCAGTGGCGCCCCTTCCTCATGGCTTCAGGCTCTGTGCGTGCAGTACCGGACGTCGGCCCGGTACGCCCTCGCTCCGGCGTCTACTTCTTGCGCCGCGCGCCGGCGCGTCGCCCGGCGCGGAACGAGATGCCCGAGCGCATCGCCTTCTGCTGGACCGCGGCCGCGGTGCGTCCGAGCTTCTTGGCGACCTGTCCGGTAGGCGTGCCTGAGCGGGCGAGTGCCTTCAGAGTGTTGAGTTCGCGCGCGCTCCAGGAGGCGCCGTCATTGGGTGGCCGTCTTGCCATCGCTATTACTCCAAAAAATCAGCGTGACCAATGGGTGGGCTTGGATCATACACCGCGTATCGCGCGCTGTGCGCCCGGCTTTGATGTTGGAACGTGTTGCCAAGCGCGGCGGCGGCCAACTTGTAACACCGGCGCCGTTTCCGCTGCGGCTGCCGCGATGTCGCGCGCAGCGTTGGATGTTGCTGATGTCAGTTACGTCGGCGGATACCGACAGGCGGATGTGTCAAATGCCGGCCCGCTGGCAGGCGGCATCGACCGCGTTGGACAACAGCATCGCGATCGTCATCGGTCCAAGGCCCCCGGGCACCGGGGTGATCCACCCGGCGCGCTGCGCGGCCGACTCGAAGGCAACATCGCCCACCAGGCGGCCGTCGGCGCTGCGGTTGATCCCGACATCGAACACCGCCGCGCCGGGCTTGATCCACGTGCCGGGAATGAAGTCGGGCTGACCAACCGCGGCGACCACGACGTCCGCGCGTTCCACCTCGGCGCGCAGATCGCGCGTTCCGGTGTGACAGACCGTGACGGTGGCGCGCGCCAGCAGCAGCTCCAGCGCCATCGGCCGGCCGACGATGTTGGAGGCACCCACCACCGTCGCGCGCTGCCCGGTGAGCGTGATGCCGTACTCCTGCGCGAGCCGGATCACGCCGAAGGGCGTGCACGGGCGCAGCCGTGGCCGTTTCTGCGCGAGCAGCCCGGTGTTGACCGGATGGAACCCGTCGACGTCCTTCGCCGGGTCCACCGCGTCCATCACGCGGTTGGCATCGACCCCGCGCGGCAGCGGCAGCTGCACGAGGATGCCGTCCACACGCGGATCACCGTTGAGCGTGCCCACCAGTTCGAGCAGGTGCGCCTCGGAAGTACTGGCGGGCAGGTCATGCGCGAAGGACTCGATGCCGGCCTCGTGCGAGGCGCGGCGCTTGTTGCGGACATAGACGCTCGAGGCCGCATCGTTCCCCACCTGCACCACTGCCAGGCCGGGCCGGCGGCCCCGCGCCTGGGCGAAGGCAGCCGCGCGCGCCGCAACCTCGGCCCGCACCCGCGCGGCCACCGCCTTGCCATCGAGCAGCACCGCGCCGCCGCTCGTGCGGGTAGGCGTCCCGCTGGCGGGGCGCCCCGCCGTCGCTTCGGGGGTACCCATCAGTAGCGGTAGTGGTCGGCCTTGAATGGGCCGGCCGGGTCGACCCCGATGTAGCGGGCCTGCGTCTCACTGAGCCGCGTGAGCTCAACGTTGAGCTTCTTCAGCTGCAGGCGCGCCACCTTCTCATCGAGGTGCTTGGGCAGCACGTGCACGCCGACCGGGTAGGCGCTGGTGCGCGTGAACAGCTCGACCTGGGCGATCGTCTGGTTGGCGAAGCTCGAGCTCATCACGTAACTCGGGTGCCCGGTGCCGCAGCCGAGGTTCACCAGGCGGCCTTCCGCCAGCAGGATGAGGCGGCGTCCGTCGGGCAGCAGCACGTGGTCGACCTGCGGCTTGATGTTCTCCCACGGGTAGCGCTTGAGACTGGCGACGTCGATCTCGTTGTCGAAGTGCCCGATGTTGCACACGATCGCGTTGTGCTTCATGCGCAGCATGTGCTCGTGCGTGATGACGTGGTAGTTGCCGGTGGCCGTGACGAAGATGTCCGCCTGCGCGGCGGCGGCCTCCATGGTCACCACCCGGTAGCCTTCCATCGCCGCCTGCAGGGCGCAGATCGGGTCGACTTCGGTGACCCACACCTGCGCGGACAGGGCCCGCAGCGCCTGCGCGCACCCCTTGCCCACGTCGCCGTAGCCGCACACCACGGCGATCTTGCCGGCGATCATGACGTCGGTGGCCCGCTTGATGGCATCCACCAGCGACTCACGGCAGCCGTAGAGGTTGTCGAACTTGCTCTTGGTGACCGAATCGTTGACGTTGATTGCCGGGAACTTGAGATCGCCCCGCGCATGCATTTGAATGAGCCGGTGCACGCCGGTCGTGGTCTCCTCAGTGACGCCTTTGATTTGAGTCAGGCGCTTGGAATACCAGGTGGGATGAACGGCGAGTTTC
>JAFAPI010000013.1 GCA_019247195.1 Gammaproteobacteria bacterium
CGCACATACGCCTCGTAGAGCAGATCCTTGACCACCTCGAGCACGATGCCCGCCTCGTAGCCATCGAGTTGCGGCAGGGCGGCACGCGCATCGAGCTCGGCACCGAACAGGATGTTCTTCATCTTGGCGAAGATCTCCGGTGCGAGCTCGGCGAGCTCCCGCACCGAATTGAGCTCGTCGAACAGGCGCAGCCGCCCCGCCTCCCCCAGATCCGCGAACATGGCCTGGGCGCTGCGCCGGCACATCGAGGCAAAGGCGTTGAACGCGCCGCTCGAGTAGCACACCAGCGCCTCGCGAAACAGTACCTCCACGTCCTCGGGTACGTAAGTGAAGCTGAACTTCTCCCGCGCCCGCTCGACCTCGGTGAACTGTGCCGCAAGTTCGATGCGCGCCGCGCCATACAGCCGCACGGTGAAGCGCAGGAAAATGGGTGCGTGACACGCATCGCACAGGTACACCAGTCCCACCTGCTTCGGCCGATACAGCTGCAAATCTTCGAAGCGCGGAATAGCGCAGGCCGTTATGTGCGCGACTACCAGGCAGTGCGGACAGGTGACGACCAGGTTCTTGTCCAGGTCGTGATGCAGACGGCTCGCTGAGTCGATATGGAAAGACATCCCTGCGCGCCACGAGGCGAGTTATTGGTTATCTCCCGTGCGCCGTTCCATGGTACCGCAGCATCCGTGCAGCCGGCAGTCGGTCGCCGGACTACGCCGCGTTATGTCACAGGGGCTCGCGCTCAGCCTGCCGGGCGGACGGTGCGCGCGAAGGCAAGGATGCGCTCGGCGAGCGTCGCGTACTCGCCGCCAAAGTGGTGACCGGTCCCGACCTGTTCGCGTTCGAGCAGCGCGCTCGTGGCCAGGCGCGGGCATATCGAGTCGGCTTCGCCTGCGCCATAAAGGCACAGCACGGGCAGCGGGTTGAGGCGCGCCACCTCCGGCTCGGTGGGTGTGCCGCCAGCGTCCCCGCCGACCCAGTCCGTGACGTGCACCTCGAAGGCTGCGTGCGCGTCGATGCCGAGCAGGCTGACGCTCTGGACGCGCGCCCGCAACGCTGGCGGCAGGCGATTCGCCACGAAAGGCAGCACGTCGGCACCGAATGAGTAACCGACCAGCAGTACCCGCTCCTTGTGCCAGGTGAGGCGGTAGTGCTCGATGATTCGCGCCACATCCCGCGCGGCCTGTTCCGGCGTGCGCGCGTTCCAGAAGTACTTCAGTGAATTGAGCCCGACCGTTGGGGTGCCGCTCGCCGCGAGACGGGCCGCCAGCTCCTGGTCGAGCCCGGCCCAGCCGCCATCGCCGGTCAGCAGCACTGCGAAGGTATCTCCGGGTCCGCTCGCAGGTACCTCGCGCACCGGCAGGTCACCGATATCCGCCGGCCGCTCCGGTGTGAGCTCCGGCCGCGTGGTGAGCTGCTGGTAGGCGGAGCGGAACTGCGCCAGCCAGTTGCGCTCGACCGAGAAGCCGTGCCCGACGAGCGGCAGCCGCACCACCTGACCGTTCGCCACCTGCGCCGCGAAGCGGTCGGTCGTCTGTGGGCTGCACACCTCGTCCTTCTGCCCCTGCAACGCGATCCACGGCTGGCGCAGCGCCGTGGCCGGCTCGAGCACCAGTTCGTGCTGCGCGTTGGGCCGGTAATGCAATCCCGCCCCCGGGCAGAGCTGCACGCCGCCGAAGTCCTGATCCGGACAGAAGCCCAGGCTGAGCGCGCCGGCGAAGGTGCCGGGCGGGGACTGCACCAGCGCGGCGTAGACGACCGTCGCACCGGAGGAGTAGCCGACGAGGACCGGCACGCGATACTCGGCGAGTCCGAGCCGCTTCTGCAGGTCGTGGCTGAGGAGCTCGAAGTCGGCAGCAATCATCTGGCAGGGCGCATCCGGACGGGCCGCGGTTCGGCGCAGGCTCTCGAGGTAACGGCGGATGTCGATGCCGACCACCACGGCGCCCAGTTGGATGAGGGTGCGCGCCATGCTCGTCACCCCAAGTTCCCAGCCGCCATCGCCGGACACGAACAGTGCCACGCTCTGCGGGGGAGTGTCGGGCCGATAGACCTCCACCGTGCCGAACCGCCCGCCAGGCAGGCTGCTGACCGGCGAGGCAGCGAGGGTGCTCGCGGCCTGCAGGGCACCGCTCGCGGTGAGCAGCCACGCTGCCAGGCGCGAGCGCCGTCGCGGGTCGGCGTATCTGGTCATCGGGCGAAGAGCTCCTTCATACCCCCGGCGATCAGGACCGAGACATCGACCAGTACGCGCGGCAAAGCGATGCCGCCACGCGCTGCGAGGTAGCGTGCTTCCCATACCGGTTCGAACTTGGCCTTGTAGCGCCGCAAGCCCTCGAAGTTATAAAAATGCTCGCCGTGGCGGAAGATGAAGTTGCCGACGCGATGCCAGGCGGGCGCGAGCGGATGGGTCTCCAGTCCCGAGAGCGGCGCCATCCCCAGGTTGAACCAGCGATAGCCCGCGCTGCGTCCCCACAGCATGAGTTCGATGAAGAGATAATCCATCGCGCCGCGCGGCGCTTCGGCGGCAAAGCGCATCAGGTCGACGGACAGCTCCTCGTGCGTGTCGGTCGTCCAGAGATTGGCGAAAGCCGCCAGCTCCCCCTCGGCGCGCACCACGGCGACCGGAAATTGCTCGAGGTAGCGCGGCGAGAATGAGCCGACCGAGAAGCGCTTCTCGCCGGTGGACTTGGTGGCCAGCCAGGCGTCGGAGATGCGTTGCAGCGCCGGTAGCAGGGCGCGCACCGGCTCTCCCGGCGCCACCACCTCGAAGCTGGCGCCGTCGCGCTGCGCACGGCGATACGACTGGCGCAGATCCGCGCGGGCCGGACCCTCGAGTGAGAACGCCGCGAGGGGCACCCGCGCCTCCTCGCCGATCTTGAGGGCCGCGAGGCCGAGGTCGACGTAGAGTGACAGCCGCTCCGCGCTCACCTGATAGAAAACGGTCTCGGCGCCGTGATGATCCGACATCTCGCGCAGCCGCCACACGAGCTCTTCGGCGCCGGCGGCGGCTCCCACCGGATCACCCAGCGCGATCCAGCTGCGCCCGGCGATCTGGTACATGAGGAACGCATCGCCCGCCTCGCTGAACAGCAGACGCTTGTCTCCGCTGAGCGCCGCATTGGCAAGGGTCAGCGCGGAGTGCGCGATCAGCGGCCGCGCGCGCTCCAGCTCGGCCGTGCTGGCCACCGAGGGTTCGGGCCTGGCTGGCCGCAGCAGGTTAAAGAGTGCATAGGCGGTCCCGAGCACCACCACTGCGAGCGAGGCGCGCAGCATGCGCGGCGCATTGCCGTGCAGGGCGAACGTCCACCACAGCTGGTCGGAGTAGCTGACGTGCCGGTAGGAGAGCACTCCGATCCAGATCGCCATGGCGACCACTCCGACGATGCTCACCACCCACACCGGCGTGAAGCGTTCATCGGCGATCGCGGTGGGGCGGTAGAAGGCGCGCCGCCCGAGCACCAGCACGGCGAGGACGAGGGCTAGTAGCGTAGCCTCTTCGAAATCGAGGCCCTTGAGGAGCGAGGCGACGATGCCCGCCAGGAGCAGGTATACGGTGATGTGGTAGGCGGCCTGTACGCGGCGGAACAGCGCCCGCGCCAGTACCAGCAGGCCAAGCCCGACCACGCTGCCGGCCAGGTGGGACGCCTCGAGCACCGCGAGCGGCACGAGCGCATCCAGAAATGCGAGGCGCTCCTCGACGCCGGGTGTGGCGCCTGAGAGCAGCAGCAGGGCCCCGGCCAGGAACGTGAGCGCACCGGCGATCTGCGGCACCACCGGTGCGATGTACAGGCTCGCCAGCTCGTGCGCCCAGGCGAGGCGGTTGCGCTGACCGGCGAGTTCCTGCGCGCCAAACAGCAGCGTACCGACCACGAGCGGTGCCAGATAGTAGACCGCGCGGTAGGCAAGCAGCGAGCCGAGCAGCGCGTCGGCCGGTACGCCCGGGAGGGTGAGGAGGATGACCGCCTCGAAGACCCCGACGCCGCCCGGGACGTGGCTGATGATGCCGGCGATCACCGCGACCGCGTACACACCCACGAAGGTGACGAACGGCACGTGCGCCTCGACCGGCAGCAGCGACCAGAGCACCGCGCTGGAGAGCGACACATCCAGGACCGCCAGCCCGATCTGAGTCAGGCCGATGAGGGCCCCGGGGGGACGCAGTGCCCAGCCGCGGATCTCAAGCCGGCCACGGCCGAAGCAGGTCCAGCCGGCATACGCCGCGACCGCCACCAGCAGCGCCGCGCCGACCAACAGTCCCCAGTGGTGGCGCAGGTGGAGCATCGTCGCGGTCTGTGCCGGGGCAAACAGCAGCGACAGCCCCGAGATGGTCGCGAGACCGATGCCGAGCGAGAGGCTGCAGAAGGCGGTCACCGTCGCGACATCGATCGCACTCACGCCCGCCGTCGCATAGAGGCGAAAGCGGATCGCGCTGCCGGTGAACACTGCAAAGCCCAGTGTGTGCCCGAACGCATAAGCGATGAAAGAAGTGAACACGATGCGCCCGTAGGCGATGACACGCCGCAGGTAGCGCAGCGCCAACACCTCGTAGGTGGAGAGCAGCCAGTAGCTGAGCGCGGTGAAGCCGAGTGCGGTGAGCAGCTGGGAGCGCGGTATGCCGTGCAGACGCGCGACCACACTGCGTACGTGCAGGTGCGCCAGCTGGCGGTGCAGGATGAGCCCCACCGCGCCGAAGATACACAGCGCCGCCAGCGGCCCCAGCCACCGCCAGAAGGTGCGCTCCGCCAGCTGCGGGGTGGCGGCGCGCGCCGCGAGCGCCGCTTCAGCGAGTGAGGGGCTTGTATCTGATGCGGTGCGGCTGGATGGCATCCTCACCCTTACGGCGTCTGTAGTCCTCGGTGTAGTCCTGGTAGTTACCCTCAAACCATACGACCTGCGAATCGCCCTCGAAGGCGAGGATGTGGGTCGCGATGCGATCGAGGAACCAGCGGTCGTGCGAGATGATGACGGCGCAGCCGGGGAAGCCGAGCAGCGCCTCCTCGAGCGCGCGCAGCGTCTCGACGTCCAGATCGTTGGTAGGCTCATCCAGCAGCAGCACGTTGCCGCCGGCACGCAGCACCTTGGCGAGGTGCACGCGGTTGCGTTCACCGCCGGAGAGCTCGCCGATCAGCTGCTGCTGCTGTGAGCCCTTGAAGTTGAAACGCCCGACGTAGGCGCGCGAGGGCGTCTCGTAGGCTCCGACCTTGATGAGGTCCAGTCCGCCGGAGATCTCCTGCCACACGGTCTTCTGGTCATCGAGCGTCTGGCGGGACTGATCGACATAGGCGAGCCGTACCGTCGGGCCCAGCCGGATCGTGCCGGCATCTGGCTGCTCGGCACCGGTCAGCATGCGAAACAGTGTGGTCTTGCCGGCCCCGTTGGGCCCGATGATGCCGACGATGCCCCCGCGCGGCAGACTGAAGGACAGGCTGTCGATCAGCAATCGCTCCCCGTACCCTTTGCGCAGCCCCTCCACGGCGATCACCAGCTCGCCGAGACGCTCGCCGGGCGGGATGTAGATCTCGTTGGTTTCGTTGCGCTGCTGGAACTCGCGCGAGGCGAGCTCCTCGTAGCGTTGCAGTCGCGCCTTGCTCTTGGCCTGGCGCGCCTTGGGGTTTTGCCGCACCCATTCGAGCTCGTGCGCGAGTGTCTTGCGCAGCGCTTCGCGCTCGCGCTCCTCGAGCGCGAGCCGCTGCTCTTTCTGCTCGAGCCAGGATGAGTAATTACCGTGCCAGGGGATGCCGTAGCCGCGGTCGAGCTCGAGGATCCACTCGGCGACATTGTCGAGGAAGTAGCGGTCGTGCGTCACGGCGATGACCGTGCTCGGGTACTCCTCCAGGTAGCGCTCCAACCAGGCGATCGACTCGGCGTCGAGGTGATTGGTCGGCTCATCGAGCAGCAGCATGTCCGGGGCGGAGAGCAGCAGGCGGCACAGCGCCACCCGGCGTTTCTCACCGCCGGAGAGCGTGCCGATGCTAGCCTCCCAGGGCGGAAGTCGCAGCGCGTCGGCGGCAATCTCCAGCTTGCGCTCGAGCTCCCACCCGCCGGCGGCATCGATCGCGTCCTGCAGCTGCGCCTGGCGTGCCAGCAGCGCGTTCATCTGCTCATCGTCCATCGGCTCAGCGAAGCGCTCGCTGATCTGATTGAACTCCTCGAGCTCGCGAAAGGTACCGCCCACGCCTTCGAGGACGGTGCCGCGTACCGTGCTGGCCGCATCGAGCTGTGGCTCCTGCGGCAGGAAGCCGATGCGGATGCCGCCCTGCGGCCGAGCTTCGCCGTCGAAGCCGGTATCGATACCCGCCATGATCTTCAGCAACGAGGACTTACCGGCGCCGTTCAGGCCGAGCACCCCGATCTTGGCGCCCGGAAAGAACGAGAGGCTGATGTCGCGCAGGATCACCCGCTTGGGCGGGACGACCTTGGAGACGCGATTCATGGTGTAGATGTATTGCGCCATGCCTTAGGACTGCGGAGTAAAGCCAGCTGGTGCCGGAATTATCCCCGAAGCGGGCCGCCGCTGGCGACGGTTCCCCCGGCCAAGGGACTGCCGCGCCGCTGTGTTAGTCTTGCCCGCCCCGCGTTGGCGTTGGCGCAAGGAGCATCACGGCGCATGAGCAGTGTGGCGGTGGTGTTGAGCGAGCGACTGGCTCGCTACGGTTTCGGGGACGGACACCCGTTCGGGCCGGATCGTCTGGCGGCCTTCGTGCGCGAGTTCAGCGCGCGCGGCCTCGACAAGCGCGTGCAGCTCCTCGAGCCGCGCGTGGCCTCCGAGCAGGAACTGCGCAGCTTCCACACCGAAAAGTATCTCGAATTCGTGCGCGAGCGCTCGGAGCTCGGCAACGGCTATCTGGACGGGGGCGACACCCCGGCATTCCGCGGCGTGTACGAGGCCGCTGCGGGGGTGGTCGGCGCGACGCTGACCGCCATGGAGAACGTGCTCGCCGGCACCGTGCGTCACGCATTTGTGCCGATAGGTGGTCTGCACCACGCGGGCCGCGGCCACGCGGCCGGCTTCTGCGTGTTCAACGATTGCGGAATCGCAATCGAGCTGCTCAAGCGGGCCGGGCTCGAGCGCATCGCCTATGTCGACATCGACGCGCACCACGGCGACGGGGTGTTCTACGCCTTCGCCGACGATCCGACCGTCGTATTCGCCGACCTGCACGAGGACGGTCGCTATCTCTATCCCGGCACCGGTAAGGCGGACGAACGCGGCGAGGGAGCCGCGCAGGGCACTAAGCTCAACGTGCCGCTGCCGCCCGGCGCGGACGATCAGGTGTTTGACGCGGTGTGGCCGCAGGTCACCGCGCATCTGGAACGCCATCAGCCACAGTTCATCATCCTGCAGTGCGGCGCCGATAGTCTGGATGGCGATCCCATCACGCACCTGCGCTTCAGTGCCCGAACCCACGGCCGGGCGGCCCGCGACCTCGCGGCACTGGCCGAGCGGTGCGGACATGGGCGCGTGCTGGCCCTTGGCGGCGGTGGTTATAACCGCGCCAACCTCGCGCAAGCCTGGAATGGCGTCGTGGAGAACCTGCTCTAAGCAGACGGCACCGCCGTCGCGAACCTTCCGGCGAGGCGGCGCCTGCCCACAAGGGCGGGCGCGGCATGCTTCCGGTACAATCCGCGGCCCTGTACACCCACCGCTCCGGGCGTCCGCATGTTCCGCACGTCGATGAAAATCGAAGGTTTCGACCCGCAGCTCGCGGCGGCGCTCGCGGGGGAGCGGCGCCGTCAGGAAGAGCACGTGGAGCTCATCGCCTCCGAGAATTACGCCAGTCCCCGGGTTCTGGAGGCGCAGGGCTCGGTGCTGACGAACAAGTACGCCGAGGGCTACCCCGGCAAGCGCTACTACGGAGGCTGCGAGTACGTGGACGTGGTCGAGCAGTTGGCAATCGATCGGGCCAAGCAGCTCTTCGGTGCCGATTTCGCCAACGTGCAGCCGCACTCCGGTTCGCAGGCCAACGCCGCCGCTTATTTCGCCCTGGCCGCACCCGGTGAGCCGATCCTCGGTATGAGCCTCGATCACGGCGGGCACCTCACACACGGGGCCAAGGTTAACTTCTCGGGCAAATTCTTCCGCGCGGTGCAATACGGCATCCGCCCGGACACCGGGGAGATCGATTACGACCAGGTGCAGCGTCTGGCGGAGGAGCACCGGCCGCGTCTGATCGTCGCGGGCTTCTCGGCCTACTCGCGCATCATCGATTGGGCGCGCTTCGCCGCGATCGCCCGCAGCGTCAAGGCTTACCTCATGGTCGATATGGCGCACGTCGCCGGCCTGGTGGCGGCGGGCATCTATCCCAACCCGGTGCCGCATGCCGACGTGGTGACGACGACCACGCACAAGACCTTGCGCGGCCCGCGTGGCGGCCTGATCCTGGCTCGCGCCAACGACGAGGTCACCAAGAGGCTCAATGCACTGGTCTTTCCGGGCACGCAGGGCGGACCGCTGATGCACGTGATCGCGGCCAAGGCGGTGGCGCTCCTCGAGGCTCTGCAGCCTGAATTCCGCGATTACCAGCGCCAGGTGCTGGCCAATGCGCGCGCCATGGCGGCACGCCTGGCACAGCGGGGCTTTCAGATCGTCTCCGGCGGCACCGACAATCATTTGTTCCTGTTGAGCCTCGCCGACCGCAACATCACCGGCAAGGATGCGGATGCCGCCCTGGGTCGCGCCAACATCACCGTCAACAAGAATGCCGTGCCGAATGACCCGCGGCCGCCCATGGTGACGAGCGGCCTGCGGCTCGGCACACCGGCCTCGACCACGCGCGGCTTCCGCGAGGCGGAGATCGAGCAGGTGGCAGACGCCATCGCCGACATACTGGCGGCCGAGGGGTCCGCGACCGCGATCGAACAGGTGCGCCCCCGCATCATCGAGCTGTGCCGTCGTTTCCCGGTGTACGGACCCTAGGCGTCCCGGCCCGAGCGCCGCATGTACTGTCCCTTCTGCGGCCACGAAGAGACGAAGGTGAATGACTCGCGCCTCGCCGGCGAGGGCCGCCAGATCCGCCGCCGCCGCGAGTGCCTGAAATGCGGCGAGCGTTTCACCACCTTCGAGACCGCGGAGCTGGTGATGCCGCTCGTGGTCAAGGGCGATCGTGCCCGCGAGGCCTTCGACGAGGCCAAACTACGGGCGGGAATGGCGAAGGCCCTGGAGAAGCGCCCCGTACCACGTGAGCAGATCGACGAGGCCCTGAGCCGCATCGTGCACCAGGTGCGCAGTCTCGGAGACCGCGAGGTCTCCGCGCGCGCCATCGGCGAGCTCGTCATGGAGGAGTTGCGCCACCTCGACGAGGTTGCCTACGTGCGCTTCGCCTCGGTCTACCGGCATTTCGAGGACGTTGAGGCGTTTCACGAAGAGATCCAGCGCCTGCGCAGCACGCGCACCGCGCGCCACCGCCGGGAGGAAGCGCGTGCGGCGAGCCGCGAGCAACTGCCACTCCTGCCCGAGGAGGGCGGTGCGGGTGCGGCGAGCCGCAAAGCGGGGTCAAAGAAGTGAGTCGCCCGGTGGCGTTCAGCGAATTCGACCGCGCTGCCATGCAGCGAGCGCTAGCCCTCGCCGCACGCGGACTGACCAGCACTGACCCCAACCCGCGCGTCGGCTGCGTGCTGGCGCGCGGCGAGCGCCTGATCGGCGAGGGCTGGCACGAGCACGCCGGCGAGGCGCACGCGGAGGTCGCTGCGCTGCGCGCCGCGGGCGGCCAGGCCGCGGGGGCGACGGCCTACGTGACGCTCGAGCCCTGCAGCCATCAGGGTCGTACGCCGCCCTGCACACAGGCGCTGATCGCCGCCCGCGTGGGGCGAGTCGTCTTTGCACTCGACGATCCCAATCCCCTGGTCAACGGTCGTGGGGCGGCCGCACTGCGTGCGGCCGGCATCACGGTCGAGTCAGGGTTGCTCGCCGCAGAAGCAGCCGAACTGAATCCGGGCTTCCTGATGCGCATGCGGGCGGGCCGTCCCTTCGTGCGACTTAAGCTCGCCATGAGTCTCGATGGACGAACCGCGCTCGCCGACGGGGCGAGCCGCTGGATCAGCGGACCGGCGGCGCGCGCCGACGTGCAAGCCTGGCGGGCACGAAGTTCGGCTCTCCTGACTGGCGTCGGTACCATATTGGCGGACGACCCGCAGCTCACCGTGCGCAGCGCGGAAGGAGAGGCCGCTGCCCGCCAGCCACTGCGCGTGGTGCTCGACGGGCAGCTCCGCACTCCAATGCGGGCGCGGCTGCTGAGCACCCCTGGGGAAGTGCTGCTGCTCAGCGCATTGGGCGCTTTCGGTGAGGCGCACGCCGCCGAGCTGAGCGCGCGCGGGGCGCGCATCGAGCTGCTGCCCGCGCACGGCACGCGGCTCGAGCTGGGCGCCGTGCTGGACCGACTCGCCGAGTTGGAAGTCAATGAGTTGCTGGTCGAGGCGGGACCGACGCTCGCCGGGGCACTTCTGGAAGCGCAGCGAGTGGACGAGCTGCTGCTCTATGTGGCACCCAAGCTGCTCGGTCCCACCGCACGTCCGCTGGTGGAGGTGGCGCCTCCGGCGACCATCGAGGCGGCGCGTGGCTTCACGCTGCTCGACAGCATCCCGCTCGGCGCCGATCTACGGTTGCGGCTGCGGCCCGCTGTCTGACCTATGTTCACCGGTATCGTGCAGGGAGTAGGGGACGTCGAGGCGCTCGAGCCCCGCGGTGGCGACCTGCGCCTGCGCGTAACATGTCCACGACTGGATCTATCGCGTACCGCAGCCGGTGACAGCATATGTGTGCAGGGCTGTTGCCTCACGATCACGGACCTGGCCGGGCGCGGCTTCAGCGTGGACGTCTCCCGCGAGAGCTTGGCACTTACCACGCTCGGCGAGTTGCGCGTCGGATCGCGGGTGAACCTCGAGCCGGCGCTGCGCGCCGGTGACCCCCTGGGAGGCCACCTCGTATCCGGTCACGTGGACGGCGTTGCCGAGGTGCGCGAGTCGCGTCCGGACGGGCGCTCCACGCGGGTGCTCGTCGCTGCTCCCGCCGCGCTGCGCCGCTTCATCGCGCCCAAGGGCTCGGTGACGCTCGATGGCGTCAGCCTGACGGTGAACGAAGTCCACGCCGACACCTTTGGGATCAACCTCATTCCGCACACGCAGTCGGTGACCACCCTCGGATCGCTCAATCCGGGGGCGCGGCTGAATCTGGAGGTGGACCTGCTCGCCCGTTATCTCGCCCGCCTGCTGGAGCTGCCGATCGAAGGTAGGGCGCCGTTCCCGGCTGAGTAGGGTGAGTTGCCCACTTGATCCCCGCCGGCAGCGCGGGCATGTTGTGACCATGTCCGTGAGCCGTCCGCGCCTGTCGCGCCACGGCCGCCACCGTGCGGCGGCCCCCTGGGTGCTCGCGCTCCTGTGTCTGCGGGCCCTGCTGCCCGCCGGTTACATGCTGGCGCCGGTGGCCGGCCATGCGGCGGTCATCTTGTGCGATGGCGGCCCCGCACCGCACCCCCACGCGCACCACGGCCACTCCGTGCCGACCTGCCCCTTTGCCCAGAGCGCTGGACCCGCGCCCCCGCCGGCCGGACCCTCGCTGGCAGCACCGCCGGTCGCAACTGCCCTGGCAGGGCCTGCCTGCCGTGCGCAGACCTGTCCCCACCCCGGACCCGCACGGCAGCAGAGTCCGCGCGCACCCCCCGTACTCGCCTGACCGACCACCCACCGCTTCCGGGCGCTATCGACCGGCGCGGTGGCTTTCTGGTGTTGGAATTTCGCAGGTGAGACATGCTGATTCCCAACGCGGCACCGCTGGCCCATCGCGGACGGTGCCTGTGGCTGAGTGGCGCGACCGTCGCGGTGCTCGCAGCCGCGCAACTGGCCAGAGCCTGCGCGAGTTGCGGCTGTACTTTGAGCGCCGATGCGGCCATGGGCTACTCGTCGCTGCCCGGTTGGCGACTGGCTCTTGAGTATGACTACATCCATCAGGACCAGCTGCGCAGCGGTACGCGCGCGATTGCCGTGGTGCCGGCGGGCAACGAGCTCGAGCGAGAAACCCTCAATCGCTACCTGACGGCGGGCCTCAGCTACAGCCCGAGCGCTTCCTGGAACTTCGCGCTGTTCGTGCCGTACGTCATGCGCACGCATTCGACCTACGGGACCTATGACCCCACCGCGACTCTCCCGCAACTCAGCAGCTCGCGCAGTTCGAGTCTCGGCGACGTGAAGCTGATCGGCAGCTATCAGGGCTTTCTGCCCACCGACAACCTCGGCGTGCAGCTCGGTGTGAAGCTGCCGACCGGCCGTTATGGCACCGCGGTAGACTTCTACGCCGGTCCCAATGCGGGCTTGCCGCTCGATGCCAGTCTGCAGCCCGGCACCGGTAGCACCGACGCGATCCTAGGAGCCTACTACTACCGCGCCATCAGCCAGGATTTCGATTTTTTCGTCAACGGTCAGTTCCAGAGCGCAGTGCGCCACCACCTGGACGAGTCAGGCGGTGACTTTCGCCCCGGCAACTCGACGACGGTGAGTTTGGGTCTGCGCTATGAGAGCGCGCCAAGCTGGGTACCGCAGCTGCAAGTCAACCTGCTGCACAAGTCCCGCGATACCGGCGCCTTGGCGGATGTGCAGAGCACCGCGGGCATCGTCGCGTACCTCAGCCCCGGTGTCACGGCGCGGCTCGTGGAGCGACTGCACGCCTTCGCCTTCGTTCAGCTGCCGGTGTACAGCAACCTCTATGGCTACCAGCTCTTCCCCCGTTACACCGCGAGCGTCGGGCTCAGCTATGCGCTCTGAGGCAGCCCCGCG
Organism: Gammaproteobacteria bacterium; assembly: GCA_019247195.1. Classification (GTDB taxonomy): domain Bacteria; phylum Pseudomonadota; class Gammaproteobacteria; order Steroidobacterales; family Steroidobacteraceae; genus 13-2-20CM-66-19. The sequence goes on from JAFAPI010000013.1 coordinate 12,766, forward strand.
GCTGACGCGCCGCGCCTTCTCACTCGGCAGTGGCCTGCTCTTGGTGGCAGCCGCATGGCCGCCCCTGGCGCGCTCCAACGCACTACGGGTGGGCACGCCCGCCCCGCCCACCACGCTCGTGACGCTGGACGGCGAGCGCATCGACCTCGAGGCGCTGCGCGGTCAGGTCGTGCTGGTCACCTTCTGGGCGACGTGGTGCGCGCCCTGCCGCGTGGAGCTGCCGCTGCTGTCGCGTTACGCGACTCAACACCGCGCCGCGCTGCGTGTGCTTGGCTTCAGCCTCGATGCGCCGGCGCAGCTCGCCGAGGTGCGCCGCGTGGCACAGACGCTCAGCTTTCCCGTGGGTCTGCTGGAGCGCTCGCAGGCGCAGGGCTACGGCCGCATCTGGCGCCTGCCGGTGAGCTTTGTCATCGACCGCGCGGGCCGGCTCGCGGTGGACGGCTGGCGCGAGAAGAAGCCATCGCTCAGCGCCGAATGGCTCGAGCAGCATGTCACGCCATTGCTGGGCGGCGGGAACGACGCCCGCGCCTGACGGCACACCCGCGCGGCCGCCCGGGCCGACATACGGCTTTGGGTATACTGGCTCTCTTTCGGGCTGCACGCGCTATGTCCAGAGTTCTGCCCCTCACTGGTAAGGCCGCCGAAGCGGGGAGCCGCAGCTCGGTGGAGGAGATCCTGCGCGAGCTGCAGGCGGGACGGATGGTCATCATCATGGATGATGAGGACCGCGAGAACGAAGGCGATCTGATCATGGCTGCGCAATACGCGACTCCCGAAGCGGTCGCGTTCATGATCCGGCATACGAGCGGGATCATCTGTGTACCCATGGAAGAGGAACCCCTGGCGCGCCTGGAGCTGCCGCAGATGGTTCCGATCAACAGCGAGTCGCACCGCACGGCATTCACCGTCTCGGTGGACCTGCGCGCGGGTACCACCACCGGTGTGTCCTCTGCCGATCGGGCCGCGACGATCCGCGCGCTCGCCGACCCGGGCGCCTGTGCGGCGGATTTTGCGCGGCCGGGACATATCTTCCCGCTGCGTGCCCGCCGGGGTGGCGTGCTGGTGCGCGCCGGGCACACCGAGGCCGCGGTGGATCTGTGTCGACTCGCCGGGCTGCAGTCCGCCGGAGTGCTGTGCGAGGTCATGAACGAGGACGGCAGCATGGCGCGCCGGCCGCAACTGCAGGAGTTCGCCCGTCGTCACCAGCTGCGTATCGGCACGATCGCCGACCTGATCCGTCATCGCCTGCGCACCGAGCGCTCGGTGGAGCGGTTGTCCGAGCACAGCGTGCAGACGGAGCTCGGCGAGTTCCGGCTCTATGTGTACCAGGATCGCGACAGCCTCGATGTTCACATCGCGCTCGCCCATGGGCGACTCGATGCCGGTCCCGCACCTCTGGTGCGCGTGCACCTGGCCGACACGCTGCGCGATCTCTTCGGGGTGCGCAGCCATCCACGTACCTGGACGCTGCGGGCGGCCATGCAGCGCATCATCGAAGCCGGCAGCGGGGTCGTGATCGTGCTGCGGCAGCAGGAGACTGCGCGCGAGCTAATCGAGGCGGTGCGCTCGTTCGCGACCGCGGCGGCGGTCAGCGAGGCCGCCGGACCGGGCGAGGGCTCGGTGTTGCGCACTTTTGGCATCGGGGCCCAGATACTCAAGGACCTTGGTGTGACGCGCATGCGGGTCCTGTCCGCGCCCAAGCAGATGCACGGCATCTCCGCGTTCGGCCTTGAAATCGAGGGCTACGTCGGAGACGCGGGATGAGCGGGGAGCTCGCAGTGCTCGAGGTGAGTGCGCGCGGGCGCAACGTCGCGCTGGTCGCGGCGCGCTTCAACGATGCCATCGTCAGTCGCCTGCTGACGGCGGCGGTGGAGAGCTGGAACAGCTGCGGCGGGGAGCGCGAGCGCCTGCGGATCGTGCGTGTGCCGGGGGCCTTCGAGCTTCCGGTGATGGCAAAGCGCCTCGCCGGCAGCGGTCGCTACGATGCCGTAGTGGCCCTCGGCTGCGTGATC
>JAFAPI010000015.1 GCA_019247195.1 Gammaproteobacteria bacterium
CGGCGCGCCCGTCGCCATCCCCGGCGTGCGCATGAGCCGCCCCGGACGGGCCGGCCGCGCCGCGTCGCGGCCGCGGGGCGGCGGGAGTGCACGCGCCGTCGGTGGCCGGTGCCGGTGCCGGTGTGGGTGCGGCGGCGCGTTTACCACGGCCGAAGCGTCCGAAGCGGGTGCCGCGCTCGGGGGCGGCGGCGAGGAGCGACCGGCACTCCTCGAGCGACAGCCCGTGCGGGTCGCGGTCCTTGGGGATCTTGGCGTTCTTCTTCTTGTCGGTGATGTAGGGGCCATAGCGCCCGTGCAGCACTTGGATGCCGGCGTCGGGAAAATCCTGGATGAGTCGCGCCGCATCCGCCGCCTGCTTCTGGCGGATGACCTCGCGCGCCCGCTCCAGCGTGATCGTGTACGGGTCGTCCTCCTTGAGTGAGGCGTACTTGCTGCCGTACTTCACGTAGGGGCCGAAGCGGCCGACGTTGGCGACGATGGTCTCGCCGCTCTCCGTGGCGCCGAGCTCGCGCGGCAGCTTGAAGAGTTCCATCGCATCCGCGAGCGTGATCTGGTCCATCTTCTGCCCGGGTCGCAGCCCGGCGAAGCGCGGCTTCTCCTCGTCGTCCTTGGTGCCGATCTGCACGAACGGCCCGAAGCGGCCCATGCGCACCGTGACCGGCTTGCCGCTCGCGGGGTCCTTGCCGAGCTCACGCGCCTGCGCGACCTGCTCGCGCGTCACGGTGCGCTCGATGCGGTCCACCTGGTGGATGAAGGGCTTCCAGAACTTCTCCAGCGGTGCGGTCCACTCTTCCTCGCCGCGCGAGACCGCGTCCAGCTCATCCTCCATGGCGGCGGTGAAGCCGTATTCGACGTAGCGGTGGAAGTGGTGGGTGAGGAAGCGGTTGACGATCTTGCCGATGTCGGTGGGCACGAAGCGCCGGTTGTCCATCTCCACGTACTCGCGGTCCTGCAGCGTCGAGATGATGGTGGCGTAGGTCGAGGGGCGGCCGATGCCGTGCTCCTCGAGCGCCTTCACCAGCGAGGCCTCGCTGTAGCGCGGCGGCGGCTCGGTGAAGTGCTGCTCGGCCTGCAGCGTGCGCAGCGCCACCGCCGCGCCCTCGTGCATCGGCGGCAGCACGTGGTCGGTATCGTCTACCTTGGCGTCGTCACTCCCCTCCTGGTAGACCGCGATGTAGCCGGGCTTCACCAGCGTCGAGCCGTTGGCGCGCAGCAGGTGCCGCGCCGCGCCGTCGGGACCGGCGCGCAGGTCGACCGCCACGGTATCGAAGAGCGCGTGGCTCATCTGCGAGGCGACCGCGCGCTTCCAGATCAGGGCGTAGAGGCGATACAGGTCGTCCTCGATCTTCCCCTCGACCTCCGCCGGAGTGATGGCCGCGGAGGTGGGACGGATCGCCTCGTGCGCCTCCTGGGCATTCTTCGACTTGGTCTTGTAGATGCGCGGCTCGTCGGCGACCTCGGCGCGGCCGTAGAGCCGGGCCGCGACCTCGCGGATCTCCTGCACCGCCTCGGCGGCGAGCGCTACCGAGTCGGTGCGCATGTAGGTGATGAGACCGACGCTGCCCTCGCCGATGTCCAGGCCCTCGTACAGCTGCTGCGCCAGGCGCATGGTGCGCCGCGCATTGAAGCCGAGCTTGCGCGCCGCCTCCTGCTGCAGGGTCGAGGTGGTGAAGGGCGGAGCGGGATTGCGGCGGCGCTGCTTGCGATCGATGGCGAGCACGGTCAGCGTGGCGAGAGCGCCGCCGCCGGCGGCGGCGGCGAGCACGGTGCGCTCCACCTCGCGCGCCTGCGACTCGCTGGTGAAGCTGAACTGCTCGACCTTCTGGCCGCGGTACTCGAGCAGCTTCAGCGGGAAGCGCTGCCCGTCGTGCTCGCCCTCGCCCTCGAGCGTCCAGTACTCCTGGGCGCGGAAGGCGCCGATCTCCTCCTCGCGCTCACAGATCATGCGCAGCGCCGGGCTCTGCACGCGCCCGGCCGACAGCCCGCGCCGCACCTTCTTCCACAGCAGCGGCGAGAGGTTGAAGCCGACCAGGTAGTCGAGCGCCCGCCGGGCCTGCTGCGCGTTGACGAGCTCGAGCGACAGCCCGCGCGGCTGCTCGACCGCGGCGCGGATGGCGTTACGGGTGATCTCGTAGAAGACCACGCGGCGCACCTCCTTGCCGCTGAGCTCGCCGCGCTCCTGCAGGATCTCCTTCAGGTGCCAGGCGATAGCCTCGCCCTCGCGGTCCGGGTCAGTGGCGAGCAGCAGCGCCTTGCATTTGCGCAGGCTGCGGGCGATCGCCTCCACGTGACGCTCGTTCTTCTCCAGCACCTGGTACTTCATGGCATAGCCATGCGCGGGGTCGACCGCACCCTCCTTGGGCACGAGGTCGCGCACGTGGCCGTAGGAGGCGAGCACGTCGAAGTCGCGACCGAGATACTTCTTGATGGTCTTCGCCTTGGCGGGCGACTCGACGATGACGAGATTCTCGGCCATGACCCTAGGGAAAAAGCGCCGCGCCTAAAACGAAAAACCGCGGACGAGCCGCGGACCAAGGCGAGGCACGGGGCGCGCCGCGCTCAGTGCGGTGCACTGCGCACTTCCATCAGGCCGCCGAGGCGCTCCACCGCGTGCTCCTGCCCGGGCTGGCTGGAGAGCACCATCAGCACCACCCACTGCAGCTGCTCGATGTCGGGCTCCTCCGCATCGAGCGCCAACAGCCGCTCGATGACCAGCTCGCGCTGCTCGGCGCTGAGCACCTGCGCGCGCTCGAGGCGCAGCAGGAAGCCGCGGCACTCGGTCGAGAGCCGCGTCAGCTCGCTGGCGGTGAACACCCGCAGCCCCGCCGCCAGCGGCGGCTCGAGCCGCGCGCGCTCGTTGCCGAAGGCGAGCTCGGTGAGCCAGTCGAGGGCGCGCTCGACGCGCCGCGGCGTGAAGCCCGCGCGGCGCAGGTCGCGCGCCAGCTCCTCGCGCTCAGGCACCGCCGGTGTCTCGGCGAGCATGTAGCGGTCGAAGACGTAGATCAGGATGTCGAGAACGCTGTCAGTCATCATCCAGGTGTTCGGCCATAGCGGCCGCCCGGGAGCGCGGCCACGCGTCCCTGCAGCTCGAGAATCAGCAACATCGAGGCGACTGACTCGCTCGGCAGCTGCGTGCGGGCGGCGAGAAGTTCAACGGTCGCGGCCTCAAAGCCGACGGCATCTAACAGCATTTCATACTCCTTGTCCAATTCCGGGCGCGGTGGCGCAGCGGCGGGCGCTGCGCTAAGTGACGGAGGCGGAAATGAATTTCCGATTTCGGCCCAGACATCCGCCGCGCACTCGACCAGCGTCGCGCCCTCGCGCAGGAGTTGGTGCGGACCGCGCGAGCGCGGGTCGTGGATGGAGCCCGGCACGGCGAGTACCGCGCGACCCTGCTCGAGCGCCAGCCGCGCCAGCGCGAGCGGTGCCCCGTGCCGTGCGGCCTCGATCACCAGCGTCCCGAGCGCCAGGCAGCTCATCAACCGCAACCGCTCGGCGAGCTGCGCGCGCGTGGGGCGGGTGCCGGGCGGCCACGCGCTGACCAGCGCTCCGGCGGCGGCGACCCGCGCCAGCAGCCCGCGCGGGGCGAGTCCCTGCAGGGCATCGAGCGGCGCAGCGCATACCGCCAGCACGGCGCCGCCCGCGCCGAGCGCCGCCACGGCGGCCTCGGCCTCGATGCCCTCGGTAAGCGCGGTGCTGAGCGTGAGCCCGGCGCGGGCAAAGCAGGCGGCGAAATCCCGCGCGCTGCGGATCCCGCCGGCACTGGGGTGGCGCGTGCCGGTGATGGCGAGCTGGGGCGCGGTGAGCAGGGCGGGCGCGCCGCGCACGTAGAGGGCGGCCGGCGCGTCGGCGCGGCAGAGCACGGCGGGCCAGGCGGGATCCCCCGCCAGCAGCAGGTGAGTCCGGGTGCGCGCGAGCCAGGCGAGGTCGGCCGCCACCGCGTCGCGGTCGGGGGCGGCGAGCCAGCGGGTGGCGGCCTCCGGCAGGGACACGCGCGCGCGGATCGCCGGCTCGAGGGCGGTCGCGAGATCGCCCCGCGCGGCGCCGCGCAGCTGCAGCACTGCCGCGCCATTCAGTTGCGGGGTGCGTGCGAGCAGGGCCCGGGCGTACGCGGGATCCATGGCCGCAGGATACGGCCTGCCGCCCGCGGCGTGCGCCGCGGGCGGGGCAAACGGCAGACGCTCGCGAGTTAGGGGTTGTGGACGCGGTCGCCGACGTGGATGGTGTCGTTCGCGACCAGGATCAGGCCGTAGCTCACGCGGTCGAAGGACTTGAACACCAGCAGCGTCCCGGTGCGCTCATCCGGCAGGCGCACCTTGGGAGCGAAGGTGTGGCTGGCCAGCGAGCCGATGCTGCGGCCCCCGTGGTAGATGTCCGCCACGACATCGCCGGCCTGGTCGATCGCGAGCACGCTGCCCGCATCGACCCCCTGACTCTTGCCGCGGTTGAGGACCACCACCTCGTACTGACCCACCAGGTCCGTCCCGCCCACCACGTCGATGATGCGTCCGTGCACGTCAGTCGCCGGGGCGCGCGGGGTGAAATTCACCGGCGTCTCGCTATTGTCGGTCGCGAGCAGGCGATCGCCGCGCAGCGTCTCGCGGGCGGAGTCGATCAGCACCGCCTTGGCCGGGTTGCCGCTGCGCTGCATGAGCGCGGTGGCGGTGTAGATCGCCTCGTAGCCGACCACCTTGCCGTCATCCGGGTCGCGCAGCGGCGTCGCGACGTGCACGACCGCGTAGCGCGAGTTGGCGTTACCGCCGTAGTTGCGCACGTACACCTCGTTGCCCGCGCCGGCCACTTCGTGCAGGTCGCGGAAGGCGAGCACGTACGGCGCCTGGCGGACGTCATCGGAGGTCATCACGGTCGGGCGCGACAGGAAGGCGGCGATCGTGGCGTAGGGGATCGCGGGGATCGCGTTATCGAGCGCGCTGGAGCGCAGCCGCGGGTCCATGCGCACCGCGCCGGCCTGCTCGACGCTCACCTGCGGGCGTCCGTCCGCGCCATAAGCCAGGGCGAGCTGGTCGCCCGGATAGATAAGGTGCGGGTTGGGAATCTGTGGGTTGATCACCCAGACCTCCGGCCAGTGCCAGGGGTCCTTCAGGTACATCGAGGCAATACCCCACAGGGTGTCACCGCGCTTCACCGTGTAGTGCATGGGCGCGGTCGGGTTCACGGCCGGGGCGGCCTCGGTCGGGGCGCCCGGGGGCGCCGCGCTGGCACTGATGGCCGCCTCGGTTGCGGTCATCTCCTCCGGCGCGGCTGAGGACTCGGCGGCGGGCGCGCCGGCGGACGAGCTCGCCATCGTCGGCGGGGAGCTCGAGCTGCGCTGGGCGTGGGAGCAGGCCCCGAGCAGCACGGAAACGATCAGCAGGCCCGCGGCGGCGCGAGCGCCAAGTACTTGATTCGAGACCATCCTCCACTCCTTCGCTGCGCGAGGTGGACCACACGACCCGCGCCGGAATTCTAGTTCGTTATACTGGCATGGCGGCTGTTGGCATACGAATTAATGTCAGCACTGTGCGCTGGATCACGGGCGGCCCGCCCCCACATACGCAGGACCATGGCCCTACGCACCATCCTCGAATTCCCGGATCCGCGGCTGCGCACCCGGGCCCAGCCGGTGACCGAGTTCGACGGGTCCCTGGCACGGCTGATCGAGGACATGCTGGAGACGATGTACGCCGCGCCCGGCATCGGGCTCGCCGCCACCCAAGTCGACGTGCACCGCCGCGTCATCGTGATC
>JAFAPI010000059.1 GCA_019247195.1 Gammaproteobacteria bacterium
TCGGCGAAGCCGAGGATGTTCTCCACCGCTGCGGCGCGAAACGAATAGATCGCCTGGGCGTCATCACCCACGACGGTGAGGCCGGCCCCGTCGGGCTTGAGCGCGTGCAGGATCTCCGCCTGCAGGCGGTTCGTATCCTGGTATTCATCGACCAGCACGTGGTCGAAGTGCGCACCGATGTGCTGGGCGAGGCGCGGCTCGCACATCATGGCGTGCCAGTAGAGCAGCAGGTCATCGTAGTCGAGCAGGCTCGAGTGTTGCTTCTGCTCGACGTAGGCGCGGTACAGGTTGGCGAGCTCCGCCTCCCACTGCGCGCACCAGGGGAAGTGCTGCTCCAGAGTCTCGGTCAGCGTCTGGCGCGTGTTGACGCGGGTCGAGTAGATCTGCAGGCAGGTATCCTTGCGCGGGAAGCGCTGCTCCTTGCGGGCGAGGCCGAGCTCCTCGCGCAGACTGTCCATGAGGTCGCTGGAGTCACCCCGGTCGATGACGCTGAAGTGCGGGTCGAGCTGCAGGTGCGGCGCATAGTGGCGCAGCAGGCGGTTGCCGACCGAGTGGAAGGTGCCGGCCCAGCTCAGCCGCTGCGCGATGCTCTGGCTCACCCCGCCCAGGGGCTCATTGAGCGCCTTGCGGGTGATCTCGTGGGCGCGGCGACGCATCTCGGTGGCGGCCCGCCGCGTGAAGGTGAGCATGAGGACGCGTGCCGGATCCACGCCATGGATGACCAGGTGCGCCACCCGGTGGGCGAGGGTATCCGTCTTGCCCGTGCCGGCGCCGGCGACGATCAGCAGCGGGCCACAGCGCCAGCCCTTCTCCGGCAGGGGCTCACCGTAGGTGACCGCCTTGCGCTGCGCGGCGTTCAGGCGCTCGAGGTGCGCGGTAGTGGTCATAATGTAACTGGAGCTGGACTATACCCTCGACCCGGCGCGGCTGGCGATGCGGGCGCGGTGGTTGTGTGACGCTGCCCGCGCGCAGCGGGCGGGAGTGAGCATGAAGGCCGAGCAAACGACGCTTGAGTACGCCGGGCGGGTGATCCGTGTCACGACCGACGAGGTCGTGCTGCCGAACGGTCACCGCACGCGGCTGGAGGTGGTGCACCACCCCGGCGGCGCCGCGGCGGTCGCTGTCGATGCCGAGCAGCGGGTGTGCCTGCTGCGGCAGTACCGCTACGTCGCCGACGGCTGGCTGTGGGAACTGCCGGCCGGCAAACTCGAACCGCACGAGCCCCCGCTCGCGACCGCGCAGCGCGAGCTCATCGAGGAGGCGGGCGTACGCGCCCGGCACTGGCGCAGCCTCGGGGTGTCACTCCCCTCTCCCGGCGTGTTCACCGAGCGGCTGCATCTCTTTCTCGCCACCGGCCTCGAGCCGGCGCCGCCGGCGCACGAGCATGCCGAGGTCATCGAGGTGCACTGGGTCGCGCTGGCACAGGCATGCCGCTGGGCGCTGACGGGCGAGATCGCCGACGGCAAGACCGCGCTCGGACTGCTGCGTGCCCAGCATATGTCCACTGCGCAGTGATGAGCGTGCGAGCAATCCGTGACGGGCCTCGCGGAAATGCGACGCGCTTCACAGCTACGCTCTTCGCGGGGAATGGCACCGCCGCGAACGGGGTCACTAGATTAAGTCGTGGACAAGTCTCTGAAGAAAACCAGCTTACCCGAGTCACCGAGCTCCGAGCGCCGGCGCGTCGGGGAGATCGTGCACGATGAGCGCGGCAACGCCTCGGTCGCCTGGCACGACGCGCCCCCGGATCACGAGCGCACCAAGCTCGAGATCCTCGGCGAGCACGAGCTGTCGCTCAGCAACGATGACCCCTACAACCCTTATGCGCAGCGGCGCGCGCGCGAGAATGCGCAGGCCAGCAGCCGCACGCGTACCGATCTGCGCAAGCTGTCCGAGTGGATCAAGCTGATGCGCGAGCTCGAAGAGCGCAAGAAGAACGACGGCGAGAGCGAGGACTAGAGCCGCTCAGGCGGCGCGCTCGATGTGGGCGCGCTTGTGTACCGTATTTAGGCGATAGAAGCGGCGCAGTTCCGCCAGCAGCGGCGCGTCCGCGCCGATGTCCGCGCGACTGCGCGCCAGTCCCTGCTCCAGATGGCGGCAGAAGCGCTCTGCGTAGCGGCTCGCCTCGCGGTACAGCGCGGCGCGCGGCGCATCGAGCGCCGGGTCGACCCGGGCGCGCTCGAACAGCAGCCGGGGCAGCTCGCGCGGGAAGTGCCCGGGTACTTGCCGCCGCAGCAGCGAGTAGCTGGCCACGAACTTGTCCACCTCCGCCTGCAGCTCCAGCTCGAGCAGTGAGACCGGTTTGTCATGGGTGGCGTTGAAGGCCAGATAGACGAAGTGACTGACACCCTCGAGCGCGGTGAGGCAGTCGGCGAGGTTGCCCGCGTGCAGCGCGACGAACGGGTCGGCGTGCTGCAGCCGGACGAGGAGCGCGGGATCAAGGTACAGGGCCAGTGACACCTCCGCCTGCCCTGGCTCCTGGGCGACGAGCAGCTCTTCGTCCGCCGTGCCGCGCCGCGCCGCGGCCGGCAGCCGCGCGCGGTCGGTGACCAGAAAGTCGTACACGTTGTGCGCGAGGCGCACGTCGTAGATAGCGCCGAGCAGCTCCTGAATGTGTGACAGCAACACGGTCAGTGCGCGAAGGCAGTGCCGGCGGCGCGGGTCGGCTCGACACCGAGGCGCTTCAGCAGCCCGTAGCAGCGGGCGCTGCCGGTCTTCAGCCACAGCTCGTACAGACGCAGGATGTCGCGGTCGGAGTGCGTGTAGGCACTGTCACTGAGCTCGTTCAGCACGTCGACCAGCGGCTGGAACTTCTGCGCCAGCTCGGCGAACACACTACTCAGGGCGCGGCCGCTGCCGCGCGCGGTCGCGGCGGCAAGCGCGCCGTAGGCGCGTCCGCCCATGGCGATGTGATAGTCGATGTCGATCAGTCTGGCGGCGAACGAGTGCGCAAAGAAGCCGGCCACGAACAGCGATACGTCACCGAGGCGCTGCAGCGCGCGGTTGCGCTCGCCGCTGCTTCCCGCCTCGAGCGCGTCGCACAGCATAAGTGCCAGCGGCCGCAGAGAGGTGCCCGCGGGAGTGCGCTCGTAGAGCGCTTCGGAGCGGGCAAAGAGCGTCAGCACGTTCACCACGTATTGCTCGGTCTGCTCCTCCACCGCCACGTGCTGCTTCTCGAGCACCCCGTGCACCGAGTCCTTGAAGAACTCGCGCAGATTGGCCACCGGTACTACCTGCCTGCCTGCCTGTGCCATCTCGTCCTCCACTTAATGTGAACGCGCGGCGTGTCCTAAGGTTCAATCCTAACCGCAGAGAATTCCGTGATGCGCTACGCTGAACGCCGCGCCGCAGGCTTTTTCGCTGGCAGCGCCGCGCAATGAGTGCTAACAGGGCGCGGGTAAGTTGGGACTGACATCACAATCCGCCGTGCGTAACCTCTTCGCCTTCACGCGCTATGAGTGGCTGGTGATCGGTGCCGGGTGGGCGGGCTGGGGCTTCGACGTGTTCGACGCCCTGCTCTTCAACTTCGTCGCTCCGAGCTGCATCCCGGTGCTGTTGCACCTGTCGGCAGATTCGCCTGCCGCGCGGGCGGCGGCGGCGTTCTGGACGGGGACGATCACCTCGGTGCTGCTGGTGAGCTGGGCCGCCGGCGGCGTGCTGTTCGGTCTGCTCGCCGATCGCATCGGCCGCAAGCGCTCGCTGTTCCTCACCATCGGTCTGTACGCCCTCGGCACGGGGCTGTGCGCGGCGGTGGTCAACCTGCCGCAGCTGATCGTGTGCCGCGTGCTGGCCAGCCTCGGCATCGGCGGGGAATGGGGGATCGGGGCGGCGCTGATCGCCGAGACCGTGGCGGAATCGCGCCGCGTCCCGGCCGGCGTGCTGATGCAGTCCGCCTCGCCGCTCGGTGTGATGCTGGCGGCCGGGATCAACTACCAGATTGCCGGCGTGTGGTTCGCGCACGATCCGCAGCACGCGTGGCGCTACGTGTTCCTGGCCGGACTGGCGCCCCTCTTGCTCGCGGTCCTGGTACGAACTTTCCTGCACGAGAGCGAGCGCTGGACGGCGGCTCGCAGCGCCAGCGCCGCCCCGCGCCTGGCGGGCCTGTTCGACCCCGCGCTGCGGCGTGCGACGCTGAGCGGTGCGTTCGTGGCGGTGATCGGCGTGCTCACCTGGTGGGCCTGCAACGCCTTCGTGCCCCAGCTCGGCGCGGCCCTCGCCGCGGAGCAGGCGGCTCGTGACGGACTCGGCCCGCAGGCGGCGCGAACCCTCATCGCCGCCTGGCAGGCGTACGGCTCGAACGCCTTCAACCTCGGCGGGCTCGCGGGCATGCTGGCCGCGATTCCGCTGAGTCTCTACTGCGGACGGCGGCCGCTGTTCGTCGCCTATTTCCTGCTCGCGGCGCTGGCCATCGGCTTCACCTTCGGCGTGCCGCTCGCGCCGCACGCGCGCCTGCTCGCGCTCGGCCTGGTGGGTGCGGGAGCCTTCGGCCTGTTCGGCGCGCTCACCTACTACCTGCCGGAGCTCTTCCCCGCCAGGTTGCGCGCGACCGGCGCGGGCTTCTGCTACAACATCGGCCGTGTGCTCGCGGCGGCGGGACCCTTCGCGGTCGGCATGGTGTCCGCTGCCACCAACGGCTCGAGCGCCGCTCTCTGCGCCATCCTGCTGTGGGTGGGGCTGGCGCCCCTGCTCGCGGCACTGGCCACACCCGCGTTCGTCCTCGAGACGCGGGGCCGAGCGCTGCCGGACTGAGCCCTCAGGCCCCGAGCGCGGTGGCGAGCTGCAGGCAGTCGACGACGGTCAGATCGGGCGCGGCGAGGTGCGCCGGCCAGGGGGCGCCACGCCGGTTGATCCACGCGCTCCGCAGCCCCGCGGCGTGCGCGGCCACGACGTCGAGCTCGGGCTCGTCCCCCACATAGAGAATCTGCTGCGGTGGCAGCTCGAGCGCCTGGGCGAGCGCCTCGAAGCAGCGCGCGGCGGGCTTGGCGGCACCCAGATCGCGCGCGTGGAGGCAGACGCTGAACATGTGGCGCAGGCCGATGCGGCCAAGGTCGGCATTGCCGTTGCTGAGTGAGGCGAGGGGATAGCGTGCCCGCAAGCGTCGCAGCGCCGGCGCGACGTCAGCAAACAGCTCCACCTCACAGCGTGCGCTCAGGAAAACCTCGAATGCCTCGCGGGCGATCGCCGGCGCATAACCATGCTCGCGCGCGTGCGACTCGAGGGCGGCGATGCGCAGGTAGGTGAAGTCGTGCGCCTGGTGCGGCTCGCGGACCGCGAGCGCCTCGCGGGCGCGGCGCATGTCCTCGACGCTCATCCTGGCGGTGATCCGCGGGCAGCGTTCTTCCAGCCATGCGAACAGGCGCGCTTCGGCGCGCCGCAGCACCGGCGCCACATCCCACAGTGTATTATCCAGATCGAACGCTACCGCGCGCACCGCTTCGAGCATTCCCACAGGTTAGCACCCCCATGGCGCCGCTCACGCTGGTCATCGGCAACAAGAACTACTCCACCTGGTCGCTGCGCGCCTGGCTCGCGCTGCGCCACATGGCGATGTCCTTCACCGAGGTGGTGGTGCCACTCGATCAGCCCGACTCGCGCGAGGAGCTGGAGAAGCACAGCCCGAGCGCGCGGGTGCCGGTGCTGCGCCAGGGAGAGCTGGTGGTGTGGGACTCGCTCGCCATCTGCGAATACGCGGCCGAGCAGACCGGGCGCGGCTGGCCGCAGGACGTGCGCGCACGGGCGGTGGCGCGCGCGGTGAGCGCCGAGATGCACTCCTCGTTCACCCACCTGCGCTCGCTGTGGCCGATGAATGCCCGGGCCCGCAACCGCCGCACGGCCATGACCCCGGGACTGAAGGCCGATATTGAGCGCATCGATGAGATCTGGAACGACTGCCGCGCGCGTTTCGGCGGCGAGCGCCCCTGGCTGTTCGGCGACTACAGCATCGCCGATGCCATGTACGCCCCGGTGGTGCTGCGCTTCAAGACCTACGGCGCCGCGGCCATCTCCCAGGCTGCCCGCTGGTACATGGCGACCGTGCTCGAGGATCCGCTGCTGCAGGAGTGGCTGCAGGCCGCCCAGGCCGAGCCGTGGACGATCGCGAGCGACGAAGTCGGCTGACCCACCGCTCCTCCGTTATTACCCGCTGAGGGTCACGCATGCGCAGACTGATCGTTCCCGTGCTCGGGTTGTGGTGGTGCGCGGTCGCCGTCGGCGCACCGTTCACTGTCGAGGATCTGGTGCGCCTGAAGCGCATCACCGATCCGCAGGTGTCCCCCGACGGACACTGGCTCGCCTTCGTCGAGCGCGAGACGGACCTGGAGGCCAACGCGGGTCGCACCGGATTGTGGCTCCTCGAGCTCGGCCGTGCCGGCGCCAGCCCGCAACGCCTGACTCCGGCCACGACCGACACGCATCCGCGCTGGGCCCCGGACAGCCGCACGCTGTACTTCCTCTCGGCGCGCTCGGGAAGTTCCCAGGTGTGGCGGCTCGCACTGCCCTCTCTCGAGGCGCAACCGGTGACGCAGTGGCCGCTCGACGTCACCTCGCTGAAGGTGTCGCCCCGTGGGGATCGCCTCGCGGTGACCATGGAGGTCTTCCTTGACTGCGAGGAGCTCGGCTGCAGCGCAACGCGCCTGAGTGAGGCCGCTCACCAGAAGGCGAGCGGTCATCTCTATCAGCGGCTGTTCGTGCGCCACTGGGACAGCTGGGACAATGGCACGCGCTCGCACCTGTTTACCGCACCGCTCAGCGCCGGCCGCGCGGGCGCCCCGGTCGACGTGGCGCGCGGTCTCGACGGGGATGTGCCCTCCAAGCCCTTTGGCGATGACGAGGACTATGCCTTCAGTCCGGACGGCCAGCGGCTCGTCTTCTCAGCCCGGGTCGCGGCGCGCGGCGAGCCCTGGTCGACCAACTTCGATCTCTACGAGGTGCACGCGGCCGGCGGCGCCGCGCCGGTGAACCTCACCACCGACAGCCCGGCCGCGGACGTGGCGCCGGTGTTCCTGGCGAACGGCGACCTCGCCTGGCTGCAGCAGCGGCGTCCCGGTTTCGAGTCCGACCGTTTCCACGTCATGCTGCGGCGGGCGCACGGCGGCGCGGTGCGCGAGCTCGCTGCCGGCTGGGACCGCTCGGTCGCGGCGCTGGCCGCGACCCCGGACGGGCGCTCGCTGATCGGTGCGGCGGATGAGGAGGGTCAGCATGCGCTGTTTCGCATCGAGGTGCGCAGCGGGGCCGTGCAGCGCCTCACCGGTGAGGGCACGGTGGAGGCGTTCAGCGTCGCCGCGGAGGCGATTCTCGCCGCGCGCGCCGACCTCGGTGCACCGGCGGACCTCTATCGCATCGCACTCGGTGGTGGCCCGGCGCAGCGCCTGACGCAGGTGAACGCGGAGCTGCTCGGCGCGCGCGCGCTGAGCAGCTACGAGTCCTTCACCTTCCCGGGCTGGAACGGGGAGACCGTGCACGGCTACGTGATGCAGCCGGCCGGCATGCGCCCCGGCGAGCGCTACCCCGTCGCCTTCCTGGTGCATGGCGGGCCGCAGGTGAGCATGCAGAACCTGTGGACCTACCGCTGGAATGCCCAGGCGTTCGCCGGCGGTGGCTATGGCGTAGTGATGATCGACTTTCACGGCTCGCCGGGGTACGGGCAGGCCTTCACCGACTCGATCAGCCGCGACTGGGGCGGCAAGCCACTCGTCGACCTGCAGAAGGGCCTGGCCGCCGCCCTCGCCCGCTACCCCTGGCTGGACGGCGAGCGGGTGTGCGCGCTCGGCGCCTCCTACGGCGGCTTCATGATGAACTGGATCGAGGGCAACTGGCCGGAGCGCTTCCGCTGCCTGGTCAATCACGACGGCCTGTTCGACCAGCGCATGATGTACTACTCGACCGAGGAGCTGTGGTTTCCCGAGTGGGAGTTCGGTGCGCCCTACTACCAGGATCCGCAGGCATACGAGCGCTTCAACCCGGTGAACTTCGTGAGCGCCTGGCGCACGCCGATGCTGGTGATCCACGGCGAGCAGGATTTCCGCATCCCCTACGACCAGGGCCTGGCCGCGTTCACCGCGCTGCAGCGCCGCGGCATCGAGAGCCGACTGCTCATCTTCCCCAACGAGAACCACTGGGTGCTGAAGCCGGCCGACAGCGAGCAGTGGTACCACACCGTGCTCGGCTGGCTCGACGCGCACCTCAAGCGCTGAGGTGTCAGCGGCTGCGGCGGAACTGGAAGCCGGCGATGTTGAGGTAGTCGGGGCCGAGCTCGGCGGCGTTGCCCCCCGGGCCACCCGCCGGCACGCGACAGCGCTTCGGGTCGACATTGCCGACGAACTGCTCCCCGGCGCGGTGCCACAGCAGCTCGCAGCCGGAGGGACTGACGTCCTGGGTGACGACGCTGGTGAAGATCTCGGGGTTGTTCTGGCCATCGCGCCAGCGCCGCGGCTCGACGAAGTCGAACACCAGTCCGACGATGCCGCGGTCCTTGTCGATGTCGAAGCTGAACAGCCGCTCGCTCATGACGCGCCGCGGATCATCGGCGGCGCTCTCCTGCGCGTACAGCACGTGCTTGCCGAGCCGCGGGACGTACACCGGGATGATGAGCAGCGCGATGCGCTCGTGGGCGGCGTGGCCGGGCTGGCGTGACTCGGTATCGACCTGGCCGCGGTTGTCGTAGCTGCCCTGGAACCAGGCCAGCAGGTCGGTGAGCTCGGCCTCGCGCAGCTTGGTCTGGTCCGCACACCCGCCCGCCACCAGCAGCAGCGTCGCGATGAGGAGCGCGAGGCTGCGCCGCTCACCCATAGGAGGCGCGCCACTGCGCCCGGTACTTCAGTCCGAGGTCCATGAGGCGCTGCAGCAGCTGCGCATAGGGCACGCCGCAGGCGCGCGCCGACTCGGCGAAATCCTCGGCGCTCTCGAGATTGGGGTTGGCGTTGGCTTCGAGCACGTAGACCTCTCCCTGCGCGGTGAGGCGGAAGTCCATGCGAGCATAGCCGGACATGCCCAGCGCGCGGTAGATGCGCCGCGACAGCCGGTCGAGCGCGGCCAGGACCGCCGGCGGCAGCTCGCGCGCGGCGTGGGTCGTGATGCCGTAGCGCGCCTGGTAACGCTTGTCCCATTTCACCTTGCGCGTGGCGATGCTCGCCAGTGACTCGGGCATGGAGCCGAACACCATCTCCCACACCGGCAGGCGGGTGAGACGCTCGTTGCCGAGCACCCCGACGTAGAGCTCGCGACCCTCGATGTACTCCTCCACCAGCGCATCCGAGCGCACCTGCTCGTGCACGAACTCGATGCGCTCCTTGAGGCGCGCCGCGTCCTCGACCACCGAGGCCTGCGCGATGCCGAGCGAGGCGTCCTCCACGGTCGACTTCACGAACAGCGGGAAGCGCAGCTTGCGCGGTACGTGGAAGCGGGCGCCGCGGCGGAACACGGCGAACTGCGGCGTGGCGATGCGGTGGAACGCCAGCAGCTGCTTGCACAGCGACTTGTCGCGCGACAGCAGCAGGCCGCGCGGGTTGCAGCCGGTGTAGGGCTGGCGCAGCAGCTCGAGGAACGCCACCACGTGCTGATCGTAGGTGACGATGCCGTCGAACTCCTCGAGCAGATTGAAGACGATGTCCGGCTGCCAGTCGGCGATCGCGCTGCGCAGCTCCGTCAGGCTGTCGAGCACCCCCAGGCAGCGCACCTCGTGGCCGCTGCTGCGCAGGGTGCTGATGACGTCATACTCGGTGCGCCACTCCTCGATTTCCTTCTCGCTGTGGCCTTCCAGACTGTCCGGCGGCACCAGGCTCGCGTGTACCACGACGAGCGTGCGCAGTCGTTTCATAAGGGCAAGTGCGGAGTCTCGCCCTGGGAGTAAAGACCGGTGAGCCGCTCGAGCATCCAGCGTGAGTAGCGCCGCGCGTCGCGCTGGTTGCGCACGTAGAGCCCGAGCCGCTCGCTGCGCTCGATCAGCATGCGCAGCACCTGCTCGACGCTGTAGGGATCGATCGCGAGCGAGCGTGCCACCGCGGCGGTCAGCGGGCGCAGCGCGGCGCGCAGCAGCGCCGCGGCCTTGACGCTCTGCGGTCGCGGCCGCTCGGCGCTGAAGGCGCGCTTGAGCAGCTCGTCCGCCAGGCCGCGGCGGATCAGCCGGTTGTGGGCGAGCTTGCGGCGGTAGTGCGCACCGAGCGTGCGGCGGTTGTGCTCCAGGGCCTCGATGCGGATGCGGTTGCGCACCGGCGGGCGCTGCTCACGCACGCTCGCCACCAGTTCCTCTACCGCCTGCAGCTTGTGCAGCGCCGGCCAGCCCGCATAGTCCTTGCGCCAGGCTGACTTCGGCGTCAACCACACGGCGAAGGTCTCCGCAAAGTCCTCCGTGGGGTGCGCCTGCGCGTACCACTCCCCCAGATGGTGCACGTAGCGGCGGCTGCCGGCGCGGGCGCGGTAGCGCGCCGGGTACGGGCGGCTGGCCGGCCCGAATACCTCGCGCCAGCGGCGCCGTCGCCGCAGCCGGTACGCGTTATCGAGGGCGTGCCCGGCCTCGTGACGCAGGATGCGCTTCAGCAGGCGCGCCTCGCCGCCTTCCGCCTCGCGCATCACGCGCCGCTCGAGCTGCTCGAGGCGCGGGTGCGCCAGGTAGAAGGGAATGGCGATGCCGGGTACCCCATCGGGGGAGAACCACTCCTCCGACAGCCACACGTGCGGGCGCACACGAATGCCGCGCCGCTGCAGGTCCGCGTACAGCCGCCGCACCGGGCGGGCCAGGGGCGAGCGCTCGATCGAGAGGTGCAGGTCGCAGAAGCGCATCTGCAGCAGCTCCTCGTCGGAGAGGCGTGTCCAGGCGCGCGCACGGCGAGGCCGGCGGACAGCGGCGGCGGCGGGGCGCTGGACGCGGAGCGTGGGCATGGGACGGGCCGGGAGGAGAAAATCCAGGCGGGAGCTTACGACAGCGCTTCGGCGCTGTCTGCGGGCAGCCGGCGGCTGCGGCCTCAGCCGCCGAACGTGAGCAGCGCGTGCGCGAGCAGGCGGTCGGTGAAGCCCTCGAGTAACTCACGCTGCATCAGGCTGTTGCGCCATAAAGCGGGAATACCGCGCAGCCCGTAGTGCGCCCCCGCGAGCGCCCCGCACGTCCCCGCCACCACATCCGAGGCGCCCCCGAGGTTGGCCGCGGCCAGCACCGCCTCGCGGAAGCTCTCGCTGCGCGAGAACACCCGCAGCGCGGCCGCGAGCGCGGCGGGAGCCGTGCCCTCCTGGCCCAGGGCTTGCGGTCGGGCCGTCGAGCCGACGAGCTCCTCGGCAGCCGCGACGATCGCTGCCTTGTCGCCGCCGGAGAGCGCCGCGTGCAGCGCACGTGCGAGCGCGCGGCAGGCGGTGAGGACCCCGGGGCTCTGACAGGTCGTACGTGCGGCCTGCGCCGCCTGCTCGACCGCGGCCTGCGGGTCGGCGAAGAAGTACAGCACCACCGCGGGCACCCGCGAGAGGGTCTCCGGGTCGAGCGCCTCGGGATCGTGCGTGCCGGAGAAGGGCTGGCGGCGCCACTGGGCGCGCGCGAGGGCGCGGGCGGTGCCGGCGGTGATGCCCACGCAGGTGCCGGTCGCGGAGAGGTGGCCTTCCTTCTGCCAGCGACGGTAGCGTCCCATCTGGTCGCGGGCATCGAAGCCGCCGGTCTCGAGCAGGCTCTCCGCCAGACACAGCGCCATCGCGGTGTCGTCGCTCCAGGCACCCCGGGGCAGGTCGAAGGGGCCCCCGCCGAGCATGTCCCCGACGGGGGTGAAGCGACCCGGGCGCCGGTACTGGGTCGCCGCCGCCACGGCATCCCCGGCTGCCAGCCCGAGCAGCGTACCGAGGAAGCGGCTGCGCAGGCCCCGCGCCGCGGCGAGCGTCGCGGCCTCGAGAAGCGGATCCGCCTCCGTGCCATCGCGCCGCCAGCGCCGCACGTAGTCGATCTGCGAGTCGGTCTCGGGGATCGAGCTCCATTGCAGCGAGCGCGGACTCTGCTGCCAGAGTCGGTTGAGCTCCGCGAGGGCCTCCGTGCCGGTGCGTCCCTGCTCGACCAGCCAGCAGCCCGCCACGGTACCGGTCCGGCCGATTCCGGCGCGGCAGTGGAGGTAGACCCTGCGCTCATCGCGCAGCGCCGCCGCCAGACAGTCGAGGATCTCGCTCATCCGTGCGGGACTGTCCGGCAGGCCATGATCGTGGATCGGCTGGCGGAAGTAGGCGACCCCGGCCGGGAGCTCGCGCGCGTAGCTGACGGCCTCCCCGGCCTCGGTCAGATCGATGAAGCAATTGATCCCCGCGGCGCGCAGCGCCTTGAGGCGCGCCCGCAGGGTGGCAGTGCCGGCGGCTGCCGGGTGCTCGCCCGCGAGGAACCGGCCGGGCACCACCCAGTAGGCATTACCAAGACCCGGCGTGCCGCGGCTCGCCGCCGGAGGGGTCGCCTCCACCTCAGCCGCCCGCCGCCCGGGCGTGCTCGTACAGCCCGCTCTCCTCGGCGTCGGTGAGGGGGGCGGCGCGGAGTTCGGCGAAACCGAAGCGGCGCGGGTCGCACAGGTGCGCCGGCTCGACGTGGCGCAGCGCCGAGAAGATCGACTCGCTGCGCCCGGGGAACTCGCGCTCCCAACGGGCCAGCATGTGCTTCACCGCGACGCGCTGCAGGTTCGGCTGGGAGCCGCACAGCTGGCAGGGGATGAGCGGGAAGGCGCGGCCCCGCGCGTAGCGGGCAATGTCGCGCTCCGCCACATAGGCGAGCGGACGGATGACGATGTGGCGGCCATCGTCGGAGCGCAGTTTCGGGGCCATGGCCTTCAGCCGCCCGGCGAAGAAGAGGTTGAGAAAGAGGGTCTCGATGATGTCGTCGCGGTGATGGCCCAGGGCGATCTTGGTAACTCCCCGCTCGGCAGCGAAGCGATAGAGCGCGCCCCGCCGCAGCCGCGAGCACAAGCCGCACATGGTGCGGCCGGGTCCGATCACCCGGCGCACCACCCGGTACGTATCCTGCTCGAGAATGTGAAACGGCACCCCGCGTCCGGCGAGGTAGTCAGGCAGCACGCGCGCCGGAAACCCCGGCTGTTTCTGGTCGAGGTTGACGGCGAGCAGTTCGAAGGGCACCGGGGCGCTGCGCTGCAGTGACAGCAGCAGGTCGAGCAGCGTGTACGAGTCCTTGCCGCCGGAGAGGCATACCATCACCCGATCGCCCGCCTCGATCATGCGGAAGTCGGCGATGCAGCGCCCGACCGCGCCGCGCAGCTGCGCGCTCAGACGCTTCAGAGTGCGCGAGGGCTGGGGGGTGGGCATCGGGGATCCGCGGCCGGTCCGGGCGACCGATGCGCGATTCTACGGGGCCTCAGGCGGCGGCGCTGCTCGCCGTGCTCTCGAGGTACTTCGCCTCCACGTAGCGCAGGAAGCTGATCGCCGACAGCGGCCGGCCGGTGGCGGTCTTCAGCAGCTCCTGCACCGGGACCTTCGCGCCGAGCCCATGCACGTGCGTGCGCAGCCAGCCAAAGAGCCCGGCGAATTCCCCGACCGCCAGCTGCTCGTCGAGCCCCTCGAGCTCACTGCGCATGCTCTCGAAGAGCTGTGCGGCGATGACGGCGCCCAGGGCGTAGGAAGGAAAGTAGCCGAAGGAGCCCACGGCCCAGTGAATGTCCTGCAGGCAGCCCTCGGCGTCATTGTCGGGGCGGATGCCGAGGCGCTGCTCCATGCCGGCATTCCAGGCCTCCGGCAGCTCGCGCACGGCGAGCTCACCTGAGAGCAGCTGCTTCTCGAGCTCATAGCGCAGCATGATGTGCAGCGGGTAGGTCAGCTCGTCCGCATCGACCCGGATCAGCCCGCGCTGCACCCGGGTGAGGTGGGCGTAGAGGTTCTCGAGCTCCCATTCCGGGCCGCTGACGCCAAAGTGCTTGGCCAGCAGCGGCTGCACGTAGCGCACGAAGGCGCGGCTGCGGCACACCATCATCTCGATCAGCAGCGACTGGCTTTCCTCGAGGGCCATGCCGCGATCGCGGCCGACCGGCTGTTCGCGCCAGTCCTGCGGCAACCCGAGGTCGTACATCGCATGACCGGTCTCGTGCAGCGCGCCGAGCAGGCCGGTGAAGACGTCGTTCGCGTCGAAGCGGGTGGTGATGCGGATATCGCCGGGGCTGCCCTCGGTGAAGGGGTGCTCCGACTCATCGAGGCGCCCGCGCTCGAAGGGGAAGCCCACCGCCTTCATGACCTCGGTCACCAGCGCGCGCTGCTTGCCGGCGGGGAACTTGCCCGTGAGCGGCAGGAGCGGGCGGGTCTCCTGCGCGAGCAGAGCCTCGCGGATCAGGGAGGGCAGGCGGCGCGACAACGCCTTGAACATGGCGTCGATGTCGAGCGTCGTGATGCCGGGGCTGAACTCATCCACCAGCGCATCGTAGGGGGCGAGGTTGAGGGCCTGCCCCAGGAGCGTGGCCTTGTCCCGCACCAGGTGCACGACCTCCTCCAGATAGGGGGCGAAGGTCTCGAACCGACCGCCCTCGGCGCGCGCCTCGAGCCAGCGGGATTCGGCGCGCGAGGCGGCCTTGGTGAGCCGCGACACGAGCGTGACCGGGGTGGCGATCGCGTGATCACGCTGGCGGCGCATCTCGCGCAGGTTCGCGACCTGCCAGTCCTCGAGTCCCTGCGTGTTCGCCTGCGCCCGGTCCAGGAGCCGGGTGATGCGGGGCGCGGTCAGGAGCGCGTGGTGCTCGGTCTCGAGCGCGGCCAGCTGCTCGGCCCGTACATCCGCACTGCCCCGCGGCATCATGACGGCCGCATCCCAGCGCAGGAGCGAGAGCGCGCCGCGGAAGGCATGCAGGCGCTTGAACTCCTGTTCCAGTTGCTTGTACGGCGAGGCGGACATGGGCGATCGACGAGGGGGACGCGACCCTTAGTTTACCAGCCCGGCGTCCGCGCCCCGAGCCGCAGCTTATTTTTTAATGTTATGGATCAACAGCTTGTGAGATGTTACAGGCGTTTGACGATGAGCCCCCCTTGACGCGGCAGGCGCCGCGGAGGGCGGGTCCCGGCGCGTTATGTCACCTCGGGTCTCAGGCCGAGCGGGCGAGCGCCGCGGGCGCCCTGACCCGGTCGCGCGCCACGGCGTCCCAGGCGAGCATGGCGCGTTTGCGGTCCTCGCCCCAGTGATACCCGCCGAGCGCCCCGTCCCCGCGCAGTACGTTGTGACAGGGAATCAGCCAGGCGATGGGGTTGGCGCCGCAGGCGGCGCCGATGGCCCGGACCGCGCGGGGCATCCCCGCGAGGCGTCCGAGGGCTGCGTAGGTCGTGGGCCCCCTCGCGCCGAGGTCGAGCAACGCCTGCCAGACCTTCACCTGGAAGTTGGTGCCGCGCACGCTAAGCGTCAGCGCGCCGCCCTCCCCGCCCCAGATCCGCGCGGCCAGCGCCTGGGCGGCCGCGTCGTCGCGCCGCAGGGGGGCCTGCGGCCAGCGCTCCGCCAGCTCCTGGAGCGCGCGGGCCTCCCCGCCCGGCTCGACGAAGGACAGGTGCGCGAGGCCGCGTGCGGTGCTGGCGAAGATCGCCCGTCCGAAGGGGGTGTCGCTGAAACCGCCGCGCAGGGGCACGCCGGCGCCGGCTCTCTTGATCTCCCCGGGAGTCACCGCCTCGAGCGTGACCATCAGGTCATGCAGCCGCCCCGGCCCCGATAGCCCGACCGCGTACGCCGCCTCGAGCACGGACGGGGTGCTCGCGAGCGCTCCGCGCGCGGCGCGGGCGGTGATGAAGGCCAGGTACTGCCGGGGGGTGATCCCCGCCCAGCGGCGAAACAGGCGGTTGAAGTGGAACTCCGAGAGGTGCGCGGCGGCGGCAATGGCGGCGAGCCGCGGCTGGGAGCGGTAGCTCGCGTCGATGAAGCGGATCGCGCGCGCGATGCGCGCGAAGTCGCGACTGTCGAGGAAGGCATGACGAGGGTTCATGGGCGGCAAGGGTGCCGGGCTACCCGCGCCGGCGCGACCCGGATCTTGCGCCGACGGGCGGGACCGGTCGGTTACACTGCGGCGCCTCACCACAGGCGCGCCTGCGGCCAGCGCGCGACGGCGATACCGACGCCGATCGATACCGCGAGCAGGAGCACCAGCGTGAGGACGATGAGCAGCCGACGCATCGGGTCATCATAACCGTAACCCCAAAACGGGCCTGACATGAGCACCCTGCCCCGCCTGCGCATCTGCCTGCTCGCCTCCGAGGTGGCCCCGCTGTCGAAGACGGGCGGGCTCGCAGACGTCGCAGGCGCACTCGGCAAGGTGCTGAGCGCCGAGGCGCATGACGTGCGCCTGTTCACCCCCGCCTACTCGAGCATCGACCTGCGCGCCTGCGGGGCCCGACCGGTGCCGGCGCTGCAGAAACTGCAGCTCAGCGTCGGAACCCACTCCTTCACCTATGCGGTGCTCGCCGCCGAGCTGCCCGGCGGGGCGCCGGCCTACCTCATCGACTGCCCGGCGCTCTTCGCACGGCCGACCCTCTATACCCAGGACGCAGATGAGCACGTGCGTTTCCTGTTCTTCACGCGTGCCGCCCTCGAGTGCTGTGTCCGGCTCGGGTGGTCCCCCACGATCGTGCATTGCAACGACTGGCACACCGCCTTCGCGCCCCTCTACCTGCGGACCCTCTTCGCGGCCGAGCCGCTGCTGGCCGGCGCGCGCACCCTCCTCACCATCCATAACATCGGCTACCAGGGGATCTTCAGCGCCGCGCAGCTCGCCGACGTGGGCCTCGCCGCGGGCGAGCGCCACCTGCTGCACCAGAGTGACCTCGCCGCCGGCCGCATCAATCCGCTGCGGCACGGCATCCTCTACGCGGACGCGATCAACACGGTGAGCCCGACCCATGCGCGCGAGATCTGCACGGACGAGCTCGGCATGGGCCTGCAGGACAGCCTGCGCGCCCGGGGCGGTGCGCTCAGCGGCATCCTGAACGGGGTCGATTACGCCGAGTGGGATCCGCGCCATGACCGGCACCTCCCGGAGCACTTCTCCGCGGCGGACCTGGCGCCGAAGGCGCGGCTGAAGGCGCAGTTCCTGGCCCGACTGGGGCTCGAGCCCCAGGACGACGTGCCGCTCGCGGGGATCGTCAGCCGACTGGCCGCGCAGAAGGGCATCGAGCTCATGTTCCAGGCGCTGCCGCGCGTGCTCAGCACGCGCCCGCTCAGCTTCGTGGCGCTCGGCAGCGGCGAGCCCGCGTACGAGACCTTCTTCGCCTCGCTGCCGGCACGCTTTCCCGGACGCGTGCATTTCAAGCGCGGCTACGACGATGAGCTCGCTCATTGGATCGAGGGGGCGTGCGACCTCTTTCTGATGCCCTCGCGCTACGAGCCGTGCGGACTCAATCAGATGTACAGCCTGCGCTACGGCACCGTGCCGGTCGTGCGCCGCACCGGCGGGCTGGCCGACTCGGTTCAGCCCTACGATCGCGGCCGCGGCAGCGGGACCGGCGTCGTGTTCAACGACTTCGATGCCCCCGCTCTCGAGTGGGCACTCAATACCGCGCTCGACCTCTACGCGGAACCGGCGCACTGGGCACGACTGCTCCAAAACGGCATGGCCCAGGATTTCTCCTGGCAGCACCAGGCCCTGGAATACGTCGCGCTCTACCGGCGCCTCAGTGCAGGCTGAAGCTGCCGCGCGCGTCGAACGGGACGTGGCGCAACCAGCCGGCGGACAGGGTCACCTCGCCGCTCAGGTGATAGGGCACCGGTGCGGCGTCGGCCTGCGCGATACGGCCGAGCAGCGCGATGAGCGTCGGTGCGAGGTTGGCGGTGACCTCCAGATCGAAATCCTGCGCCCCCCGCGCCGGTACCGTAAAAGGCGCGCCAGCCGCCCCGTTCGCGACGGGCTGCCCTTCGACTTCCAGGGTGTAGGTGAGACCCTGCACCGCGAGCGCCCGGTCGTTGGGATTCTCCACGTGCACGCGCAGCCGCAGACGCTGCTGCCAGAGCTGCAGCGACTCGAGCTGCACGTCCAGCACCGAGAGCTGCGGCGGTTGCAGGTTAGGCCGCAGCGCGCAGCCCGCGATCAGCATCAGCAGCGCGGCCACGAGGCGCCGGCCGGGGTTTCTAGCGTCCATAGATGTCATTGAGTCTCGCGAAGTGGGCGGCGAGTGACGGGGTGAGCGCGTGCGGCGGCAGCTGCCAGGTCCAGTTGCCGCTCACCGTGCCGGGGGTGTTGAGCCGGGCGCTCGAGGGCAGGCCCAGCAGATCCTGTGCCGGAATCACCGCAAGCTGCGCCACCGAGGCGAGGGCCGCGCGGATCAGTGCGCCGGGCTGCGCATCCGCCGGGACTCCAAGATAGAGGTCGGCGCGCTGGGCCACCGCGGGCTCGAGCGCGTCGTACCAGCCGCGCGTCGTGTCGTTGTCGTGCGTGCCGGTGTACACGACGCAGTCGCGCACGTGACGGTGCGGCAGGTGGGGGTTGTCACCGCCATCGAAGGCGAATTGCAGGACCCGCATGCCGGGGAGACGGAAGCGGACGAGGAGCTGCTCGACCTCTGCGGTGATGACGCCCAGGTCTTCCGCGATCAGCGGCAGGTCCGGGAAGGCGCGCCCGAGCGTCTCGAGCAGTGCCGCACCGGGGGTGGGCTGCCAGCTGCCCGAGCGTGCATCCTTCGCCGCGGCCGGGATGGCCCAGTGCGCGGCCAGGGCACGGAAGTGATCGAGCCGCAGCAGATCGAGCCGCTCGAGCTGCGCCCCCACGCGCTGTACCCAGAAGCGGTAGTCGGTGCGCGCGAGGGCCTGCCAGTCATAGAGCGGGTTGCCCCACATCTGGCCGAGCGAGGAGAAATAATCCGGCGGCACCCCGCCGACCGCCGCCGGCGAGCCGTCGGCCGCGAGCTGAAACAGCCCACGCTGCGACCAGGTCGCCACCGCGGAGGGCGCCACGTAGAAGGGCAGATCGCCACACAGCCGTACGCCGCGCTCGTGGGCATAGGCGCGCAGCGCCTGCCACTGCACGCTGAAGGCGTATTGTTCCTGCCGCACCCGCTCCAGCGCGTCCGCCAGGTCGCGCCGCGCGGCGGCGAGCGCCTCTGGCGCGCGCTCGCGCAATGGCTGCGGCCAGCGCCAGAAAGGCGCGCCGTGCTGGGCGCGGGTGAGCGCGCTGAAAAGCGCAAATTCCTCGAGCCAGGGCGCGCTGTCCTCGAGAAAGCGCTCGTAGCGCGCCCCGGTCGCGGGCGGTGCCTCCGCGGCGTCGACGAAGGCGGGGTTACCGGCCTCATCCGAGCTGACCCAGTAGGGGGAGCCATCGGCACCGGGGGGGCCGAGCGGCAGCACCTGCCACAGCGTGAAGCGGGCCGCCGCCAGCCAGTCGATGACCGCGCGCCCGCCCCGCCCGAGCGGAGAGGTGAGCGCCGAGAGCGGCAGCAGCACACCGGCGCGGCGCCGGTCCCACACGGCAAGTCGGGAGGGGCGGTCCATCAGCCGCTGCGCTGCATGACCCCCCCGTGCTCGGGTCGGCCCGTGCCGACGGCGAGGGGCGTGTCGAGCTCGAGGGGTGCGGGCACGTTCAGGTGGCGGTACAGGGTTTGTAGCTGGTGGCGGTACAGCCGGTCGAACTGTGCGACCGCCTCGGGCGGGTTGTAGTCGCCGAACCACCAGAACCAGTCCGACGCCTCGCACAGGGCGAGCTGCGCGAGGGCGGCGCTGCGCTGCGCGGGGCTCAGCCGCGGCAGACACTCATCACAGCGCTCTTTGGCGGCGCACAGCAGGTCCCAGGCCGCGTTCTTCGCCGCGTCCCCCATCCAGGTGCTGAGCGTGCCGTGTACCCAGCTTCCGGCGCACACCGTCGGCAGCGGGGTGGGCTGCAGTCCGCGATCGAGGCACTGGGTCAGGGTCGTCAGCTCGAGCAGCGGGTGCGCCGCCAGCTGCGCGTACAGGGCACGCAGGAAGTAGTAGCCGTTGAAGGGGTAATGCTCCCAGGCGTTCTCGCCGTCGAGCGCGATCAGCACGGCGTGCTGGCTCGGGTCGCGGTAGCCGGTGGCGAGCCGCGTGAGCGCCTCGACCAGGTTGCGGGCGGCGTCATCGCCGTGCCAGGTCGCATAGGTGAAGCCGATGAGATCCGACAGTCCGTCATCGCGGAAGAAGCAGTCCATGCCCGTGCCTTCGAGGCGGTAGGGTCGGTGCAGGCTGTCGGGGTTGGCCGCCGTGCGCTCGCCGAGGCTGGCACGGCCCACTGCCCCGCCGCTCGCGGCCCAGCGGAACTCACCGAGTCGCGCCAGCAGGCGCAGCGTCTCGGTGCTGATCGCGCCCTCGGCCGGCCAGCACCCCGCCGGGCGCACGCCAAAAGCCGCCTGGAAAACCTTCAGCCCCTGCACGATGTGCCAGGCGCTGCGCTCGGCCCCGCCGGCATAGCGGGCATGGCGTGGCAGCGGCAGCTCCGGAATGGCCTCGCGGGCGCTCGCGAAATCCAGCAGCAGCGGCACGATCGGGTGGGCGTAAGGGGTCACCGAGAGCTCGCAGCGTCCCGCCGCGGCGAGCGCCCGATAGCGCGGTACCACCGTAGCGACCAGGCGGGCGATCAGCCCGAGCAGCTCACGCCGCTCGCCGGCGCTGAAGTCGCGCCCGCGCGCCTCGAGGCGCGGCGCGAGCGGCTCGCTGCGGCGGACCGTCTCCCCGAGCCAGGCGAGGTGGTACCAGACCGCGAGATCG
>JAFAPI010000164.1 GCA_019247195.1 Gammaproteobacteria bacterium
CGTCGAGGTGGCCGCGGCGACCCGCCAGGTCGCAGACCGCGAGGCGCGAATCGAGAGCCTGAAGAAAATGATGAACACCGCCCCCGGGGTCGAGGCCGAATATGCCCGGCTCAACCGCGACTACGATGTGACGCGTGGCCAGTACCAGGCGCTCGTCGAGCGCCTCAACCGGGCCAAGCTGTCCGACAAGGCCGACACCAACGGGGTCGCGCGCTTCGAGGTCGTCGATCCCCCCACGGGTGGAGATCATCCGGTGTCCCCCGACCGGGCACGACTCATCCTGACGGTGCTCGCAGGCGCACTGGTCGCAGGCCTCGCGGTGGCCTACTTCCTGCACCAGCTGCGGCCGGTCTTCACCTCCGCGCGTCAGCTGACTGAGCTCACGCAGCTACCGGTACTCGGCTCGATCAGCATGACCTGGCTCGAGCGGCACAAGGCCCAGGGCCGGCGCGCCATCTGGACGTACGGCGCGGTAGCCGGGGTCCTGGTGCTGCTCACCCTCATCCTGGTGTCGGTGCAGGCACCGATGACGCAGTTGCTGCAGCACGGAGCCGGCGCATGAGCGTCATCGAGAATGCCATCAAGCGCCTGCAGGCGAGCCGTGAGAGTGCCGGCGCGCCGCTGCTGCGCGAGCAGCGGGCGGTTACCCCTCCCCGCCGCGCCGAGCCGGAGCCGGGGGTCTCAGGCCGCATCATCCCCATCGACCTCGACGCCCTGCGCGCCGCGGGACTGCTGTCTCCCTCGCACCAGGAGCGCGAGCTGGCGCAGCAATTCCGCCAGATCAAGCGACCCCTCATCAACAACGCGCTCGGGCGCGGGGTGAAGGCCCTGCCCGAGGGCAACCTGGTGATGATCGCGAGCGCGGTGCCGGGCGAGGGCAAGACCTTCACCTCCTTGAACCTCGCCCTCAGCATGCGTCTCGAGGAGGACGTGACAGTGCTGCTGGTCGATGGCGACGTCGTGAATCCGCGCCTCAGCCAGGTCCTCGGCGCCGACGATGCGCGCGGCCTGCTCGACATCATCAAGGACCCGACGCTGTCTGCCTCGCACGCCATCCTGCAGACCGACGTGCCCGGCCTTTCTTTCCTGCCCGCCGGGCACCAGGATCCCAACGCGACCGAGCTGCTGGCCAGCGCGCGCATGCGCGAGGTGGTCACGCAGCTGGCCGGCCACGACCCCTCACGCCTGGTGTTGTTCGATTCGGCGCCCCTGCTGCTCACCACCGAGTCGCAGGCCCTCACCCAGAGCGCCGGTCAGATCGTGATGGTGGTCCGCGCCGACGACACGCCGCAGCACGTCGTGCTCGAGGCGCTCGACACCCTGGCTGAGAGCAAGTCCGTGTCCCTGGTCCTCAACCAGAGCACGAAGCAGCCGCACGCAGGCTATTACTACCGCTACGCGGCCGCACAGTCGGCAGACAAAGACAGCGGCACCTAGCCGCTGCTAGAAGGCCTATATGAACCAGCGTTCTACAGGGGGAGCGCTCCGCGTACTGCCATGGCTGCTGGCGCTGGCGCTCTCCGCCGGCGCCAGCGCCGCCCTGGCGCAGACCAGCCCACTCACCATACAGAGCCTGTTCTTCAATACCGGCAGTGGCGTGCACCGCGGTAATTTCCTCGAGCTCGACGGCGGGCTGATCTACAACGACAACGTGGATCTGACGCGCAATGGCTCGAGCGATGTGCTGGCCCTGCTCGGCCTGGTGGGCAACATCTCCCGGCTCGATGCCCCCCGCTTGGACTACCACATCAATTCCGACATCGCGCTGGTGAAATACCTGCGCTCGAGTTTTCAGACCCAGCCCTTCGGCTATCTCGACGCGGCCGGCGAGTTCAAGATCGTGCCGGGCACCTTGTCGTGGACCGCGCGCGACTCCTACAGCCAGGCGATCCTCAATCCGGCGGTGCCCCCCACCCCGGACAACCTCGAGAGCCTCAACTTCTTCACCACCGGCCCGCGGCTGATCCTGCGGCCGACCCTGCGTACCACCATCACGGTGGACGGTACTTATTCCTACCTGCTCACCGGCTCCAAGTCGTCGCAGTACATCAACATCGATCACCACCGCTACGGTGCGGATGCGCGCATCGAGCGCGCCTTCTCCAGCACCTTCAGTGCCTACGTGCAGGGCAACTACGACAAGGTCGAGTTCAAGGATCTGCTGATCAACCGCAACTTCGTGGCCGAACAGGGACTCGCCGGGGTCAAGTTCGGTGACGCGCGCACCTTCTTCGATGCGCAGGGCGGCTACACGCGACTGCATCTCGGCGCGGGCGGTTACAACCAGTTCCAGGTCGGACCGAACACCCCGAGCGGGGTCAACTACCGCCTCACGCTATCCCGGCTCATCGCACCCAACCAGCGGCTGAGCCTCTACACCTACCGTCAGGTCACGGACGCGGCCAACCTGTTTCGCATCAACCTTGACCAGCCGGTACCGAGCAACGGCCAGAACCAGATCCTGACGGGTGAGCCGTTCACGCACCGCGAGTACGGGGCGACCTATCACATCGAGGGCCCGCGCACGGTGCTGGAGGTCAACGGCATCATCTTCACGGACCGCTATACCATCGTCCCCGCCAACAACCGTGACGTACACGCCGCGACCGCATTCCTGAGCCGCCAACTCAACCTGTCCTGGAGTCTGGAGC
The DNA here is from genome assembly GCA_019247195.1 of Gammaproteobacteria bacterium. GTDB lineage: Bacteria > Pseudomonadota > Gammaproteobacteria > Steroidobacterales > Steroidobacteraceae > 13-2-20CM-66-19. Next base: position 2,652 of record JAFAPI010000164.1, read on the forward strand.
TCGGCGGCTCACTCGAGCAGGACAAGTACTTCTCGGGCGCCACGCTGCACACGCTCAACCTGCTGGCCAGCCTGCGCTGGCGCGTAGGTCCGCGCGTCGGGCTGCGCTTCGTGCTGGGTCGCACCTCCTACACCCCGTACGGCTATCCCGATACCCAGGTGGGCGTGATCGCCTCATACGCGCTGACCGCGGCGGCGCTGACGCCGGATGGCCTCGTGACACCCACGCCGCTGCTGCCGACCTCTCCGGCGACGCAGCCTCTCATCTACTAGGGCCCACGTGCGCTGCGTCGCGCGGGGGTCCGTGGAGTAAACGGCTGTTCTGGGCGTGCCTCATCCTCGGCCTCTATCCCTACGTCGGCTACCCGCTGTGCGTGGCATTGCTGCGGCGCGTGCGTGCGCGGCCGGTGCGCGCCGCGCCCATCACCCCGAGGGTGACGGTGGTCATTGCCGCGCACAATGAGGCCGGTCATATCGAGGCCACGGTGCGCAACAAGCTGAGCCAGGACTACCCGGCGGAGCTGCTGGACGTGCTGGTCGCCTCCGATGGCTCAACCGACGGCACGGACGAGATCCTGGCGCAGCTGGCCCAATCCGAACCGCGGGTCCGCTACTTCCGCCAGGAGCCGCGCAACGGCAAGACCGCCGCGCTCAACC
>JAFAPI010000101.1 GCA_019247195.1 Gammaproteobacteria bacterium
CGGGTCGGCATCCTGCGCGAGCGCCGCGCCGGTGGCGAGCCACGCAGCGCAGCCGAGCAGGCACCGTAAGGCGAGAGTTCGCAGAGGCATCGGGGTCATAAAACGCTCCACTCCAGCGAGCAACGCTCGACGCGGCGCGCCGTTGATCTGCGCCATGATGCGACGGGCGGCGCTGAACCGACCGTGAACTGCACGCGAGGCGCTCAGGCCAACGGTGCGCCGGCGCCGCGGGGTCCGTCAACCGCCACGCTGCGCAGGAAAGCGCCGGCCGCCGCCGGCACTTGGGAACATCCGCACACGCCCGGCAGGGGCGATCGGGTTTGCCGTCACACCCCGCAGGGAGTGTTTGACATAGGTCTTGAAAGGCGGGGGTTTGCACCCAAAGAGGACCTGTTATCCACGCGCAACCGGGAGTCCCCATGTCCGCACTTTCATCTCGACCCCTGGAGCGGGTCGTCCGCGGCATGCCGACTTCCGACGGCGCCGGCGTGAAGCTGCGACGGGTGATCGGTCAGCCCCAGCTGCCGGACCTGGATCCTTTCCTGATGCTCGATGAGTTCGGCACCGAGCGCGCGGCCGACTACATCGCAGGCTTTCCGGAGCACCCCCATCGTGGCTTCGAGACGGTCACGTACATGCTCGATGGCCGTATGCGGCACCGCGACAACCACGGCAACGAGGGCGTCCTCGTGCCCGGCAGCGTGCAGTGGATGACCGCGGGGCGCGGCTTGGTGCATTCGGAGATGCCGGAGCAGGAGCACGGGCGCATGCGCGGCTTTCAGCTGTGGCTGAACCTGCCCGCGCGCGACAAGATGACGCCGCCGAAGTATCAGGAGTTTCCGCCCGAGCGCATCCCGAGAGCCACGCCGGCCCCCGGTGTGAGCGTGAAGGTGATCGCCGGCCAGGTCGCCGGCGTGAGCGGCCCGATCCAGCAACCCGCGACCGACCCCACCTACCTCGACGTGGCACTCGAGCCCGGCGCGCAGTTTACCCAGGCGTTGCCCTCGGACTACGCGGCCTTCCTCTACGTGTTTGAGGGAAGCCTGGCGGTCGGCGAGGAGGCCCGTCCGGTGCAGAGTCAGGAACTGGCCGTGCTCGGCGAAGGCGCCGAGGTGCGCCTGCGGGGCGTCTCGGCGGGAGCCGATGGACCGGGGGCACGCGCGATCCTGGTCGCCGGCCGGCCGCTGCGCGAACCGGTCGCGAGGTACGGTCCCTTCGTCATGAATACTCGGGCGGAGCTGCAGCAGGCGTTCGAGGACTACCAGGCGGGCCGGTTCTAAGCCTCGTCCGACCGGCTCGTCTTCAGGGCAGGATCTCGAAACCCGCGCGCCGGAAGAAGGCCCGCGCCGTCGCGCTGCGCAAGAAATCCAGGTAGCGGCCCGCCGTCGGGCCTGCGCGCGCGGTCAGCGCCACCGGATAATGGATCGGCGGATGCGTATACCCCGGGAAAACCCCGACGACGCTCACGCGCGGCTCCGACTGGGCATCGGTGCGGTAGACGACCCCCAGCGGGGTCTCACCGCGCGCGACGTAGGCGAGAGCGGCGCGGACATTCTCCGCGCGCGCGATGCGGGCCGATACGCCGTCCCACAGCCCGAGCGACCGCAGGGCCGCCGCCCCATAGCGCCCCGCCGGCACCGTATCCGGGTCGGCCATTGCCAGCCGTCCGTCGCCGAGCGCGGCCGAGAGCGCCACACCCGGCTGGATCGCCAGGTGGACGGGGGAGTTGCGCGGCGCGATCAGGACGAGGGCGTTGCCCAGCAGGTCGCGGCGGGTAGCCGCCCTCACGTCCGAGCGCTGCTGGAGGTAGTCCATCCATTCTTCATCCGCGCTGATGAACACATCCGCCCCGGCCCCCGCCTCGATCTGCTTGGCAAGGAGCGAGCTCGCGGCATAGGAGGCGCGGACGTCCACGCCACTTCCGCGCGTGTACGCGGCATCGACCTGCTCCAGGACGTCGCTGAGCGAGGCCGCGGCGAATACCAGCAGGGGGTGGTCGGCACCCGGCACGGGGACGCCCCGCAGGGCGAATACCCCCCCGAGAATCAGCCCTAGGACAGCTCTGAGACGCGAACGCGACATCGGCAACATTGTAGTGAGTCCAGTCCCCCTAATAGGTTAGGTCATGTTGTCAAGGGCCGGAACCCCAGTTGTTGCGTCCAGTCACGCTCCGTCCGCGCGGGTGCAGAACTGCCGGGTGCTCTATCGGTCCGGCGCCTCATGACGCGCAGAATAGCCCGATGCCTGGACAGCCGAGCTAGTGCTCAGGGTTCATGCGGCCCATGGGAGA
>JAFAPI010000230.1 GCA_019247195.1 Gammaproteobacteria bacterium
GCTCGGGCGCGCACGTTGAGCTGCGCGCGCACCGCCAGCGGGGCCAGCTCCGCGCCACCGCCGGCCAGGCGGGCGTCGGTGGCCTCGAGCCGCACCTGCAGCTCGCCCTCACTCGCGGCGAGGTGCGCGCGCACGCCGCGCAGCGCGAGATCCTGGTCCGGATCGAGGAGACTGAGAGACTCGAGATCGGCGTCGGCCCGCAGGCGCGACCCCGGCGGGCGGGCGCGGTTCCACTCGAAGGTCACGCGCGGCACCTGCGCGTCGGTCCGCACTGGCTCCGCGGACCAGCCGTAGCCGCGGGCCAGCGCCTGCAGCGCGGCGAAGGGGACGCGCCGCGCCTCGCCGCGCAGTCCGTCGCGGCCGAGGATCATGCGCGCCTGAACCTGCGCGCCGGCACCGAGGTCGAGCCGCTGCGCACTCAACTGCCAGTCCTCCCCGGCGCGTGCGAGCTGCCAGTGGCCGCGCAGCCGCGGCAGCTCGATCTTCCCGGGGGACGCCGCCGCGGCCCAGCTGAGTGACTGCGCGCTGAGCTCGGCGTCGGCACCCTGCAGGAGGCCTGCGGCGAGCGTGGCGTGGAGGACGAGGTCTGCCTCGCCGCTGAGCGGCCATGGCGCGCCCACCGCCTCCGCCAGGCCGCGCCAGCCGGCGAGATTCAGCTGGTGGCCGTCGGCGAGCACCGTCCCGTTGCCGGCGTGCTCATCGAGCTCGAGCCGCAGGTGCGCGCTCGTGCCGAGGCCCGGCGGCAGGCTCAGGTGCAGGTCCGCGCTCCAGCGCGCCCCAAGCCGCCGCAGCTCCGCGTGCTCGAGGCTGAGGACCTGCGGGGCGGTGTCGGGGGCGATGAGCCGCAGCGTGCCGCGCCACAGATCTATGCGGCCGCCCCGCCAGCCTTCCAGCCGTGCGAGCGCCTCTGCCCAGGGCGGGCGCGCGGGTGCGGCGCCGTGCCCGCTGCCCCTCGCGGGGACGGCCACGTCGATCTCCGGTCCCAGCAGCATGATGCGGCCCGCCTCGAAGCGACCGCTGCGCGCACTGCGCCACAGATCGAGGCTGATGCCGAGTCGCGCCGCGCGCAGCAGCGGCGGCCGGCCCGGAGCGGCGAGCGTGATGTGATGGAAGAGCGCCTCCGGCCCGTACCAGCCCCAGCGCACGGTGAGGTCCTCGAAGCGAATCTCGAGCCCGGTCTCCTCGCGCAGCAGCTGCTGGAGCGTGGCGCGCTGCTCGGGAATGCGCGCGCTGATCAGCTGCGCGCCGAGCAAGAGCAGTGCCCCGAGCACCGCCAGCGGCACGGTGACGCGCAGCAGCACGCGCAGCGCGCGCGCAGCCCGAGCCGCGGCGGCCGCCGCCACCTCGCCGGGCTCAGCTGTCACGGTCACGGGCGCTGCCTTACACGAGAACCACGTCGTACTGGTCGACGCCGTAGAGCGCTTCCACCTGCAGGCGGATGGGACGGCCCACCTGCGCCTCGAGTTCCGCGAGCGCCGGCGCCTCCTCATCCAGGAGCCGCTCGATGACGTCCTGATGGGCCAGTATCAGCAGCTCGCGGGTGGCAAACTGCCGGCTCTGTCGCAGTATCTCGCGAAAGATCTCGTTACAGACGGTCTCCGGGGTGCGGATGAAGCCACGCCCCTCACAGCTTGGACAGGGCGCGCACAGCAGATGTTCCAGGCTCTCGCGGGTGCGCTTGCGCGTCATCTCCACCAGCCCGAGCGGCGAGAGGCTGACGATGTGCGTCTGCGCGCGGTCGCCCGCCAGCGCCCGCTCGAGCGCGCCCAGCACCGCGCGGCGGTGCGCCTCCTCGCGCATGTCGATGAAGTCGATGATGATGATGCCGCCGAGGTTGCGCAGGCGCAGCTGACGCGCAATGCTGACCGCCGCCTCGAGGTTGGTGCGGAAGATGGTCTCCTCGAGGTCGCGGTGCCCGACGTAAGCGCCGGTGTTGACGTCAATGGTGGTCATCGACTCGGTCTGATCGATGACCAGGTGGCCACCGGACTTGAGCGGCACCTTGCGCTCGAGCGCGCGCGCCAGCTCCTCCTCCACGCCGTTCAGGTCAAAGAGCGGGCGCGGCCCGCCGTACAGCTCGAGGGCCGGCGCGGTACCGGGCAGGAAGGTGTCGGTGAAGGCGCGCATGCGCGCCAGCTCGGCCGGCGAGTCGACCAGCACGCGGTTCACCCCGCGCGCGAGCTCATCGCGCAGCACGCGCAGCGACAGCGGCAGGTCCTCGTGCACGACGCTCCCCGGAGCCGCCGCGGCCGCACGCTCGCGCACGTGCTGCCAGAGCTTGCCGAGGTAGGCGAGGTCCTCGCGCAGGCCATCCTCGCCCGCGCCCTGCGCCGCGGTGCGGATGATGTAGCCGCCGCCATCGGCGCCGAGGAGTCCGGCGAGGAGCGACTTCAGGCGCGCACGCTCCGCCTCGTCCTCGATGCGCGAGGACACGCCGATCGCCTGGCCGCGCGGCAGGTAGACGAGAAAGCGCGCCGGCAGGGCGATGAAGGTGGTGAGCCGCGCGCCCTTGCTGCCGAGCGGATCCTTGATGACCTGCACCAGTATCTCATCGCCCGCGCTCACCAAGCGGCGGATGTCCTCGGGGGGTGCGGGCCCGCCGGCGGGAGCCTCGCGCAGCGTGTCGGCGCCGGCGGCGGCGGCGATGTCCGCGGCGTGCAGGAAGGCGGTGCGCTCCAGGCCGATCTCGACGAAGGCGGCCTGCATGCCCGGCAGCACGCGCGAGACGCGTCCCTTGTAGAGGTTGCTCACCAGGCCACGCCGGCTCAGGCGCTCGATGTGCACCTCCTGCACCACGCCGTTCTCGAGCACCGCGGCACGGCTCTCGCGCGGACCCACGTTGACCAGGATCTCGATGCTCATCGCTAGAGGACCGCCAGCCCGGCGGCACCAAGCAGCTGGGCGGTCTCGTAGAGGGGCAGGCCCATGATGCCGGAGTAACTGCCCTGGATCGATTCGATGAACACGGCGCCGCGCCCCTGCACCGCGTAACCGCCGGCCTTGTCGTGCGGCTCGCCGCTGTCCCAGTACGCGCGGCATTCCGCCTCGCTGAGCGCACGCATGCGCACCGTGCTCACGCTCAGGCGCACATCGCTCTCCCCGCGGACGCTCAGGGCGACCGCGGTCAGCACCTCGTGGCTGCGCCCACCCAGGCGGCGCAGCATCGCCACTCCCGCTGCGGCATCGGCGGGCTTGCCGAGGATGAGCCCATCGATCAGCACGAGGGTATCGGCCCCGAGCACCGGGAGCGTCGGCTCGCGCACGGCCACGGCGCGCGCTTTCTCGCGTGCCATGCGCAGCACGTAGTCACGGGGTGCCTCGCCCGGGCGGACGGTCTCATCAATGTGCGGCGCGCATACCCGGTGCGCGATGCCGATCTGGGCGAGGAGCGCGGCGCGCCGCGGCGAGTGCGAGGCGAGGATGAGGCGCGGGGCGGAGACGGCGCTCATCAGTCGCGGTGATAGGGATGGTGGGCGAGCAGCGTGTGGGCGCGGTACAGCTGCTCGAGCAGCACGATGCGCACCAGGGCGTGCGGCAGGGTGAGCTTGGAGAGCGACCAGCGCAGGTCGGCCCGCGCCAGCACCTCGGGGGCGAGCCCGTCCGCACCACCGATCAGGAGCACCACGTCCTCGCCGGCCTGGCGGCGCTGCCCGAGCCAGGCGGCGAGTGCGCGGGTGTTGAACTCCTGGCCGCGCTCATCGAGCGCCACCACGAAGTCCTGTCCGCGCACCGCGCGCAGCAGTCGCTCACCCTCGAGCTGCGCGGCGCGCGCCGCCGGGCCGGCCGCGCCGCGGGGTGCGGGCTCGACCGGCTCCAGCGAGCAGCCGAGGGGAGTGGCGATACGCGTC
>JAFAPI010000111.1 GCA_019247195.1 Gammaproteobacteria bacterium
TGGCTGCGCGACTACCTCTACATACCGCTCGGCGGCAATCGTCACGGCGCGCGCCGTACCTACGCCGCGCTGATGGCGACGATGCTGCTCGGGGGGCTCTGGCACGGTGCCAACTGGACCTTCGTCGCGTGGGGCGGCCTGCACGGGGTGTACCTCGCGGTCGAGCGCTGGCTCCGCGGGCGCTTTACCCGCTACCGCCCCGGACCGGTGATGTTCGTGCTGCTGGGCCTGCTCACCTACACGCTCGTCAACGTGACCTGGGTCTTCTTCCGGGCCAAGACCTTCACCAAGGCCTGGATCGTGCTGCGCGGCATGGCGGGCCAGAACCCGACGGCGCACCCGATCCTCGCCACCTTCAGCCTGCTCTCGGTGCTCGCCATCATCGGCGGCCTGCTGCTCACGCACTGGCTGATGCGCTCGCGGACGCTCGAGTCCGTCGTGGCGCGCGCACCGGCCGCGCTGGTGTGCGTCCTGTGGGCGGTCATGGCGTTTGCGATCATCACCGCCCAGGGGGATGGCAGTGCCTTCATCTATTTCCAGTTCTGAGGCGCCTGCCCTGGCGCCCGCGCAGGCGGCGCGCACCGCGGGCGCGGCGGACCGGTACGCGCGGCAGACGGCGGCCGATCGCCCGGGCATGGCGCAGCCGGTGCCGGTACGCCCGGTGCCGCAGCAGCCCTGGGGGCGGATCCTGGCATTCGTCCTCGTGCTGCTCGCGCTGCTGCTCGCTGCCTGGGAGGGCTACTGGCGCGCCTACGGCGTCACGCCGAGCATCAGCAACAGCAATGGATTGTGGGCGATGCAGCGCCGACGCATCGACCAGGGCGAGGGCGCGGCGACGGTGCTGGTGGGTGACTCGCGTCTCTTCTTCGACCTGCGGCTGCCGGTGTGGGCGCAACTCGATGGCGAGCGGCCCATCCAGCTGAGCCTGGAAGGCACCAGCGCGCGCTGGACCCTCGAGGACCTGGCGGCGGACCCCCGCTTCAGCGGCGGACGGCTGCTGATCGGGGTCGCTCCGGATGTGTTCTTCTCCGGCTTCCCGTCCCGAGCGGAGGCCATCCGCTATGCGCGCAAGGAAACGCCCGCGCAACGCGTGGGCCAGTGGCTCGCGATGCACCTGATCGAACCATACCTCGCCTTCGATGATCCCGATTACGCCCTCGCGACGGTCCTCGCCCGCCAGCCCTGGCCCGAACGGACGGCGCGGCGCCTGCCGGTGCGCAAGCTGGCGATGACCGAGAACGACCGCAACAGTTACCTGTGGAGCAAGGTCGAGCAGGATCAGGCCTACCGCGACATCGCGCGCGGTATCTGGCTCAACCACATGCAGCGCCTGCCGGGGGACCCGCCAGCCCGGGAGGATCTGAAGAACGCGCGCCAGCAGATCACGAAGGTCGCCGCGGCCGTGGCGACGCTGCGCGCCCGTGGCGTGCAGGTGTTGTTCGTGCGCCTGCCGAGCAATGGCCCTTATCTGGCCTACGAGAACCGCAAGTACCCGCGCGCGCTCACCTGGGATGTGCTGCTGAAGGAAAGCGGCGCACCCGGCATCCATTTCGAGGACTATCCGGAGCTGCAGGGCTACGACATCCCGGAGTGGTCGCACCTCAGCTACCGTGACAGCGAGCGCTTCACGGCGGCGCTGCAGGGCATCGTGCAGCGCAAGTTCTGGGGCCCGGCGGCGCCGCACCCGGTCCCGCAGCAGGGCCCCTGAACGCCCCTCAGGAAGGATTTTTCACCCAGCCGCGCGGTTTGCGGTTGAAGCCCACCTGCACGTCCACCTGCTTCTTGCCGCAGCGGCAGCGCAGCCGCGTGACGATGGTGGCGAGCGGCTCGTCCCAGCCCAGCGGGCAATGCCGGGCAAGGAAGGCCGGTGAAAACTCCCGTGCGTGGCGGCAGCTGCGGCAGGTGACGATCAGCACGTAGTCACCGAAGTGATCACGCAGCCGCTCGAGCGCATTCCAGGGGAGCATGCCGCGAGTGTGGGGAGGCGCGCCGCAGCGCGTCCAGCCAGTGCTAGAGTGGCCGCGGTACTGATCGTGCTCCAAGTGCATGTGTGGCAAGTACATCCTCGCGCAGGCCGCCAAGGCGGAGCGTGCGCTCGGCATCCGCCGCGGCCGCTGGGACTACCCTCTCAGCTACCGCGTGCTGCCCAGTGAGCAGGTGCCGGTCGCGATCGGCCCGACGCCCGAGGCGCGCCTGATGCGCTGGGGTCTCATTCCCTACTGGGCCAACGGCGTACCCCTCAAGGCGTCCACGATCAACGCTACCGTCGAGAGACTCGAGAGTGCGCCGAGCTACCGCGACCCCTGGCAGCGCGGACAGCGCTGCATCTTCCCCATGGCGGGCTTCTACGAGCCGCACGTGAACGCCGACAGCACCCGCGACCCGTTCTTCATCCATCTCGCCGACCGCGACGTGTTTGGCGTCGCGGGTATCTGGGAGCGCTCGCGGGCGAGCGATGGCAACTGGGTGTATTCGTGCGCGCTCATCACCGTCCCCGCCAATGCACTGCTCGCCGAAGTGCATAACGCCAAGCCGCGCATGCCGGCCCTGCTGCGCGAGGAGCAGTACGGGGCCTGGCTGGCCGGTGATGCGGCGACGGCGAAGGCCACGCTGCGTCCGTATCCGGCTGACACGATGCGCGCCTACCGGGTCAGCCGGCGCGTCAATCATCCCGCGTTGCCAAATGACGCCAGTCTGATCGAGCCGCTCACCGCGTAGTCAGCCGCCGTGCGCGTGCGATGCGCCGCCAAGCTTACAGTCCGTTCAGGTTGCCCTTGGCATAGTGTCCCAAGCAGAGGCACAGGAGGAGGCAGCCGTGATTAAACGTTATGTGTGTTTGTTGGGCGCGATGGGCGGGCTCGGCTTCGCCGCGTCGGCGCTGGCGCAGGGCGTCGTCATCACCGGCGACGTGAGACCGGGCGTCTATGGGCAGGTCAATGTTG
>JAFAPI010000125.1 GCA_019247195.1 Gammaproteobacteria bacterium
CGCCTGCTCGTGCTCGCCGATGCCGATCAGGGCCGCGGCGCGCGAGATGAGCAGCTGGCGCTCGCCCGGACGGCGGGCGAGGAGCCGCTCGAGCTGCTCGAGGGCCTCCTGGTAGCGGTGCATCTCCACCAGCACGAACGCGTACTCTTCGCGCGCGGCCTCGTAGTCCGGCGCACGCTCCAACACCGCCGCGAGGAGGATCTGCGCATCGAAGTACACCTTGTGCACGATGCCGATGCGCGCCAGGAGGCGCATGGCTTCGATGTGATCGCCGTGCCGCAGCAGGAAGCCGCGGATGACCTGCTCGGCGGTCTCCAGGTCGCCGTCGGCGAAGCAGCCCGCGGCGTGCACCACCTCCGTCGGCAGCGCGCGCAGGGTGGCCGCTTCGCGCGCCGCACGCGCCGAGTCCTCGGGCCTGCCCTGCATGCGGTACAGCCCCTCCAGCATCTCCCAGCTGCCCAGCAGCGCCGGGTTGAGGGCCACCGCCTGCTCGAAGGCCGCGCTTGCCTCGGGAGCGCGGCGCAGCACGACGTAGCAGCGTCCGCGCTCATCGAACAGCCGGCTGAAGCGCGGCTGCTCCCCCTCCAGGCGCCGCAGGGTCTGCAGGGCGGGCTCGATCTGCCCGAGGAAGCGTTGCGCGACGGCGCGGCACAGCAGCGCCTCCTGCGAGCCCGCCGCCGGGGCGCCCTCGGTGGCGCTGAGGACCTCCGCATAGCGACGCTGCCGCAGCAGCTCGCGCAGCGGCGCCGGGGCGCTTGGGCGGGGATGAACGGGGGCGGGTTCCATGGGAAAGAAAAGGGCGGACCGTCATGGTCCGCCCCGGATCTTAGCGCAGCCGTCCGCAGTGCGGCCGGCCCCGGGCGGGGTCTAGAACTTCCACCCGAACTGAGCCATCAGCACCCGCGGCCGCAGCGGGATCTCCGACTTGATGAACTGCCCGGAGGAGATGTTGGTCGGGCCGTACTCGTTGGAGATGTTCGTTCCGGTCAGCTGCAGCGTCCAGTTGTCCTTGGCCACGCCCACGGCCGCATCGTAGGTGGTATAGCCCGGGATGGTGTAGCGACACAGCGTGGTGGTGGTCGCACTGCCCGCGCAGTACTTCGCGGTGGTCGGGTCTTCCTCGCTGGGGAAGCTCGCCGGCTCGTTGCTCTCCGGCCCGATGTGGCTCGCGCCGACCCAGAAGAAGGGACGGAAGCCGGTCATCTCCCACTCGTAGCGGGCCCGCAGGTTGAACATCCACGGCGGCGAGAACGCCGGCCGCGTGCCGGTCAACCCGTACGGATTGGTGTAGCTGGTCTGCTTGATCACCGTGATGCAGTCACCGATCGGGGTCGGGTTGCTGGCGCTCATGCGGTTGCTGCGCAGGCAGGGGGCGTTGGTCTGCTCGGCACTGTTGACCGAGCTCGAACCCTCGAGGGTCAGTCCCTCGGCGAGCTTCGCCACGAACTGCACCTCGAAGCCCTTGACCCGGTAGGTGGGGCCATTGATGTTGAAGGTGGTATTGCCGAGGTGCACCGGATCGAACAGCGACAGCTGCACGTTCTTCCAGTCCATCACATAGCCGGACAGGTTCAGCAGGACGTGATGGTTGAGGAACTCACTCTTGAAGCCCACCTCGTTGTTGGTCAACTGGTCGGAGTCAAAGCCGACCGGCTTGGTGAACTGCGCGGTGTTGCCGGTCAGGGTAGTCCCGCAGGCCGGATCGAGTTTATCCGGGGTGACGCCGGGAATCGTGCCGCAGTACTTGGCGACCTTGCCACCCACCGCCGACGCATAGCCGTTGAGCGAGGAGGTGCGATTGAAGCCGCCCGGCCGGAAGCCTTCCGAGTGCGTGTAATAGGCCATCATGTCCGGCGTGATATGCCAGGTCAGATTCCAACGCAGGCGGTGACCCTGCTCGGACTTGTCCAGGTTGATCGGGAAGCCGCACACCGAGGCCAGGGTGCAGGCGCCGTTGATGTGATTGACGACGATGCCGCCGCCGCCGGAGGTCTCGGAGTAGTACTCCGAGCCGTGCTCGAACTCGTCGTAGTGATAGAAGCGTGCGCCAAAGGTAGCGGTTAGTACTTTCGGGACGATGTCGAAATCGGCCGACGCAAACACCGCGCGCTGCTTATAGCCGCGCTGGATGTCCTCACCGAAGGCCGTGTTCGAATCGAGCCGCAGGTTCGGATCGTTGGCGAAGGTGCCCGGCAGCGGGCCCACGGCCGAGAGGCAGTCCGCTCCTCCGGCGAGGGCGATCGCCAGGTTGGTGGCGTTGCACTGCGGGATGCCGAGGTAGTTGAAGTTCATGTCATCGTCGATGACGAACTTCTCCCAGTACAGGCCGCCGAGCACGCGGAAGCGGTTATCGGCGTTGGTGCTGACACGGATTTCATGACTCTGGTGGATGTTCCGCACGCTGTCGTGCCAGTTGCCCACCGCGGTCGAGCACTGCAGCTTGTGGCCAGCCAGCTGCGGGAAGTAGGTGCCGTGCGCATAGAAGTAGCCGGCGCCGGTGCCGATGCAGGCGTAGTACGAGCCGGTGTTGCTGCGCATGTAGTTCGAGTAGTCCTGCTGACCCTCGATGTGGCGCACCATGTAACTGCCGGTGTAGATGACATTCAGCAGGTCCCCGACCCTGCCGTTGAGCGTCCAGGCGGTGCTGTCGTACTTGTCCTTGGTGTAGGCGGGCTCGAAGGCCGTGATCTCGTACTTGTTCAGGGCGCGGCCGTTCGGATCCACCGGGTAGGCGTAGAAGTAGCCGTCTGCCTCGAAGTTCTGGTAGTTCTGCTGCAGGAGCAGATCCCAGTCGTCGTTGAACTTGACCGCCGCCGAGACGCGGGCGCCCTGATAAGTCACCGGGTTGGTGGCGCGGGCCGCCAGCGGGCCATTGTTGGCGGTCGGGTTCCCGCCCAGATCGTGCGGCGGCGTGCCGGCGATGTAACCGATGGTGCCGGGCACGTTGTCGATGTACCCGCCGCGTCGCTCGGTGAACACCGTCGCGCGCAGCGCGAAGTTTGGCGTCACCGGCAGGTTGAAGGTCGCGTTCGCCAGTGTGTTCGGATCGCCGTGGGCGGTAATGCCGTAGCCCGCGTTGACCTCGCCGGACACGGCGTCGTACTTGGGCTTGTTGGTGATGTAGCGGATGGCGCCGGCCTGGGCGCCGCCGCCGAACAGGGTGCCCTGCGGGCCTTCCAGGACCTCGACGCGCTCCATGTCGACCAGGTACACGTCGTTGTTGCGCGCCGGGAATTGCATCGACTGCTCGTCGAGGTAAACCGCGACGTTGGGGAATGGCGCCGTGGTGGACTGCGACTGGTTACCCGAGCCCGCGCCACCCAGGCCGCGCATGAAGATGTTGCCGGTACCCGGGCCGTTGCCACTGTAGGAGACGTTCGGCGTGTACTTCAGCAGGTCATTGAAGGAGACGACGTTCAGTTCCTTCAGCTGCTCGCCGCTGATCGCCTGCACGGTGATCGGCACGTCCTGCAGGTTTTCCGCACGGCGCTGGGCCGTCACGACAACTTCCTGCAGCTCGCCACCACCGCCGGAAGCGGTCGCGGTCTCCGCCTGCGGAGCCGCAAACACGATCGCTGTCGCCGGTACGCTGAGAATGGCGGCCACGGCTGCAGAGATCTTCGGATTGGGCTTCATCTCGTGTGTCCCCCGGGGGTGGTTGGTTGTGATTTCCCCACTTGAACGCCGCTTCCCCCCGCGGCGCAAGCATCTTCTATACCAGTCATCCGGGGGGCGCTTGAATAAACACGTCATCCCCCCGGAATTCGCTCACTGCGCGCCCGGCCCTTACGGCTACGGGCGGCGCAAAAAATCCAGAAAAAAACGGGCCGCATCCATCGGGTTCTGCCTCCCCTCCCGTCACCGCGCGCCGGGCCGCGACACAGCGGCTCCCAAGAGCGGGTGAACGCCGCCGTGAGCGCCCGCGAGAGCGTTGCCGGACCGCAACAGCGCCACCCGGGACGGCCGCTGGGCGGGCATCCTGCCCGGGGAAAATGACAGCGCGATGTCAACTGGCGGGGCTGGCCGGCGGAAAACCCTCACGCCGCGTCACCGAGAGCCGCCCGCAGCGGACCGAGCCACGGCTCGAAGTGCCGCCACTGCTCGAGTCCCTCGCTGAAGAGCGGCCGGCGCACCTGCTCGGAGCTCGCGGTGCGAACGCTGCGCTGGGTCGCGTGAAACTCCAGGCAGGCGGGCTCGAACGGCAGGCCGAGAAACTCGAGCAGCCGGCGCACCTGGGGCTCGAAGTCGCGCACCAGAGTCTCGTGCTGCACGCGCAGCACCTTCCCTGGCAGCACCGCGTCCCAGTGCGCCATGAGGCGCCGGTACGCGCGGTAATAGCGCCCGAGGTCCTCGAGCCCGTAGGCGAACTCCTGGCCGGAGGCGAATAGCTGCTTGAAGTTGCTGAAGCAGCAGGCCATGGCCTCGCGCCGCGCATCGATGATGCGGGCGTTCGGCAGGATGAGGTGGATCAGGCCCACGTGGCGGAAGTTATTCGGCAGCTTGTCGATGAAGAAGGGCCGGCCGCTGCGGTACACCGTGGTGTCGACGAGGTATTTCGCCCCGTACGCGGCCAGGCGCTCCGGGGGCACCTCGCGCAGCACCGCCGGATAGCGCGGCTCCTCGCCGTGCTGCTCCCGTCCGCTCAGATGCTGCACCAGACGCGGAATGTCGGCGAGCTCCATCGTGCCCTCGACCTGCGAGTGCGAGGCCAGGATCTGCTCGAGCAGCGTCGAGCCGGCGCGCGGCAAGCCGACGATGAAGATCGGGTCCGCACGCGGGGAACCGCACCCGCGCCGCGCGGCCAGGAACTCCGCGCTGAAGGTCTCCAGGTGCCGGTCCACGCTGCGCTCCAGCGGCAGGGGCGAGTACGGCGCCTCCGCCCGCTTCAGCGCATTGCCGCGCACATAGTAGGCAAAGGCCGGGGCGTACTCGCCCCGATCCTCGAGGGCCTTGCCGAGGGCAAAGCAGAGGTGATAGCGGTCGGCAGCGCCGATGTCGGGGCGCTCGACCTGCGATCGCATCCGGGCCAGCTCGGCGTCCCCGAAACGGTAGGTCTTGAGGTTGGCGAGGCTCCAGTACGCATCCCCGAAGCTCGGCTGGGCCTGCGCCGCGGCGTGGTAGGACTCGATCGCCTCGGCCTGGCGCCCCAGGGTCTTCAGGGCGTGGGCGATCGAGAGGTGCAGCTCGGGATTCTCCGGGGTCTCGGCGAGAAGCTCGCGGTAGCGCTCGAGCGCGCCCTCGTGATCGCCGAGCCCCACCAGCGCGTTCGCACGCAGAATGCGGTAGTTGCGGCTGTGCGGCTCGGCACGTAGCAGCGTCTCGGCCTGCTGCAGCGCTTGCGCATACTTGTGGCGCTGGATGAGCACCTGCGCGTAGTCATAGCGCGCAGCATGGTAATCGGGCGCGAACGCCAGCACGCTCTCCAAGAGGAACTCGGCATCATCGAGCACATCGAGCCGCATGCCGATGCGGCCGAGAAGCCGCATGGCCTCGATGTCGCGCGGCTGCTGCTGCAGGTGGGCACGCACGAGCTGCTCGGCGGCATAGGTCTCCCCGTCCGCGAACAGGCTGCTCGCGCTCACCACCGCGGGAGCGAGCTTGCGCAGGTACCCGGCCAGCAGGCGCGCGTGATCCGCCTCGGCCCGCTCGGCCGGTCGATCCAGGAGCTGTGCGAGCGCCTCCCAGCTCGCCGGCAGAGCCTCATTCAGTGCGACCGCACGACGGTAGGCCTCCAGCGCCGCCGCACGCTCCCCCCGGGCGCGATGGCAGTGGCCCCGCTCCTGGAACAGCCGCGCGAAGCGCGGGTGCTCGCGCTCAAGCTCGGCCAGGGTGGCGAGCGCGTCAGTGGCGCGGTTCAGGTAGCGCTGGCAGGCGGCCACCATGTAGAGCACGTCGCGGTTCTCGGGCACCTGCGCGCGCAGCGCCCCGCCGATCTCGAGCGCCTGGGCAAATCGTCGCTGCTCCATCAGCGCGCGCATGCGGCGCACGCCGAGCTCGATGGCGGAGACGGGCGCGGGGGCATTCATGGGAGTCGGCGCGGGCGCGGTAACGAAACGGCGGGCATCGCTGCCCGCCGCAGATGGTACCTGAGCCGCCGCTGACGCCGGCATCAGGGGGTCGCGCCCTCGAAGCGGTAGCCGAAACGCAGGCCGATGGTGCGCGGGCGGTTGACCGTCGTCATGCGGATCCACTGGTTGTAGTTGGTGAAGAGATTCGCC
>JAFAPI010000136.1 GCA_019247195.1 Gammaproteobacteria bacterium
ACGGTGGCCCGCATCGGTTTCTCCGCGACGACCAGTCGTGAATCCCGTCAGGGCCGGAAGGCAGCAGCGGCAGCGGCGATGTCGGGTGCCGGAGCTTAAGCTGGTGCGGGCCGCCTCCAGGAGCCGTCGACGACCATGAGCTACACCGCGCTCGCGCGCAAATGGCGCCCCCGCAGCTTCGCGGAGCTCATCGGGCAGGAGCACGTGCGCCGTGCACTGGTGAACGCGCTCGAGAGCGGGCGGGTGCACCATGCCTTCCTGTTCACCGGCACGCGCGGCGTCGGCAAGACCACCATCGCGCGCATCCTGGCCAAGTGCCTCAACTGCGAGCAGGGCGTGACTGCCACGCCGGACGGCACCTGCGCGGCCTGCCGCGAGATCGACGCGGGGCGCTTCCCGGACCTGCTCGAGGTCGATGCCGCTTCGCGGACCAAGGTGGACGACACCCGCGAACTGCTCGACAACGTGCAATATGCGCCGAGCCGCGGCCGCTACAAGGTCTATCTGATCGATGAGGTGCACATGCTCTCGGCGCACTCCTTCAACGCGCTGCTGAAGACGCTGGAGGAGCCGCCGCCGCACGTGAAGTTCCTGCTCGCCACCACCGATCCGCAGAAGCTGCCGGTGACCGTCCTGTCGCGCTGCCTGCAGTTCAGTCTGAAGCGCCTGCCGGCCGCGGACATCGCCGCCCACCTCGCGCACATCCTGGAGCAGGAGGGTGTCGCCGGCGATGCGGCTGCCCTGCGGCTTATCGCGCAGGCCGCCGACGGCAGCATGCGCGATGCGCTGTCGCTGCTCGATCAGCTGATCGCCTTCGGCGATGGCAAGGCCACCGAGCCGGAGGCGCGCGCCATGCTCGGCACGGTGGCGCGCGATGCGGTGGTGCGGCTGCTCGAGCTGCTCGCCGCCCGCGACAGCCGCACGCTGCTGAGCGCCGCGGACGCCCTCGAGGAATTCGCACCGGATTACGCGCAGGTGCTCGATGAGCTCGCGGCGCTGCTCGTGCGCATCGGGCTGCAGCAGGCGGTGAGCGGCTACGCCGGGGACGAGCGCTACGCCCCCGAGGTCCTGCAGCGACTCGGCCGCGAACTTTCGGCCGAGGACGTGCAGCTCTACTACCAGATCGCCATCGCCGGGCGACGCGACCTGCCCCTCGCCCCGGAGCCGCGCAGCGGCTTTCAGATGACCCTGCTGCGCATGCTGGCCTTCCGGCCACTCGGGGAGGTGACGGCGGCGCGGCCGACGCGCGAGGCGGGCACCCCGGTCAGCAGCGAGCCGCCGCGCGCTCCCGCCCCGGCCGAGCCCGGCGCGGCATCCCCGGCGTGGTCCGAGCTCATCGGCCGTCTGGAGCTCACCGGCGCGGCGCGTCAGCTGGCTCAGCACTGTGTGTGGGTGGGCCGCAGCGGCGCGGTGGTACGCCTCGGGCTCGACCCGCATCACCAGCTGGTGCGCACGGCGGCGACCGAGGAGCGGCTGGCGCAAGCGCTCGCCAAGCACTTCGGCGCGCCGGTACGGCTCGAGTTCCAGCCGCTCGGGGCGGCGGACACCCCCGCGCAGGCGCAGCGGCGTGCTTCCGAGCAGGAACTCGCCGGCGCGCGGCGCGCCTTCGAGGCTGACCCGGGTGTACAGGGGCTACGCGAGCGCTTCGGCGCGACCGTGCTTCCCGATTCGGTCCGACCGCTAAAATAGCTATTCCGCCCGGGAGGAGCAGAAAGATGCGCGGCAATGTCGGCGATCTGATGAAGCAGGTTCAGGCCATGCAGGCCAACATGCAGAAGGCCCAGGCCGAGATCGGCAGCATCGAGGTGATCGGCGAGTCCGGTGGCGGCATGGTGAAGATCACCATGAACGGCCGCCACGAGGTGAAACGCGTGCAGATCGAGCCGGCGGTGAGCGGCGAGGACCGCGAGCTGCTGGAGGATCTGATCGCCGCGGCCGCCAATGACGCCGTGCACAAGGTCGAGGCCCGGGTGCAGGAGAAGATGGCGAGCCTGACCGCGGGCCTGCAGCTGCCGCCGGGGATGAAGCTGCCGTTCTAGTTGATGAAGCATTCGCCGCACCTGAGCCGACTCATCGAGGCGCTGCGCACGCTGCCGGGGGTCGGGCCGAAGACCGCGCAGCGCATGGCGTTTTACCTGCTGCAGGAGGGGCGCCCCGGTGCGCAGGCGCTCACCGCCGCGCTCGGCGCCGCGTTGCAGACGGTGCGTCGCTGCCAGCGCTGCCGCATGCTCACCGAGGAGACCCTGTGCAGCATCTGCCAGGGCACGCAGCGCGATGCGGCGCTGTTGTGCGCAGTCGAGTCTCCCGCAGACGTCGTGGCGATCGAGTCATCCGGCAGCTACCGCGGCCGCTACTTCGTGCTGATGGGACACCTCTCGCCCCTGGATGGCATCGGCCCTGAGCAGCTCGGGGTGCGCGAACTCGAGGCGATTCTCGCGGAAGGGACGGTGCGCGAGCTGATCCTGGCGACGAACTCCACCGTGGAAGGCGAGGCGACGGCGCACTTCCTCTCCGAGCTCGCGACGCGCCGCGGTATCCGCGCCAGCCGCATCGCCCACGGCGTGCCGGTCGGCGGGGAGCTCGAGTACGTGGACGGCGGCACGCTCGCGCACGCACTCGCCGGACGCCAGCTCCTCTAACGCCCGGCGCGCGGTCGACGCGGCCGCCGCGCCTCGAGGGCCTCACGCAGCCGGCGCAGCCGCCGGTAGCTCTCGTAGCGTCGCGGGCGGACCGCGCCGCTCTCCGCCGCCGCGCGCACCGCGCAGCCCGGCTCGCGCAGGTGACGGCAGTCGGCGAAACGGCAGCCGGCGGCGAGTCGCTCCACCTCGACGAAGCCGAGCGAGCGCGCATCGAGCGCGCCGACCGCGGGGGCGTAGTCGCGCACCCCGGGCGAGTCAATCAGTGCCGCGCCACCGGGCAGCTCGTAGCGGCGCGCCGCGGTCGTGGTATGGCGGCCCTCTTCTTCGCGCACCAGCGCGCCCACCGCGATGGCCGTCTCGGGCACGAGCCCGCGCACCAGCGAGGACTTGCCGACCCCGGACTGGCCGACCAGCGCGGCAAGCGTGCCGGGGGCGAGCGCGGCGCGCAACGCCGCCAGGCCCGCGCCGCTGCTGGCCGAGCAGGGGAGGGTGGGGTAGTCGAGCGCTGCATAGGCGCTCAGCTCCGCCACGAGCGGCGGCGGCACGCCGAGTTCGCTTTTGTTCAGCACCAGGCTGGCGGCGATCCTGGCCGAGTGCGCGGCCGCCAGGTAGCGGTCGATCAGGAACAGATCCGGCACCGGCAGCGGCGCGAGCACGATGAGCAGCCGGTTGAGATTGGCGAGCACCGCCTCGGCGGCGCCGCGGCTGTTGGTACGGTACAGCACGCTGCGGCGGGGCAGGACTTCGATGACGTGCAACTCGCCGTGGCGGGCGTCGCGCCGGCAGCGCACCTCGTCGCCGCACACGATGTCGTGGGCGCGGCCGGCGGGGCGGGCGGACTCGATCGCGCCGTCGGCGTGCTGCACCAGCTGGTGGCGGCCGAAGGTGGCGATCACGCATCCGAGCATCTCCTGCATGAGCCGAGCGCCGCAGGTCCCTCTGCTACACTCTGCTGGCGCGCGCGGCCGGCGCGCGAGCTGAGCAGCAAAGCGCCGCATGCCGAGTGCCGACAACCTGATCTGGATCGATCTGGAGATGACCGGGCTCAAGACCGACTCGGACACGATCATCGAGATCGCCACCACGGTCACCGACAAAGAGCTCGACATCCTCGCCGATGGGCCGGTGCTCGCCATCCACCAGAGCGATGCGGTGCTGGCCGGCATGGACTCCTGGAACCAGCGCCAGCACGGCTCCTCCGGACTCATCGCCCGGGTGCGCGCCAGCGAGGTCACCCTCGCCGAGGCGCAGCGGCGCACGCTGGAATTTCTGGCGCTGCACGCGAGTCCCGGCGCCTCGCCGATGTGCGGCAACAGCATCTGCCAGGACCGCCGCTTCCTCGCGCGGCTGATGCCCGAGCTGGAGCGTTTCTTCCATTACCGCAATCTCGATGTCAGCACGCTCAAGGAGCTGGCGCGCCGTTGGGCCCCGTCGGTGGCCGATGGCTTCGTCAAGCAGGGCACGCACCTGGCGCAGGCCGACATTCACGAGTCGATCCGCGAGCTGCGCTACTACCGCGCGCGTCTGTTCGCGCCCGCCTACGTCGGCGCGGGCGAGCGCTGATCACCGCGGCGTGCCCTGCGCCAGGAACAGCCAGGTCTCCACCACGGTATCGGGGTTGAGCGAGAGGCTGTCGATGCCCTGCTCGAGGAGCCAGCGCGCGAAGTCGGGGTGATCCGAGGGTCCCTGGCCGCAGATGCCGATGTACTTGCCCGCGCCGCGGCACGCGGCGATCGCCTGGGCGAGGAGCTTGCGCACCGCGGGATCGCGCTCGTCGAACTGTCCCGCGACCAGGGCCGAGTCGCGGTCGAGCCCCAGGGTGAGCTGTGTCATGTCGTTCGAGCCGATCGACATGCCGTCGAAGTACTGCAGGTACTCCTCGGCCAGCAGCGCGTTGGTGGGCAGCTCGCACATCATGATCAGCTTCAGACCCGCCTGGCCGCGCTTCAAGCCGTTGGCGGCCAGCAGCTCGGTCACCTGCCGCGCCTCCGTCAGGGTGCGCACGAACGGCACCATCACCTGCACGTTGCCGAGTCCCATCTGCTCGCGCACGCGCTTGAGGGCGCGGCACTCGAGTTCGAAGCAGGGGCGGAAGTCCGGGTCCAGGTAACGCACCGCGCCACGGAAGCCGAGCATCGGGTTTTCCTCCTGCGGCTCGTAGCGTGCGCCCCCGATCAGGTTCGCATACTCGTTGGACTTGAAGTCCGACAGCCGCACGATCACGGGCTCGGGAGCGAAGGCGGCGGCGATCTGCGCGATGCCCTCGGCGAGCTTCTCCACATAGAAGCTGACCGGATCGGCGTAACCGGCCATCTGCGGGCGGATCTGCTGCTGCAGCGGCGCATCGAGCCGGTCGAACTCGAGGAGCGCCCGCGGGTGCACGCCGATCATGCGGTTGATGATGAACTCGAGCCGCGCCAGCCCTACGCCGCGGTGCGGGATCGCGGCGAAGTTGAACGCCCGATCCGGATTGCCGACGTTCATCATGATCTTCAGCGGCAGCTTTGGCAGCGAGTCGAGCTCGATCTGGCGGCGCTCGAACTCCAGCAGGCCCTCGAACACGTAGCCGGTATCGCCCTCGGCGCAGGAGACGGTGACCTCCTGACCCTCGCGGATGCGCTGCGTGGCATCGCCGCAGCCGACCACCGCCGGGATGCCCAGTTCGCGGGCGATGATGGCGGCGTGACAGGTGCGGCCGCCGCGGTTGGTGACGATGGCGGCGGCGCGCTTCATGACCGGCTCCCAGTCCGGGTCGGTCATGTCCGCCACCAGCACATCACCGCTCTGCACGCGCGCCATCTCGCCCGCGTCGCGGATCACCCGCGCAGTGCCGGCGCCGATGCGCTGGCCGATGCTGCGACCGGTGGCGAGGACACCCGAGCGGCGCTTGAGCGCGTAGCGCTGAATGGTCCGCCCGGCGCGGCTCTGCACCGTCTCCGGACGCGCCTGCAGGATGTAGATGCCGCCGGAGGCGCCATCGCGCGCCCACTCGATGTCCATCGGCCGCCCGTAGTGCTCCTCGATGAGCAGCGCCTGGCGGCCGAGCATGAGCAGATCGGGGTCGTTCAGGCAGAAGCGCTGTCGCTCCGGCTCGCCCACCTCCACGGTTTGCACGCGCGCCGGCGAGCCTTCCGGGGCATACACCATCTTGAGCGCCTTGGCGCCGAGATTGCGGCGCAGCACCGGATGGCGACCGCTGCGCAGCGCCGGTTTGTAGAGGTAGAACTCGTCCGGGTTGACCGCACCCTGCACCACCGTCTCGCCCAGGCCCCAGGAGGCGGTGAGGAACACCACATCGCGGAAACCCGAGTCGGTGTCGAGCGTGAACATGACGCCGCTCGCGCCAAGGTCGCTGCGCACCATGTGCTGCACGCCGGCCGACAGGGCCACCTGCGCATGGTCGAACCCCTGGTGCACGCGGTAGGAGATGGCGCGGTCGTTGAAGAGCGAGGCAAATACCTCATGCATCGCGCGCAGCACGCCCGCCTCGCCGCGCACGTTAAGGAAGGTCTCCTGCTGCCCGGCAAAGGAGGCCTCGGGCAGATCTTCCGCGGTCGCCGAGGAACGCACCGCCACCGCGATCTCGTTGCCGCCGCTCATCTGCCGCAGCTGCGCGAGCACTGCCTGCTCGAGCTCGGGCGGGAAGGGGGTCGCCAGGATCCATTGGCGGATGCGCGCACCGGTGGCAGCGAGGCGCGTCACGTCGTCGACGTTCAGGTCCTGCAGCTCGGTGCGGATGCGCGCATCGAGTCCGCCCTGCTTGAGGAACTCGCGGTAGGCGTCGGCGCTGGTGGCGAAACCGGTGGGAACCTGCACGCCCAGTCGCGTCAGCGCGCCGATCATCTCCCCGAGCGAGGCGTTCTTGCCGCCCACCGACTCGACATCGTGCATGCCGAGCTGCTCGAAGGGGATGACGTATGCGGCCACAGCCCTGCTCCTTATGCGCCCGTGGCGCGCGCCGCGCTTGCGGGTGCGCGCGCGCGGTGAAACACTGCGGGCCCACGCGATGAGCGACGACAGTACGCGCCAGCCGTGAGCCGACGAACCGTTTTCTTCGTCTCGGACCAGACGGGGGTGACCGCGGAAACCCTCGGCCACAGCCTCATGACGCAGTTCGAGGGCCAGGAATTTCGGCCGGTGACTTTGCCATTTGTGTCGAGCCTTGACAAGGCGCACGAGGTGGTGGAGCGCGTCAACCGCGCCGGGGTCGAGAGCGGTGTGCGGCCGATCATCTTCAGCACGCTGGTGCAGGATGAGCTGCGCGACGTGGTGCTCACCGCGGATGCGCTGTTTCTCGACCTGTTCTCGGCGTTCGTGGGACCGCTCGAGCGTGAACTCAACACGCGCTCTACGCACCGTGCCGGCCGCGCACACGGCATCGCCGATCTGGCCGCCTACACGACGCGCATCAACGCCACCAACTTTGCCCTCGCCAACGACGACGGCACCGGGGGGGATTATGCGCACGCCGACGTGATCCTGGTCGGAGTGTCGCGTGTGGGCAAGACACCCACCTGCGTCTATATGGCGCTGCAGTACGGGGTATTCGCCGCCAACTACCCCCTCACGGAGGACGACCTCGAGACGGCCAAGCTGCCGCGGCGGCTCGAGTCATTCCGCGCCAAGCTGTTCGGCCTCACCATCACGCCCGAGCGCCTGCAGCAGATCCGTACCGAGCGCCGCCCGGACAGCCGCTATGCCTCCCGCGCGCAGGTGCAGTACGAGCTGCGAACCGCGGAGGCACTGTTTGCCCGTTATAACATTCCCTCGCTCGATACGACCGAGTGCTCGATCGAGGAAATCGCCAGCCGCATCCTCAACACCACGACGATCGAGCGGCGGCTGCGGCCCTGAGGATTCCCATTCTCGCACGACGCGGCGTTTCGCGCCGTGCACGCTTCTTGCAGGTGCAATTCGCACGCGAATTTGAACCCATTCACGCCTTGCTACGCGGTGCTCGTGCGATATAGTCCGTCCATGCTCGTGAGTGACGCACAGACACCCGTTTCCTGGCGCACGCGGCCGCGCAGCTTCGTCGCGCTCATGGGCCTGTACGAGAGCAACTACATCCGGCTCGGCTGGCTGGCCGGCGAGCTCGCGCAGCTGCGCGGCGAGTACTGCTCGCGCCTGCCCGGGGACTGTGACCTCCTTCTCACCGTGACCGAGCGCGCCGCGTACACCAGCACCCTCGGGCTCACTTACCTCCTGCCCGGCACGCACGGGCCGACCCCCTATCCCGACCTGCGCGTGCGCGTCTACCACGACGCACACCTCGTCGAGGCCCAGCAGTGGTCCGAGACGCACCGTCAGCCGCTGCTGCGGGCGCTGCGCCGGGGCGCGGAGCGTGAACTGGATCAGCGTTGGGCGCGCAACATGATGTTAAACAAGTGGCTGGAATACTGCGTGGAGCGCGGCCATCGCTTCTCGGCCTGCACGGAGCCTGCAACCGGCGCCTGAGGCAGGGCGGTCGGCCACCGCCCGTCTCATGAAAGCGCTGCGACAACTCGGATTTCTGAAGCTCAACATGCGGCCCGGGCCTCTCGAGGAGGATCACCGGGTGCTGCAGCTGTTCCGCAATCGCGCGGAGCTGAAGAAGGCTTACGGCGGCCTGCAGGAGGAGACCTTCCGCCTCAAGGACCTCGTCAAGCAACAGGAAGGGGCCACGCAGCGCGTGCAGGAAATGCTGAACGCGCTCGAGGGGCGGCTGGGCGATCCGGCGACCGCTTACAGCGCACTGGTGTTCTACCAGCTGCGGCGGCTATGGCAGAGCGGACGCGAGCTGCTGGCGCAGTTCGTGGCGGATCTGGCGCAGCAGCAGGAGGAGCGCGAGCGCCGCGTGCACCTCGCGCAGCACAACCGCTCGCTCTTTGCGCGCCGCCAGGCGGCGGAGCAGCAGCTGCAGGGCGCCGATGCCGCGCACCAGGAGGCGCACGGCGCCGTACAGCAGCTCAGTGCCGAGCGCGGGCGCCTCACCCGCTTCTGGCACTACTTCAAGCGCCGCGCGCTCGAGCGGCGCATCGCCGGCGCCGAGGCGCGGCTGAGCGAGACGACGACCGGACTCGCGCAGGCGCAGCAACTGCTCGGGGAGATCGCCGCCACGGCGATACCCGAGTTCCCGGGATTGTCGGTGACGGCGCGCCGTGCCATCAACCTCGCCGCCATCGCTTACGCCGAGGTGCTGTGTCTGCGGGTGGCGGAGTTGAAGGCGCCGCTGGTGGATCTCGCGCACCAGGCCACCAGTCAGCGCGAGGCCCGCGACGATTACGGCTCGCCGCAGGATTGTGTGCTGCTGATGGGGCAGATCAGCCGCGCGCAGAAGCTGCTCGCCGAGCGGGCCGGGCTGTCGGAGGAAATCCGCGTCCGCCACAGCCGCCTGCAGCAGGTGGCGCGCTACCGTACCGCCAACGACGCCTCGCCGCTCACCGACTCCATCGCGCTGGCGGAGGGCGACGTGCTCGAACACGCCGCGCTGGGTGCGGACGTGAAGCGCCTGCCAAACGTCCTGGCGCAGGACACCTGGGATCTGTTCCGCGTGCTGCTGCGCTGAGTGCCGCGGCGCTCAGCCGCTACGTGCAGTCTTTTGCGGCGTTGCAGGGCGCGCACCGGTGAGCACGTCCGCCATCACCTGTGTCGCCTGATCGAGGACCACGTCGGTCGTATCCTTGGCCTTGTCGAGCTCCTCGATGCTCTTGTAGGGCGGCAGGTTCTTCGCCTCGCGGCGGCTGTTCTCGCGCTCCAGCCGCTCCTTGTCGACGCGTGCCCGCTCCTCGCGCCGCACTTTGAGATTAAGCGACACCGATTTCTGCTCCCGCACCGAGTCGAGCGCCGCGATGTCGGACACCAGCCAGTGATAGTCCGGGTCGCGCTGCGCGCGCGCATCCTCCTCGGTGGTGAGCAGTGACACGGGCGGGGCTGCGCTCGTGCCGCCCATCGCCTTGAAGGGAACGCCAGCGATCCGGTCCCACGGCAGGGCCGATTCGAGGGCGCTCTCGCCGACCTCCTTGGTGTCGATCGCGGAGGCGAGGGGCACGTCCGGCTGCACTCCGCGGTGCTGCGTGCTCTCGCCGGTGACGCGGTAGAACTTGCCGATGGTCACGGTCAGCTGCCCGTTCACCGGTTTGGAGGACCAGCGGTCGAGCGGCTGCAGGCTCTGCACCGTGCCCTTGCCGAAAGTGGTCTGCCCGAGGATGAGGCCGCGGTGATAATCCTGGATGGCGCCGGCGAAGATCTCCGAGGCGGAGGCGCTCAGCCTATCGACGAGCACCGCCAGCGGGCCGCTATAGGCCGGACCGTTCTCGGGGTCATCGAGGACCTCGAGCCGCCCGGTGCTGTCGCGCAGCTGCACGACCGGCCCGTGATCGATGAACAGGCCGGTGAGCCGCGTCGCCTCAGGCAGGTAGCCACCGCCGTCGTTGCGCAGGTCAATGACCAGGCCGTCGATGTTCTCGGCCTTGAGCTCGTTGAGGAGCTTGAGCACGTCGCGCGTGGTGCTGCGCGCGTCCTTGTCGCCGGCGTTCTCCGCACTCACATCCTGGTAGAAGCCGGGCACGGTGATCACGCCGATCTTGTAGGTACGGCCATTGCGCGCCAGCGTCTTCACCGTCTTGTGCGCGGCCTGCGCCTCGAGCGTCACCTTGTTGCGCACGAACTCCAGCACTTTCTCCGGGGTGCCGGGGGCGGCACCCGCCGGCAGCACCTGCAGGCGCACCGCCGTACCGGCCTTGCCGCGGATCAGCTGCACCACGTCATCGAGGCGCCAGCCGATCACGTCGACGAAGCTTCCGTCGTGTCCCTGCCCCACACCGGTGATGCGGTCATTGATGTTGAGCGTGCCTGCGACCGCAGCCGGCCCACCCTCGAGCACGCTCATGATGGTGACGTAGTCATCCACCAGCTGCAGCGAGGCGCCGATGCCGTCGTAGTTGAGGCTCATCTGGATGCGGTATTCCTCGGAGGAGCGCGGCGAGAAGTAGCTCGAGTGCGGGTCGAACGCACGCGCATAGGCGTTCATCAGGTTCTCGAAGACATCCTCGGGGCTCACCTGGTCGACGCGCTTGAGTACCCGCTCGTAGCGCTTGCGCAGCAGCTCCGCCACTTCCGGCCACTGCTTGCCGGTGAGCATCAGCGACAGGGCGTCGTTCTTCACGCGTTTGCGCCACAGCTCATCCATCGCCGCCGGCTCGCTGATCCACGGCGCCTTGGTACGGTCGAACTCGAAGGTCTCGTTGACCGTCCAGTCCGGCTCGTTGTCGAGCAGGGCGATGGCACGCTGGATGCGCTCGCGATTGCGCTGCTGGAAGCGGGCGAAGATCACGTAGGCCGGCTCGATCTCGCCGGTGCGGATCATGTCGTCGAACAGGAAGCGGTAGGCGTCGAAGTCCTTGATGTCGCTCTGCATGAAGTAGCTCTTCTGCCCGTCGAGCGACTCGAGGTAGCGCTGGTAGATGACCTCGGACATCTTGTCATCGAGCGTGGCGCGGCTGTAATGCTGCTCCTCGAGGATGCGTCCCACCTTGCGCGCCGTGGCGCGCTGCGCATCCGTGGGGACGATCGACCCGGGAGGCAGCTGCACGGTGCTGGCCGGCACCTGGGCCGAGCCGACCAGCAGCAGGGCGATGAGGGTGAGGCACGCGGCGCTTAGCCACCCGGTGGTGCGGTGCAGAGGCTGGGACATCCGTGTAGACCTGGTCTTTCAGTACACTCTTAGAGCAAGGCTAGAGCGCGCAGTTCGCATTTAGCAAGTAGGGCCCTCACAGCATGCGACCTCTGACCGCACTGCTCGGCATTTTGATGGGATCGGCGACTGCTCTGGCCGTCGGACTGCTGCTCACCTGGGTGACGATCCTGTTCCTGCCCGCCCAGGAGGCCCGCTTCGCACCCGAGCATGCGGCCCTGCTCAAGGCTATCGCCGTATTCACCTTATTCGCGCTGATCTCGGCCGGCAGCTTCTATGGGGAGCTGCGCGAGCGGCGCTGGCGCCTGGCGGCACATGCCGCCACGCTCGCGATCTTTGCGGTCGCGGTGCTGCTTTACTGGCCGCGCTAGGGGAGGCTGCGCCAGATGCGCCGGCCGAGGCGCCCTAGGAGCCACAGCAGCGCCGGCCCCAGCGCCACCACCCAGTAGACCGGCGCCCCGTGCGCGAGGCCGCCGAGGAAATCAGCCAGCAGCGCCAGGGGTCCCGCGTGCGGGTTCTGAGCGTGCGTGTACGGCCCGAGGATGCGGCTGCCGACCAGCCAGATGACGAGGGGCATCAGCAGCACCCCGCAGATCAGGGCCACCAGCAGCTGCAGAGCGGTACGGCGGGCACGGGGCAGCTGCCGGTAGGCTGACACAGGGCCGCCGTTGTGCAGCTCCGGGTCGGTATCCGGCTCGGGGATCGACATGCGGCGGGCGGGCTCCTGTGCGCTCGGGCGCGGGGCGCGCCGCGCGGGCGCGCATAATAGCCTCCCCATGCCGAAAATCAGAGTCGCGGTCATCGGCGTCGGCTATCTCGGCCGCTTTCACGCGCAGAAATACGCCCAGGCGGACGAGTGCACGCTGGTCGCGGTCGCCGACCCCGATGCGGCGGCGCGCGAGGCGGTGGCCCAGGAGCTCGGCACGCGCGCCCTGGCGGATTACCGCGGCCTGCTGGGGCAGGTCGACGCGGTGAGCATTGTCACTCCCACCCCGCTGCACTACTCGATCGCGCGCGACTGTCTCAGCGCCGGCGCACATGTCCTGCTCGAGAAGCCCATCACCGAGAGCGCCGCGGAGGCGCGGGAGCTCATCGCGCTCGCCGCCCGCCTGCGCCGCGTGCTGCAGGTCGGGCACCTGGAGCGTTTCAACGCCGCGATCCTCGCCGCCGAGCCGTACCTGAAGGCGCCACGCTTCATCGAGTGCCACCGCCTGGCACCCTATCGCGAACGCGGTACCGACGTGAACGTGGTGCTTGATCTCATGATCCATGACATCGACATCGTGCAGACGATCGTCCAGTCGCCGCTGCTGACCATCGACGCGGTCGGCACGCCGGTATTCTCCGCCGAGATCGACATCGCCAACGCACGGCTGCGCTTTGCCAACGGCTGCGTGGCCAATGCCACGGCGTCGCGAGTGTCGCTGAAGACCGAGCGCAAGATGCGTGTCTTCGAGGACGAGGCCTACCTCTCGCTCGACCTGCAGCAGAAGATCCTCACCGTCATCCGCAAGCGCGCCCCCGGGGAGCCCGCCGGCGCGCTGCCGGTCAGCATCGAGGAGCAGGCACTCGAGCCGGGCGATGCGCTGGCCGCCGAAATCACCGCCTTCCTGCGCGCCATCCGCGACGGCGGCGCCCCCGTGGTGCCTGGCGAGGCCGGACTCATGGCGCTCGAGACCGCGACGCGCATCACCGAGCAGGTCGAAGCCGCGCTTGCCGCCCGGCAGGCGGGGCACTGAGAATTGCGCGGCCGCGCACCGGAGAGTTCCGCGATGAAGCGATCCCCCCAGCACCTCGAGCGCCCGCCCCGGCCGGTGACGGTCGCCGCGCTGCAGATGGCCTGCGGCTGGGACCGCGAGGCCAACATCGCGCGCGCGGAGTCCCTGGTGCGTGAGGCGGCCGGGCGCGGCGCGCAGGTCATCCTGTTGCCCGAGCTGTTCGAGACCCCGTATTTCTGCATCGAGCAGGACGGCCGTCACCTCAATCTCGCCAGCGAGCTCGGCGAGAGCCGCGCGGTGCGGCATTTTGCCGCGCTGGCGCGCGAGCTGGCGGTGGTGCTGCCGGTGAGCTTCTTCGAGCGGGCCGGGCCGGCCTATTTCAACTCGATCGCCATCATCGACGCCGACGGCACCCAGCTCGGCGTGTATCGCAAGTCGCACATTCCCAACGGCCCCGGCTACCAGGAGAAGAGCTACTTCTCGCCCGGGGATACGGGTTTCAAGGTGTGGCCGACCCGATTCGCGCGCATCGGCGTCGGCATCTGCTGGGACCAGTGGTTCCCGGAGACGGCGCGCGTCATGGCGCTCCTCGGCGCGGAACTCTTTTTCTTCCCGACCGCGATCGGCAGCGAGCCTGCGCCAGCCCCGCCGGTCGACTCGCGCGCGCACTGGCAGCGCACGCAGCAGGGCCACGCGGCCGCCAACCTGACCCCGCTCATCGCCGCCAACCGCTATGGACTCGAGCGCTCCCTGCAGGCTCCCGAGCAGCTCTACCTCCGCTTCTACGGCTCCTCGTTCATCACCGATGCCACCGGGGAGAAGGTCGAGGAGGCAGGCGTTGAGGGCGATGCGGTCCTGGTGCACCGCTTCGATCTCAACGCGATCGCCGCGCAACGTGACAACTGGTTTGTGTTCCGCGACCGCCGGCCCGAGCTCTACGGCGCGCTGAGTTCCTTCGACGGCGCGCCCACTGCGCCGTGAGCCTCATCTGGCGGCGCGATGGCGCGCGTACATGGCCAGCGCGAAGGTGCCGGCGGGAAGCGCCCGCATGCGGGTCACGACCTCAGCCATCCGGGCCGGTAGCCGCGGGAGCGGCGGCAGACGCCCGCCATAATTCTCCGGAAAGACCAGGGGAGCGGCGAGTGAGGCAAAGGTGATATCGGCGGCACCGAAGCCCTCCTCGATGAGGTAGGCGCGCCCGTCACTCAGTCGCTCGGCGATGCGCTCGAACACCGCCGCCACGCGCTCAAGGGAGGCGGCCGCATTCGCCGCCGTGACGCGGTAGCCGCGGCGGATCAGCGGGCGCAGCAGCGGCAGCAGCAGCGGTGCGACGTAGCGCGTCGGCGCGCGTACGCCGGCGCTGAAGCAGGGCAGGAGCAGCGCAGGGCGCGGCAGCAGTTCGCCGTAGGCCCAGCGGCGCGCGTGAACTCCGAGCTCCCGGTCGAGATAACGCATCAGCTCGAGCGCTTCGGAGCGCGCAGCTGCGCCGGTCGGCAGCAGGCGCCGCGCACCGGGCTGGGCGTCAGCCCAGCGCAGGATGGACTCGGAGTCCTTCAGCACCGCCCCCGCACCGACCAGCACCGGTACCGAGCCGGCGCCCACTCGCCGGGTGCTGAGCCGATGTAAAAAGGGCAGGTGCGCCTCTTCGCGATAGTCGATGCCGGCGTACTGCAGCGCCCAGCGCGCCTTCTCGCAGAAGTGGCTGAGCGACACGGTGAGCAGCCGGGGTGCACCCGCGGGCATCGACTGCCCCTACCGCTCGCCGCCGCCCGCGCACAGCGCGGGTCGGGCTAGGATCCCGCGCGTGCGGCTGAGGGTGCGATCGCGAGGTTGCGGGTGCAGAGGGTACTGCCTCGTCGAGCGCAGCCCCCGCAGGGGCGCAGGCGCTGCGCCTTGGAGATTGGTGGAGGCGGGGGGAATCGAACCCCCGTCCGCAAGTCCTAGACTTCAGGCTCTACGTACGTAGCTGTCTCTTTGTTTCTCACGCGCCGCTACCCGAGCAGCAGGGAAGACGGCACGCCAGCGGACAGTGACTCTTAACGCCCCGGCCTGTCGCACGCCGGAGCGCGATCCTGTGAACGCGTCCCCTGATTCAGTCGCACAGGCACGAGCTGGTCAGAGGTCAGCTGCGGTTAGGCAGCTAGAGCGTAGTTGTCGTCGTTGGCAACTATGATTCGCAGCAGGTTTAGCGAGGGCACTGCACCTCGGTACGCCCCTGAAGGTTCGCAACCCACGTCGAAACCGGTCGCCCCCTTCGGGAAGGGTCCAGCATAGCGCAACCGCGGCCGGACGGCCTGGCTGCGCACGCTCGTCGTGCGCTTTCGGCTAAGGTAGGGCGCGTTAGGTCAACTTCCAACGGGGGTCGGATGCGATTATCAGCGCTGCTGCTGGGCGGCTTGTTAGCGGCGGGCGGCGCGGCCGCGAGCGGGGCCGCGGACGACAGCTGGGCGGCGCGTGCCCAGGCCGGCTTCGCCAAGACCACGGGCAACACCGACACCACGACCGCCAACCTGCTCTTCCACGCCGCGCACGTGGTGGGCCAGTGGAAATACCTGGTGGGACTTGAGGGGTTGTATGGCGCCACCAAGGGCGAGACCACTGCGCAAGCCTGGAGCGCGCACTTGCAGGCCAACTATAACCTGACCGAGCGGCTCTACACCTACGGCGGCCTGCGTGACGACGATGACCGCTTCAGCGGCTTCGCCTACCAACAGACCCTCTCCGCCGGTGCGGGCTACCAGCTCGTGAAGAGCGATGCGACCAAGCTCACCGGCCAGGTCGGTGCGGGCGTGCGCCGCTTGCGCCCCGAGATCCTCCTCAAGGACCAGATCGGCGGCGTCACGAGCCGTACCGAGCTCGCCGCCACGACCGACGCGGTGCTCGATGCGGCGGTGAATTACGAGCACGCCTTCAACGATGCGACCAAGGTGCTCGCCGCGGCCAGCGTGGAGTCGGGCCGGGCGAACACCCTCACCAAGGCGAGCGCCGGCCTGCAGGTGAAGATGACGAGTGTGCTGGCGCTCGCGGCGGCGGTGCAGCTGGTGCGCAACAGCAATCCCCCGCTCGGCGCCAAGAACACCGACACGCTCTCCACGCTGAGCCTGGTCTACGAGTTCAAGAACCCGCAGCTCGCGCCCGAGTGATCAGCCGCGACGCAGCGCGCGCGCTTTCTCGCGCTGCCAGTCGCGCTCCTTCTCGACGGCGCGCTTGTCGTGCTGTTTCTTGCCCTTGGCAAGACCGACGGCGAGCTTGGCCCGGCCCTGCTTCCAGTAAAGCTCGAGCGGCACGAGGGTGAAGCCGCGGCGCTCCACCGCCCCGATCAGCCCCTGCAGCTCGCTCCGCCGCAGCAGCAGCTTGCGCGTGCGGGTCGGGTCGGCTGCGACGTGGGTTGAGGCCGCGGCGAGCGGGGTGAGATGCGCGCCAAAGAGGAAGGCTTCGCCGTTGCGCAGGTAGACGTACGCCTCCTGCAGCTGCGCCCGCCCGGCACGCATCGCCTTGACCTCCCAGCCCTGCAGGGCGAGGCCCGCCTCGTAGCGTTCCTCGATGAAGTAATCGAAGCGCGCCTTGCGGTTCTCGGCGATCAGGCGCGGTGTGGCGGCTTGGGACATGGCAAGCGGTAATGGGACAATGCCACGATGCGAGAGGTCAAGCGCTCGGCGCTGGTAAACCGCGACGCGGCGCAACTGTTTGCGCTCATCAACGACATCGAGGCCTATCCGCAGTTCGTGCCATGGTGCACGCACGCGCGGGTGTTGTCGCGCACGCCGAGCGAGATCGTGGCGACGCTCGGGGTGCGCCAGGGTGCCCTGCAGGGCGAGTTCACCACGCGTAACAGCCTCGAACCCGAGCAGCGGGTGAGCATGCACCTGCTGAGCGGTCCCTTCCGCACCCTGGAGGGTGAGTGGCGGCTGCAGCCGCTCGCGCAGGGCTGCGAGGTATCCCTCACCGTGCGCTTTGCCTTCAAGTCGCGGCTCACCGGGCTCATGTTCGAGCCGCTCTTCGCCCGCACCATCGAATCGCTGGTGGATGCGTTCGTGCAGCGCGCCCGCGCCGGTCCGTGAGCCCCACTAAGCGGTGCTGGGTTGCCTACGCGGCGCCGGCGGGAGAGTTCCTCTGTCGGCTCGAGCTGCCGGTGGAGGCCACCGTCGCCGACGCACTCGCGGCGGCACGCGGCCGCGAGGGTGAGCGGCCCGCGGGACTGGTCGTGCCGTGGGCGGAAGCCCCGGTTGGCATTTTCGGTGAGCGCGTGAGCCGCGAGACCGTGTTCCGCGATGGCGACCGCATCGAGCTGTACCGTCCGCTCGCGCTCGATCCCCGCGCCCGCCGCCGCGCGCGGGTCGCCGCGCCGCCGCGGCGGCGCTAGATACGCGGGAATTTGGCGGGCGGAGGTCCCTGGTCCGGTGCCGGCGGCGGCGCGTTCGGGATGTTGTCGCGCTCGAAGCTCGCCACCTTGTCCTCCTTGAAGTACACGACCAGGTGGCGTCGCTGCGGCCGGTGCAGCCGGCCGCGCTGGAAATAAAAGAGATAGTCCCAGCGGTCCTTGTCGAACAGGTCCGGCACCATCGGTGTGCCGAGCAGGTAGCGCACCTGACTGCGCGTCATGCCCACCTGCAGTTGATCGACCGTCTTACCCTCGAGGTAGTTGCCCTGCTGGATGTCCATGCGGTACACGCAGCCGGCGCCGAGCAGCGCGAGGACGGCCAGGAGGACGCGGAACGGATGGCTGCGCATGCGGTGCGATGTGGGAGGATAATGCGGGGCCGGAATCATACCCGAAGGGGTGGGGCGGCGCCGGGTGCCGTCGTCGCTGAAAGAGGGCGCGCGTGGAAGGCAAGGACCTGCGCAAGGCGGGACTGAAGGTAACGCTGCCGCGGCTGAAAATTCTCGAGATCCTCGAGGGCAGCCCGACGCGCCACCTCTCGGCCGAGGACATCTACCGCTCGCTGCTCGAGTCCAACGAGGACATCGGGCTCGCCACCGTCTATCGGGTGCTGACTCAGTTCGAGGCGGCCGGCCTCGTCACCCGTCACCACTTTGAGGACGGCATGGCGGTCTTCGAGCTCAACCAGGGCACGCACCACGACCATATCGTGTGTCTGGACTGCGGGCGCGTCGAAGAGTTCATGGACGCGGGCATCGAGGAGCGCCAGACTGCGGTCGCACAGCGGCTCGGTTTCACGATCCGCGATCATTCGCTCATCCTCTACGGGCACTGCCGGCGCACCAACTGCCCGCACCGCGCGCGCAAGGACAGTTAGCGGCGCTTGCCCGCCGGACGCGGCTGCTTGACGGTGGGAGAGCGGTCGGAAGCCTCGTGGCCGGGGGCCTGGCTGGCCGCGGCGAGCATGTCGCGCGCATGCGCGCGCGCCTTCGCGCTGACCTCGATGCCGCCCAGCATGCGCGCCAGCTCCTCCGCACGCTCGGCGGGGGTCAGCTCGCTCACCGCGGTGCGTGTGGTGCGCCCGTCGGTCAGCTTCGCGACGCGCAGGTGGTGGTGCGCTTGGGAAGCGACCTGCGGCAGGTGCGTCACGCACAGCACCTGACCGCGGGCGCCGAGCACGCGCAGCTCGCGCCCCACGATCTCCGCCACCGCGCCGCCGATGCCCGCGTCGACTTCATCGAACACCATGCAGCGCGCCTCCTGCTGCGCGCAGGACACCTGCACCGCCAGCGACAGGCGCGACAGCTCACCGCCGGAGGCGACCTTCGCCAGCGCCCGTGGCGGTTGCCCGGGATTGGCGCTGACCCGGAACTCGATCTGATCCAGCCCGTGCTCGCCGGGCTCGGCACTGGCGGCCTGGGTGACCTCCGCCTCGAAGCGTCCGCCGCCCATGCCGAGGGTCTGCATCCGCGCGCTGATGTCGCGGGCCAACGCGCGCGCCGCCGCCATGCGCTTGCCGGAAAGCTCCCGCGCCTGACCCTGATAGGCCTTTAGGGCCGCGGCGAGCTCGCCGCGCAGCGTCGCCAGGTCAAGCTCGGCGCGCTCGAGCGCGGTGAGTTCGGCGGACAGCTGCGCGCTGCGCTCGGGCAGCTCGGCGGGGGTGATGCGGTGCTTGCGCGCCAGCTCCTCGATGGCGGCGAGCCGCCGCTCGACCTGCTCCTGCCGGCCGCTGTCGACCTCGAGACCGTCGCGGTAGTGCTCGAGGGCACGGGCTCCCTCGCGCACGTTGATCATGGCTTCCTCGAGGAGCGACGGCAGGGGGGCGAGCTGCGCGTCCAGTCCGGCGAGGGGCTTCAGCTGCGCCAGGGCGCGGCTGAGCGCAGCGTGCGCGCTGGCCGAGTCGTTCTCGTAGAGCTCACCCAGGGCCATCTGGGCCCCCGCCGCGAGGCGGCCGCGGTTGGCGAGCCGGGCGCGCTCCTCGGCGAGAGCCTCGAGCTCGCCCGGCTGCAGCCTGAGGGCCTCGAGCTCCTGCGCCTGGTACCTCAGCAGATCGAGCTTCGACTCGCGGTCGCGGGCGCGCGTCTCGAGCTCCAGGGTGCGGTTGAGGCGCTCGAGCCAGATGCGGTGCGCGATACCGACCTGGGCGGTCAGCGGCTCGAGACCGGCATAGGCATCAAGCAGCGCGCGCTGGGCGCTGGCGCGCGTCAGGGACTGGAATTCGTGCTGGCCGTGAATGTCGATGAGGATGTCGCCGGCGGCGCGCAGCAGCTGCACCGGCACGCTCTGGCCGTTGAGGTAGGCACGCGAGCGGCCGTCGCTGCCCACCACGCGGCGCACGATGAGTTCTCCGCCGCCGGCGATCGACTGCTCCTCGAGCCATTGCTTGAGCTCGCGCGGCGCGCGTTCCAGATCAAAGGTCGCCGACACCTCGGCGCGCTCGGCGCCATGGCGCACCACCTCCGCCCCGGCGCGGCCTCCGGCGAGCAGCTGCAGCGCCTCGACCAGGATCGATTTACCCGCCCCCGTCTCCCCGGTGAGCACGGTGAGCCCGGCGCGGACCTCGAGCTCGACGAAATCGACGATGGCGAAGTCGCGGATCTGCAGATGGGTCAGCATGCTCAACGCTCGAAGCTGCCGCGACCCCAATGCAGCTTGGAGCGCAGCATGGAGTAGTAGTCGTAGCCGGGGGGATGCAGCAGCGTGACCCGCTCTGCGCTCAGCCGCACCTCGAGACGGTCCGCCGGCCGGAACTCCCCCAGCACCGCGCCATCGCAGGTGACGTGGGCGTGGGTGTCGGGGCGCTCGAGCAGTACGACCTCGATGAGCGAGGCAGAGGACACCACGATCGGCCGGTCGGACATGGTGTGCGGGCAGATCGGAGCGATCACCAGTGCCGGGAGCTGCGGTTCGACGATCGGGCCGCCGCAGGAGAGGGCGTAAGCGGTCGAGCCGGTGGCGCTCGCGACGATGATGCCGTCGCCGCCGTGGGCGTTGACGAACTGCCCATTGATCCGCGTCTCGAAGTCGAGCGTGCGGCCGGTATCGTGTTTTTGCATGACGACGTCGTTGAGGGCCAGCGCCTCGGCGACCTGGTCGCCGCTCTGCAGGCGCGCGTGCAGCAGCGGTCGCTCGTCGGCGCGCAGCCGCCCCTCGAGGGCCGCATCGACTGCGGCGACCGTCTCCTGCGGCATGACGTCGGTCAGGAATCCCACACGCCCGCGGTTTACCCCGAGCAGCGGCACGCGGTGGCGGGCCACCAGCCGCACGCCATAGAGCAGGGTGCCATCGCCACCGACCGCGATGAGCAGGTCGGCGCGCTCGCCGAACTCGCGCTCGGGTACGCGCTGCAGCGTCGTACCCTCGAGCGCGGCATCGGGGCTCACCAGCACACTGACGCCGCGTTGCCCGAGGTGCGTGACCAGGGTCTGCACGCTCTCGGCGACGCGCGGGTCGGTGAATCTGCCGACGAGGGCGCAGCGGCGCACCGGGAAGGCCATGAGTCTTGACTTAACTCCACCCAAGGGGGCGGGTCTTTGTAGCACGCCCCCCGCCGCCGGGGCCAATGCACCGGTCACAGCTCGCGCGCGTGCCGTGGCTGCGTCCTTGACGGTCGGCGCCCGTGAAAGCTAGCGTGCGCGCCAGCCGACCTTGTTAAGGGCCTATGCCGCCGGAAACTCGCGACGAGCCGCTCGATGAGCGCGCGCAGCACCTGCTGCGCACGCTGATCGAGACCTACATTCGCGACGGGCAGCCGGTCGGCTCGCGCGCGCTGTCGCGGGAGTCCGGGCTCGCGCTGTCCTCGGCCACGGTGCGCAACGTGATGGCGGATCTGGAGGCGCTAGGCTTCGTGGCCTCGCCGCACACCTCCGCCGGCCGCATCCCGACCGACAAGGGCTACCGTTTCTTCGTCGACACGCTGCTGCAGATGCGCCCGCTCGAGCCGGCCGCCAGCGAGCAGATCCGCCGTCTGCTCGAGGGCAGCCGCGACAGCGCCACCGAGCTGGTGTCTTCGGTGTCGCAGCTGCTCTCGCACGTCACCCAGCTCGCCGGGGTCGTTACCGTGCCGCGCACCCGCGCCGCCCAGGTGAGCCAGATCGAGTTCGTCGGCCTGGCCGAGAACCGCGTGCTGGTGGTGCTCGTGCTCAATGACCGTGAGGTGCAGAACCGGATCATCGTCACCGAGCGGCACTACTCCCCGGATGAGCTCAAGCGCGCCGCCAACTTCCTCAACGAGCACTTCCGCGGTCGCAGCCTGCGCGAAGTGCGGGCGGAGATCGTGCGCCAGCTGTCCGAGGCACGCGCGCACATGAACCAGATCATGCTCGATGCCATCTCGGTGGCGCAGCAGGCGCTGGAGGGCGGGGCCGCCGAAGGGCAGCTCGAGTACGTCATCAAGGGCGAGACCAATCTCATGGGAGTCGCCGAGCTCACGAGCGTCGACAAGCTGCGCCGCCTGTTCGAGGCCTTCAACGAGAAGCGCGACTTCCTGCACCTGCTCGATCACTCGCTCAAGGCCGAGCGGGTGCAGATCTTCATCGGTCACGAGTCCGGCTATCAGATCCTCGATGACTGCAGCGTCATCACCGCCCCCTACGGCGATGGCGACGGTGTGATCGGGGTGCTGGGGGTGATCGGCCCGACGCGCATGGCCTACGAGCGGGTCATACCGATCGTCGATATGACGGCTAAACTGCTCGGTGCGACCTTGAATTCACGCCGCTGAGCCCCACTGCCACCCGGATCGAAGCCGCTGGCGCAGCCC
>JAFAPI010000219.1 GCA_019247195.1 Gammaproteobacteria bacterium
AGAGCGCAGCCCAGGAACGCTCGAGCGCTTCGACAGACTGTGGAACACCACGCAGCGCTCGAAACCGCGCCGGCCCACGCTCTCGCACGCCTCGAGGAGGCCGCCGGGCGGCCGCGCCTCATCGAGGTAGATATCCGCGTAGCACTCATCGCAGGCGATGACGAAGTCGTAGCGCTCGGCGAGATCGAGCGCGCGCAGGAAAAACTCGCGCGGCAGCACCGCGCCGGTCGGATTGCCGGGACTGCAGAGGAAGAGCAGCTGGCAGCGCTGCCACACCGCCGCCGGCACGGCCTCGAGTCGCGGCAGGAAACCCTCGCTAGCCGGCGTGTCAAGGTAGTACGGCTCGGCGCCGGCGAGCAGCGCCGCCCCCTCGTAGATCTGGTAGCAGGGATTGGGCATCGCCACCACGGCGCGACGCCCCGCATCAACCAGCGCCTGCACGAACGCAAAGAGCCCTTCGCGCGTGCCATTGACCGGCAGCACCATGCGCTCCGGGTCGACCCCGCCCTCGCGCAGGCCGTAGCGGCGGGTCAGCCACGCCGCGCAGGCCGCGCGCAGCGCCGGGAGCCCGGCGGTGGTGGGATAGCTGCCGAGCTCGGCGAGGTGACGGCGCAGGGTCTCGAGCACGAACTCGGGAGGCGCGTGCTGCGGCTCCCCGATCGACAGGGCGATGTGGCGCAGCCCGGGCGGCGGGGCTACGCCTGCCTTGAGTGCCGCCAGGCGCTCGAAGGGGTAGGCCTGTAGCTGCGCCAGGTGCGGGTTCATGCCCGCGCATTGCGCGCCGGCTCGCGCTCATCGAGCGCGACCAGGAGCTGGCGCCGCAGCTGCCCCGCAGCCTCGGCGCTCAGGGGCTGGTTCTCGTAGTCGGTGAGATAGAAGACATCCTCGGCGCGCTCGCCCACCGTCATGATCTTGGCGGCCTGCAGCTCGATGCGCTGGTGCATCAGTACCTTGCCGATCTCCGACAGCAGTCCCGGCCGGTCGCTCGCCGTCAGCTCCAGCACCGAGCGGCGATTGCGCTCATCCACGCTGAGCGCGATCTGCGTGGCGGTGTTGAACATGCGCGCCTGGCGTGGTGCACGGCGCGAGACCGCGAAGGGTGCATCGGCCGGCCCCTGCAGCGAGCGCCACAGCGCCTGCTCGATCTCGCCCTGGCGGTCACTGTCGCCGATCGGCGCGCCGTCATCCTCGAGCAGGTGATACAGGTCGAGCGTGAAGCCATCGCCGGTGGGCGTGATGCGCGCGTCGACGATGTTCAGCCCGAGCTGATCGAGCGCGGCGGTGGTGCGGGCGAAGCCATGGCGGCGCGGCCTGGCGAAGATGAGCACGGCGGTCGTACCGCGCAGGCTGCGTGCCTCGAGCGCCACTACCGGCTCGTCCGAGCTGTCGCAGCGCTCGGCCAGCAGCTGCGTGTGCCAGGCAATCTCCTCCGGCGAGTACTGCAGGAAGTAGCCGGGCAGAAAGCGCGGCCAGGCGGCGGCGATCTCCGCCTCGCTCACGCCGCGCTCGAGCAGCAGCCGGCGCGCCAGGTCCTGTGTCTCGCGCACCAGGTGCTCGGCGTCGATGGGGCTCTCCACGCCGCGGCGCAGGGCCTGCTTGACCCGCAGGTAGAAGTCGCGGAACAGCGAGGCCTTCCACGAGTTCCACAGCTTCGGATTCGTGCCGCGCACGTCGGCGCAGGTCAGCACGTAGAGGTAATCGAGGTGCGTCTCGTCACCGACCTTGCGCGCGAAGGCGTTGATCACCTGCGGGTCGCCGATGTCCTGCTTCTGCGAGGTGATCGACAGCTCCAGGTGATGGCGCACCAGCCAGGCGACCAGGCGCGCGTCGTAGGGTGACAGGCCCTGCTCGAGACAGAAGGCCTCGGCATCGACCGCCCCGAGCTCGGAATGATCCCCGCCGCGTCCCTTGGCGAGGTCGTGGAACAAGGCGGCCAGGTAGGCGATCTCGTGGCGCGGCAGCTGCTGCATGACTCGCGAGGCATCGGGCAGCTCGTGGTCGTAGCGCGGGATGGCGAAGCGGCGCAGGTTACTCACCACGAACAGCGTGTGAGCATCGACCGTGTAGGCGTGGAACAGGTCGTACTGCATGCGGCCGACGACGCGCCCGAAGGCCGGGATATAGCGTCCCAGCACCCCGTAGGTGTTCATGCGCCGCAGTTCATGCGTCACCCCGACCGGGGAGCGCAGGATCTCGAGGAACAGACGGTGGTGGCGTGGGTTCTGGCGGAACTCCTCGTCGATCAGCCACAGGTGCTTCGCCACCGCGCGCATCGTCGAGGCGCGCACGCCGCGGATGTCCGGATTTTGCTGCAGCAGCACGAACAGCTCCAGCAGCGCTGCCGGGGTGCGCGCGAAGACCTGCTCGCTCACCGCTTCGAGCGAGCCATTGCGCACCTGGAAGCGGGCGTTGAGCGGTCGCGGGGGCTCGCTCTCGCTCAGGATGGCCTCGCGAAACAACTGCAGCAGCAGCTCATTCAACAGGCTGACGTCCATGACCGTGCGGTAGTAGCGCTGCATGAACTGCTCGACCGCCAGGGTGTAGGAGGCGTCCTCGTAGCCAAAGCTCTGCGCCAGCCGCAGCTGGTGGTCGAACAGCAGCCGGTCCTCGCGCCGCCCGGTGAGGCTGTGCAGGCCGAAGCGCACCTTCCACAGGAAGGCCTGCGCCTGCTTGAGCCGCCACAGCTCCTCCTCGGTGAGGAAACCGTGCGTCGCCAGGCCATCGAGACTGTCGGCGCCGAAGTGACGCTTGGCCACCCAGCCGATGGTGTGGATGTCGCGCAGCCCGCCCGGACCGCTCTTGACGTTTGGCTCGAGGTTGTAGGCCGTGTCGTTCGCCTTCAGGTGCCGCTCGGACTGCTCGCGCACTTTGGCCTCGAAGAACTGCCGCACCGGCCAGAGCCGCTCCGGCGCAAGCGCGGCGCGCATCTCGCCAAGCAGCGCGGCGCTGCCGGCCAGGAGGCGCGCCTCGAGCAGCGTGGTCATCACGCTGACATTGCCCACGCTCTCCTCGGCACATTCAGCTACGGTGCGCACGCTGTGCCCCACCTCGAGACCGAGGTCCCAGAGCGAAGTGACCAGTCGCTCGACGGCCTGGCGGCCGGAGGCGTCCGGCGCCTGAGGCACCAGCAGCAGGATATCGATGTCGGAGGCCGGCTGCAGTTCGCCGCGACCGTAGCCGCCCACCGCGACCAGGGCCCAGCGGCCGTGATGGCCACAGTGCTGTTGCCAGGCGGCGCGCAGCAGCGCATCGATCAGCTGCGCGCGCGCCTGCACCAGCTCCTCCACGGGCTCGCCGGCAGCGAAGCGCTGGCGCTGATCCGCCTGCGCTTGGCGCAGCAGTTCGCGCCAGGCGGCAGGGGAGGGGTCCGCGGCCAGCCGCTCGGCGACGGTGTGGCCGTCCCAGGACGCAGGCGGGGTAGGGGAGGCGGCTGGGGTCGCTATATCCCCGCGCGCCATCGCGCTAGTGAGTCCGTGCGGCGGCGCCGAGGGTGAGCACCTCGAAGCCGCCGGCCGTGACGAGAACCGTGTGCTCCCACTGCGCCGAGAGCGAGTGGTCCTTGGTGATGACCGTCCAGCCGTCCGGCAGCAGCCGCACGTGCCGCTTGCCCGCATTCACCATCGGCTCGATCGTGAAGGTCATCCCCGGCTGCAGCTCGAGGCCGGTGCCCGGCTCGCCATAGTGCAGCACCTGCGGGTCTTCATGGTACACGCGGCCGATGCCATGCCCGCAGTACTCGCGCACCACCGAATAGTCGTGCTCCTCGACGAAGCGCTGGATGGCGTGGCCGATGTCGCCCAGGTGCGCGCCCGGACGCACCACTTCGATGCCGCGCCACATCGCGGCGAAACAGGTCTCGGCCAGGCGCA
>JAFAPI010000121.1 GCA_019247195.1 Gammaproteobacteria bacterium
GGGATCCTCATTCCGCGGGCGCCGCAGCCGGCACCGCGCCGCGGCCGAAGCTCAGCTTCCGCGCCAGGCTGTCGAAGCCGAGATAGAGCACCGGCGTCACGAAGAGCGTCAGCACCTGGCTCACCGCCAGGCCGCCCACCATCGCGATACCGAGCGGGCGGCGCAGCTCCGAGCCCATGCCGCCGCCGAGCATCAGCGGCAGCGCACCGAGCATGGCGGCGAAGGTGGTCATGAGGATCGGCCGCAGGCGCAGCAGCGCCGCAGAGTAGATTGCCTCGCGGGCGCTCTTGCCCTCGCCCCGCTCGGCCTGCAGGGCGAAGTCGATCATCATGATCGCGTTCTTCTTGACGATGCCAATCAGGAGAATGATGCCGATGATGCCGACCACGCCCAGGTCCTGGCCGGCGATCATCAGGGCGAGCAGCGCCCCGACCCCGGCCGAGGGCAGCGTGGACAGGATCGTCACCGGATGGATGTAGCTCTCGTAGAGCACCCCGAGCACGATGTAGACCGTGACGATCGCGGCGAGGATGAGCCACAAGGTGCTGCCGAGCGTGCCCTGGAAGGCGAGCGCCGCCCCCTGGAAGCTCACCTGGATGCTCGCCGGCGGGGCGAGCTGTGCCTGCGCGGCGCGGATCGCGGTCAGGGCGTCCCCGAGCGCCGCCCCGGGGGCGAGGTTGAAGGAGATGGTGGCGGCGGGGAACTGGCCGAGGTGGTTGACCACGAGCGGCGCGGTGCTCTCGCGGATGCGCGCGACGCTCGCCAGCGGGATCTCGTTGCCGTTGACCGCCGCCACATAGAGCCCCGCCAGGCTCGCCGGGCCCTGCTGCGCCTCCGGCCTGAGCTCGAGCACGACGCGGTAGATGTTGGACTGGGTGAAGATGGTCGACACCAGGCGCTGGCCGAAGGCGTCGTACAGCGCATTGTCGATCGCCGCCGGGGTCACGCCGAGGCGGCCCGCGGCGTCCCGGTCGATCTCGACGTAAGTCTGCAATCCCTCGTTCTCGAGATCACTCGCCACGTCGGCGAGCTGGGGCAGCCGCGCCAGGCGCTCGACCAGGCGCGGCACCCACGCGGCGAGCTCGTTCGGGTTGGGGTCCTCGAGCGACATCGCGTAGAGCGTGCGGCTGACCCGCGCATCGATGGTCAGGTCCTGCACCGGCTGCAGGTAGGCGGTGATACCGCCTACGCTGTTCAGACGCGGCTGCAGCGCGCGGATGACGCCCGAGGCATCGAGGCTGCGCGAGCGCTTGGGCACGAGACTGATCATCAGCCGGCCGCTGTTGAGCGTGGTGTTCACTCCATCGACGCCGATGAAGGAGGAGACGCTCTGCACGTCCGGGTCCTGCAGCAGCACTTCGGCGAGGGCCTCCTGCCGCGCCGCCATGGCGGCGAAGGAGACCGACTGGGGGGCCTCGGTAATCCCCTGGATGAGGCCGGTGTCCTGGGGGGGAAAGAAGCCCTTGGGAATGAGGAGGTAGAGCAGCACCGACAGCAGCAGCGTGCCGATGGCCACGAGCAGCGTGGCGAACTGACGGTCGAGCACCCAGCCGAGCCCGCGCGCGTAGCGCTCGGTGAGCGCCTCGAAGGCGCGCCCGGCGGCGCGCAGCATCCGCCCCTCGCGCGCAGGATCGGGCGGCTCGAGCAGGCGCGCGCACATCATGGGCGTGAAGGTCAGCGACACCACCGCGGAGAGCAGGATCGCGATCGCCAGGGTCACGGCGAACTCGCGGAACAGCCGGCCGATGACGTCCGCCATGAACAGCAGCGGGATCAGCACCGCGATCAGGGACACGGTGAGGCTGATGATGGTGAAGCCGATCTGGCGCGAACCCTCGAAGGCCGCCTGCAGGCGCGGCGTGCCTTCCTCCACGTGGCGCGAGATGTTCTCGATCATCACGATGGCGTCGTCGACCACGAAGCCCGTGGCGATGGTGAGCGCCATCAGGGTAAGGTTGTTCACCGAGAAGCCGATGAGGTACATCACCGCGAAGGTGCCGACCAGTGACAGCGGCACCGCGATGCTCGGGATGAGGGTGGCGGAGGCGCTGCGCAGGAAGAAGAAGATCACCGCCACCACCAGCACCACCGCGAGCAGC
>JAFAPI010000146.1 GCA_019247195.1 Gammaproteobacteria bacterium
TCGGTGCGCCACTCCGCCACCTTCTTCATCGAGTACTTCGCGCTCGATCTGCTCATGGAGGACGGCGCCTGTCGCGGTGTGGTCGCGCTCGACCTCAGCGAGGGGACGGTGCACCGCTTCCGCGCGCACATGACGATCCTCGCTACCGGCGGCTACGGGCGCACCTATTTCTCCTGTACCTCGGCGCACTCCTGTACCGGCGATGGCAACGCCATGGTGCTGCGCGCCGGGCTGCCGCTGCAGGACATGGAGTTCGTGCAGTTTCACCCCACCGGCATCTACGGCGCCGGCTGCCTGATCACCGAGGGGGCGCGTGGCGAGGGCGGTTACCTCACCAACTCACGCGGCGAGCGCTTCATGGAGCGCTACGCGCCCAATGCCAAGGATCTCGCCTCGCGCGACGTCGTGAGCCGCGCCATGACACTCGAGGTTCGCGAAGGGCGCGGCGTCGGCGCAGAGCGCGACCACCTCGAGCTGCACCTCGAACATCTCGGCGGCACGGTCATCCACGAGCGTCTGCCGGGCATCGCCGAGACCGCGCGGATTTTCGCCGGCGTGGACGTGACGCGCGAACCCATTCCGGTGCAGCCGACCGTGCACTACAACATGGGCGGGATACCCAGCAACTATCACGCTGAGGTGATCGCGCCGCGCGGCGGCAACCCCGAAAGCGTCGTGCCGGGGCTCATGGCGATCGGCGAGGCCGCTTGCGTCTCAGTGCATGGCGCGAACCGCCTCGGCAGCAACTCGCTGCTCGATCTGGTGATCTTCGGTCGCGCCGCGGCGCGCCGCTGCGCCGAGCTGATTCGGCCCGGGACGCGGC
This sequence comes from Gammaproteobacteria bacterium, assembly GCA_019247195.1. GTDB lineage: Bacteria > Pseudomonadota > Gammaproteobacteria > Steroidobacterales > Steroidobacteraceae > 13-2-20CM-66-19. The sequence continues at coordinate 824 of JAFAPI010000146.1, forward strand.
ACCGCCCCTGGGCGCCGCAGGCGGGACAGGCGACCGTCGAGCGTCTCGAGCGGCTGCGCCAGGCGAACGGTTCGCGACCGACTGCCGCGCTGCGTCTGGAGATGCAGAAGAGCATGCAGCTCGATGCGGCGGTGTTCCGTACCGGCGAGACGCTGGGGCAGGGGATCGAGCGCATCCGCCACACGTTCGAGTCTCTCGCCGACGTGCGCGTGCAGGATCGCTCGCTGATCTGGAACACCGACCTGGTCGAGACGCTCGAACTGGAGAACCTGCTGCTGCAGGCGACCGCGACGATCCACTCGGCGGCCAACCGCACCGAGAGTCGCGGCGCGCACGCGCGCGAGGACTACCCGCAGCGGGATGACCGCAGCTGGCTCAAACACACGCTGGTGTACGTCGAGGGTCCGGGCCGCACGCGCTTTGACTATCGGCCGGTGCACCTCAATACCCTGAGCGATGAGGTCGAGCCGATCCCGCCCAAGGCACGCACCTATTAAGGATAGCGATGGCCGAATTCCGCCTGCCCCAGAACTCGCGCATCGTCAAAGGGGTAACCCACCCGGGGCCGGCCCCGGCCCAATCGGTGCGCACCTTGCGCATCTACCGCTACAACCCCGACGGCGGGGGCCGCCCGCGCCTCGACACCTTCACCCTCGACGTCAAGACGAGCGGGCCCATGGTGCTCGATGCCCTCATCCAGCTCAAAGGGAGCGTGGACTCGACGCTCACCTTCCGCCGCTCCTGTCGCGAGGGGATCTGCGGCTCCTGTGCGATGAACATCAATGGCGTGAACCGCCTCGCCTGTACCACCGCGCTCGCCGACCTCTCCGGGGAAGTGCGCATCTACCCCCTGCCGCACATGCCGGTGATCAAGGACCTGGTTCCCGACCTCACGCAGTTCTACGCCCAGTACGCTGCGGTGAAGCCCTGGCTGCAGGCGCGCACCCCGGCCCCCCCGGACCGCGAGCGTCTGCAGAGCAAGTCGGAGCAGGAGCGGATCGATCGGCCGGCGGCCTGCATCCTGTGTGCCTGTTGCTCGACCGCCTGCCCGAGCTACTGGTGGAACAGTGAGCGCTTCTTGGGCCCGGCGGCGCTGCTGGCCGCCTACCGCTGGATCATCGACAGCCGCGACGAGGCGACGGGCGAGCGGCTCGACCAGCTGGAGGACCCCTTCCGGCTCTACCGCTGCCACACCATTATGAATTGCACCGACGTGTGTCCCAAGGACCTCAACCCGGCGCGCGCCATCGCCGAGATCAAGAAGATGCTCGTGGAGCGGCAAAGCTGATGCAGGCGGTCGCATTGCCCGACCTGCGACGCACCCTGTGGCGCTGCCGGCGCGGCATGAAGGAGCTGGACATCCTGCTCGGGCGCTTCGCGCGCGGCGCCCTGCCGTCGGCTGCGCCGCTCGAGCGGGCACTCTTTGAGGGGCTGCTGGAGTGCCCGGATCCGCAGCTGGCCGGATACCTGCTCGGTGGCGAGGTGCCGGCGGATGCGGCCGTGGCAGCGCTGGTGCGACGCATCCGGTCTTATGTCGCCTGAGGGGACGCTCGGCGTATGCTCGGGGGGTGATCCCCTCCCGCTGCGCTGCGATGCTGAACTTTCAGAAGAGGTTAGGGTCTATTCGACGGCTGCGCGGCGGGCCTTCTGTGCGGTAGAAGGCGCGCATGGGCGCGGATACGAGTGATCTGAGTCTCGTGCGCCGCGTGCAGCGCGGCGACAAGGGGGCGTTCGATGCGCTGGTTCTCAAGTACCAGCACAAACTCGTCAAGCTGGTCATGCGCTACGTGCGCAACCCGGCCGAGGCCGAGGACATCGCCCAGGAGGCTTTCATCAAGGCGTACCGTGCCCTGCCGCAGTTTCGGGGCGACAGCGCCTTTTACACCTGGCTCTATCGCATAGCCATCAACACTGCCAAGAACGCCGTCGTGTCACGAGACCGCAGCCCGATTGACTATGACCTCGACCGTCACGGCGATGACTCGCCTGACCTGCAGAGCCGGATGAAGGACGCCGAGACGCCCGAGGGCCTGGTGCTCACGGACGAGATCCGCTCGACCGTCAATGCGGCGATCGACGCCCTGCCCGAGGACCTGCGCACCGCCATCGTGCTGCGCGAGCTCGAGGGCCTGTCCTACGAGGAGATTGCCGCGGCCATGGATTGTCCGGTGGGCACCGTGCGGTCGCGTATTTTCCGTGCCCGCGAGGCCATCGACCGTCGCCTGCGCGAGGTGTTCGAGGGTGGTCTCGGGCGCGCTGAGGAAGTCGGATGAACGAAGAACTCGACAGTCAGCTGTCGGCCATGTTCGACGACGAGCTGCCGTCCGCCGAGTGCGAATTGCTGGCGCGGCGGCTGTCCCGCGACGAGGGCCTGAAGGCCCGCTGGGGCCGCTATGCGGTGATCGGCGCGGTGATTCGCGCCGAGCGCGGCGTGCGCCTGAACGCCCCCCTGGCCGGCCGGGTCAACGCCGCCATCCGCACCGAGCCGGTCCTGCAGGCAGCCGGGCCCATTCCCACCCCGCGCATGCGCAGCTGGTGGCCGCCCGTGGCGGGCGCGGCGCTGGCCGCGGGGGTCGCGACCTTGTCGGTGCTGTGGCTGCGGGGCCAGTTGCCGGCGACCGAGCCGCTGCTCACCGAGCGCACCCCGAGCGCACCCGTGGCGGCGGCCCCGCCAGTCCCCGCGAGCTATACCGTGCCGAGCACCCCGCCGGCGCGCGCGACGAGCGTGCCGAGTACCGAGCTCGCCAACTACGTGGTGGCCCACAGCATGTTTTCCTCGCCGGTCGCCCGGCGCAACCTGCTGTCGGCCTTCATCACCAGCGAGCCGGCCCCCGATGATGCCCCGGATGCCGCTCAAGTCACGCAGTAACGAAGGGCTGTTCGCCCTGGCGCTGTGCTTGCTGGCCGGCGCCGCCTGCGCCGACGAGCCGGTGCAGTGGCTCGCGCGCATGAATCAGGCGCTGACCAGCCGCAACTACGACGGTACCTTCTCGCACTGGCACGGCGGCCAGGTGGAGATGCTGCGCATCATCCACCGCGTGCAAGACGGCACGGTCTCCGAGCGGCTCGCCTCCCTGGACGGCTCGGGGCGGGAATTCATCCGCACCGGCGCGAATCTCGCCTGCTACCTCCCTGACCGGCGCACGGTACTGGTCGAGCAGCGCCCGCGGCAGGAGCCGCTGGTCGGCTTTCCGAGCGTGGATCAGGAGACCGCGCACTTTTACGACATCCGTGAGGTCGCACGCACGCGCTTCAACCGCCGCGACACCCACGTCATCAGCGTCACCCCCAAGGACGAGTACCGCTACGGCTACCGGCTGTGGATCGACGACCGCACCGCCATGCCGCTCAAGAGCCAGCTGTGCGATGCGCGCGGCAAGGTCATCGAGCAGATCGTGTTCGCCAGCCTCACCCTGGCGCGCAGCATCCCGGACAGCGCCTTCCGCCCCGAGGTCTCGACCGAGGGCTTCCAGTGGGTCCGCAACCTGTCGCTGCCGGTACCGGACGCGGAGGCGCTCGCCTGGAACGCGCTGCGTCTGCCGCCGGGCTTTCGCATGACGATGCGCGCCGCCCAGACCCTGCCAGGCTCGACCCAGCCGGTCGATCACCTGGTGTTCACCGACGGGGTCGCCTCGGTGTCGGTCTTCGTCGAGATGCGGCAGGGCGCGAGCCCGTCGGCCCCGGTCAACAGCACCGCCAACGTCGGCTCTTCCTCGGCCTTCTCCACCGTGATCGACGGCCACAAGGTGACCGCGGTCGGGGAGGTGCCACCCGAGACCGTGCAGTTCATCGCCACCCAGGTCAAGGCGCAGCAGGGTCCGGCCGCGCCCGTCGGCGCGCGCGGTCGCTAAGGCCGGCCGGTGGGCGGCTCGCGCCTGCGCCTGCTGCACCGGCCGGAGTGCGGCCTGTGCGAGGAGATGTACACCGCGCTGCGCCGTCTGGCGCGCGAGCTGCCGCTCCCGCCGCTCGAGCTGGTGGATGTCGACCAGGATCCGCTGCTGCGGCGCCGCCACGGGCTCGACGTCCCGGTGTTGCTCCTGGATGAGACCGTGGTGTGCCGCCACCACCTCGACGCTGCGGAACTGACACGGCTGCTGCGCACGCCCCCCGCCGGCGCGCCTGCAGCGTAAAGCACGGCGAACTTCCCTATAATCCGCCCGCCGCTCAAAGCCCTGGCGCGGCACGCCCGCGACCGGAGCTGACAGGATTCATGCGGCACATTCGCAATTTCTCGATCATCGCGCACGTCGATCACGGCAAGTCCACGCTCGCCGACCGCTTCATCCAGCTATGCGGCGGGCTGGCGGAGCGCGAAATGCAGGCGCAGGTGCTCGACTCGATGGAACTCGAGCGTGAGCGCGGAATCACCATCAAGGCGCAGAGTGTCACCCTTTACTACACCGCCCGCGACGGCGAGCGCTACCAGCTGAACATGATCGACACCCCCGGCCACGTGGATTTCTCGTACGAGGTGTCGCGCTCACTGGCTGCCTGCGACGGGGCGCTGCTGGTGATCGATGCCTCGCAGGGGGTCGAGGCGCAGAGCGTCGCCAACTGCAACACGGCCATCGAGCAGGGGCTCGAGGTGCTGCCGGTCATCAACAAGATCGACCTGCCCTCGGCGGATGCGGAGCGGGTGGTGCGCGAGATCGAGGAGATCATCGGCATCGAGGCCTCGGCGGCGGCGCGGGTCAGCGCCAAGACCGGCGAGGGCGTGGCCGAGCTGCTGGAGCTACTCATCCAGCGCATTCCGCCGCCGCGCGGCGACCCCGCCGCGCCGCTGCAGGCACTGATCATCGACTCCTGGTTCGACAACTACGTCGGGGTCGTGTCGCTGGTGCGCGTGATGAACGGCAGCCTGAAGTCCGGCGAGAAGATCCGCGTGGTCTCGACCGGCCGCAGTCACAGCGTCGACCGGCTGGGGCGCTTCACCCCCAAGCCGGTCGTCGAGGGCGAACTCGGCAGCGGCGACGTCGGTTTCGTGGTGGCCGGTATCAAGGAGATCGACGGCGCCCCGGTCGGCGACACCATCACCCTCGAGAACCGCCCGGCGGCCTCGCCGCTGCCCGGCTTCAAGCAGATCAAGCCGCGGGTGTTCGCCGGGCTGTTCCCGGTCTCCTCCGATGACTACGAGAAGTTCCGCGACGCGCTCGCCAAGCTGCGTCTCAACGACTCGGCGCTCCACTATGAGCCTGAGGTCTCTGGGGCGCTCGGCTTTGGCTTCCGCTGTGGTTTCCTTGGCCTGCTGCACATGGACATCGTGCAGGAGCGCCTCGAGCGCGAGTACGAGCTGACACTAGTCACGAGCGCGCCGACGGTGGTGTACGAGGTGCTGCGCAGCGATGGCGCCATCGAATACGTCGACAATCCCGCCAAGTTGCCGCCGCTGAACGCCATCGACGAGATCCGCGAGCCGATCATCATCGCCAACATCCTCGTGCCACCGGACTACGTCGGCGGGGTACTCAAGCTCTGCAACGACAAGCGCGGCACGCAGCAGAAGATGCAGTACCTGGGGACGCAGGTGGCGCTGCAGTACGCGCTGCCGCTCGCCGAAGTGGTGCTGGATTTCTTCGACCGCCTGAAGTCGGTGAGCCGCGGCTACGCCTCCTTCGACTACGAGTTCAGCCATTTCGCCGCGGCGCCGCTCGTCAAGCTCGACATCCTGATCAACGGCGACACCGTGGACGCGCTGTCGATCATCGTGCACCGCGAGAGCGCCTATCAGCGCGGCCGCGAGCTGGTGGACAAGATGCAGGAGCTGATCCCGCGGCAGATGTTCGAGGTGGCGGTACAGGCGGCCATCGGCAGCGCGGTCATCGCCCGCGCCACCGTCAAGGCGCTGCGCAAGAACGTGCTCGCCAAATGCTACGGTGGCGACGTCACCCGCAAACGCAAGCTGCTCGAGAAGCAGAAAGAGGGCAAGAAGCGCATGAAACAGCTCGGCCACGTCGAGATCCCGCAGGAAGCCTTCCTCGCGGTACTGCAAGTCGGACGCAAACGCTAGGACTTCCCATGCTGCAAAGCCTGATGCCCTTGATCGTGTTCCTCTCCTGGCTGGCGCTGCCGGTGACCCTGGTCTGCATCGTGGATGACTGGCTGCTGCGGCCGCGGCGCGCGCTGCGCAGCAGCCCGCCGCCGCGCGCGCCCGCGGCGCTCGCCCTGCTGTACGGCATCCTGCCGGTGCTCATCATGGCGGCGGTGCTGCGGCTGCTGCTGGCCGAGCGTCTGGACTTCAGCGCCGTCTTGCTCGCCATCACGGTCCTCACCGGCCTGGTGTGGGCGGTCGATGCCTGGCTGCTGCGGCCGGCACGCGAGCGCGCCGCGCGGGCCGCGGGCCGCGACCCGGCGCAGATCCCCGAGCCCGGCACCGTCGACTACGCGCGCAGCTTCTTCCCCGTGGCGCTGGTGGTGCTGCTGCTGCGCTCCTTCATCTTCGAGCCGTTCCGCATCCCCTCGGACTCGATGATGCCGACGCTGCTCGATGGCGATTTCATCATCGTCAACAAGTTCGCCTATGGCCTGCGCCTGCCGGTGCTCAACCGCAAGATCGTCGCCATCGGCGAGCCGCAGCGCGGCGAGGTGGTGGTGTTCCGCTGGCCGGTCGATCCCTCGACCAATTTCATCAAGCGCCTGGTGGGCCTGCCCGGGGATCACGTGGAGGTGCGCGACAACCACGTCTACGTCAACGGCCAGGCGGTACCCGCCCCGCCGCTGCCGAAGAAGTACGACGACGGCTGCTACGTGAATTTCACCCTCGCCGACGAGCAGCTCGGTACGCACCGCCACCAGGCCATGTACTGTCCGGTGGCGATCGACCGCCAGCCGCTGCTGCCGGGCTGCCACCGCCGTGGTGTGCGCGGCTATGTGTGCGGCGAGGAGGACGCGCCCGGCGGCGGGCGGGTGCCGCCCTTTGATGGCGTCGTGCCCCCGGGGCATTATCTGATGATGGGCGACAACCGCGACAACAGCGACGACGGGCGCTCGTGGGGGTACGTGCCGGAGCAGAATCTGGTCGGCAGGGCGACACGGATCTGGTTCAATTGGGACTGGGGCCGCGGCGGCGGCCCGATCTGGAGTCGTATCGGCGCCGCCATCCCCTGAGCGGGGCGCGGCGGTAACGGCGGGGGGCGTCTGCATGCGCGACAGGCAATCCGGGGTCACCTTGATCGGCTGGCTTTTTCTGCTCACGCCGCTGGTGATCGTCATCTACGCGGGGGTACGTCTCGCGCCGGTCTACCTCAACTACATGAAGGTGTCGCGCGCCCTGGAGCAGACCAACTCCGAGCTCAAGAGCGGCGGTGCCAACCCGGACAACATCCGCGCCACCATCGACAAGCACTTCGAGATCGACATGGTCGACTACCCGCAGGTGAAGGACTTCAAGATCACGCGCGACGGCGCCGGCTGGGCGGTCGAGGCGGCGTACGAGGATGAGGCGCCGCTCTTCGCCAATCTCTCCCTGCACGTCACCTTCGACAAGGTGGTGCACGTCGGCAATGCCGACTAGCGGCCACCCCGGTCGGGGCTGATGGGCCCGACCCAGCCCGAGCGCTGGGTGCGCGAGCGGCTCGGCCACAGCCCGCGCGACCCGGCGCTGTTCGTCTCCGCCCTCACGCACCGCAGCGCCGGCGGCGCGCATAACGAGCGGCTGGAATTCCTCGGCGATGCGGCGCTCAACTTTCTCATCGCGCACCAGCTGTACCGTGCCTTCCCGGCCGCGGACGAGGGCGACCTGTCGCGCCTGCGGGCGCGCCTGGTGAGCCGCGAGCCGCTCGCCGAGATCGCCGCCGCGCACGATATGCGCGCGGTGCTGCACCTGGGGGCGGGCGAGCTCAAGAGCGGCGGCTTCCGCCGCCAGTCGATCCTCGCCGATGCGCTAGAGGCGCTCCTCGGTGCGCTCTACCTGGACGCCGGGCTCGCCGGGCTCGAGCCGGTCGTCGAGCGGCTGTTCGGCCCGCGCATCGCCGCGCTGCCCGAGCCGGCCTCGCTCAAGGATGCCAAGACCCGCCTGCAGGAGTACCTGCAGTCGCGCGGACTGGCGTTGCCGCGCTACACGGTGCTCGCCATCGCCGGCGAGGACCACGCGCAGCGCTTCACGGTGAGCTGCGAGGCTGCGCCGCTGCGCCTGAGTGGCCGCGGCGAGGGCTCGAGCCGGCGGCGTGCCGAGCAGGGGGCCGCCGCGGCCGTGCTGGCGCAGCTCGGTGCGGGCGTCGATGGCTGACGCGCCCGGATTTCGCAGCGGCTTCGCCGCGCTCGTCGGCCGGCCCAACGTCGGCAAGTCGACGCTGCTCAACGCGCTCATCGGCACCAAGCTCAGCATCGTCACCCCCCGGCCGCAGACGACGCGTCACCGCATCCTCGGCATCCACACTGGCGCGACCGCGCAGATCGCCTTCGTCGACACCCCGGGTCTGCACGCCCCGGGGGGTCGTGCCCTCAACCGTCTGATGAACCGGACCGCCGCCGCGGCGCTCGCCGACGCCGACCTGGTGGTGCTGGTGCTCGAGGCGCAGCGCTGGACCCGCGAGGACGAGGACGCGCTGGCGCGGATCCGCCGCGCGCAGCGCCCCGCCGTTGCCGCGGTCAACAAGGTCGACCGGGTGCGTCCGCGTGCCAAGCTGCTGCCCTACCTGGCCGAGCTGGGCGGCCGGCACCCCTTCCTCGAGGTGGTGCCGGTGGCTGCCCTCACCGGCGACAACGTAGCGGCACTGCGCAGCGCCATCGCGACGCACCTGCCATCCTCGCCACCGCTCTTCCCGGACGGCGAGCTCACCGACCGCTCG
>JAFAPI010000238.1 GCA_019247195.1 Gammaproteobacteria bacterium
CGGTTTCCTTCAGCTGCAGGATCTCGCCGCGCACGTCGACGGTGATCTTGCGCGACAGGTCACCGCGCGCGATGGCCGTCGCCACTTCGGCGATGTTGCGCACCTGGGCGGTGAGGTTGCTGGCCATGGAATTGACCTTGTCGGTCAAGTCCTTCCACACCCCGCTCACGTCCTTGACGTCCGCCTGGCCACCCAGCCGGCCCTCCGAGCCCACCTCGCGCGCCACGCGCGTCACTTCGGCGGCGAAGGCGTTCAGCTGGTCGACCATGGTGTTGATGGTCTGCTTGAGCTGCAGGATCTCGCCGCGCACGTCGACGGTGATCTTGCGCGACAGGTCGCCGCGGGCGATGGCGGTGGCCACCTCGGCGATGTTGCGCACCTGCGCGGTGAGGTTGCTCGCCATCGAGTTGACGTTGTCGGTGAGGTCCTTCCACACCCCGCTGACGCCCTTGACCTCGGCCTGGCCGCCCAGGTTGCCCTCGGTGCCCACCTCGCGCGCCACGCGCGTCACCTCAGCGGCGAAGGCGTTCAGCTGGTCGACCATGGTGTTGATCGATTCCTTCAGCTGCAGGATCTCGCCCTTGACGTCGGCGGTGATCTTGCGCGACAGGTCGCCCTTGGCGATGGCGGTGGCCACCTCGGCGATATTGCGCACCTGACCGGTCAGGTTGCCCGCCATCGAGTTCACGCTGTCGGTCAGGTCCTTCCAGGTACCGGCGACGCCCGGCACCACCGCCTGGCCGCCGAGCTTGCCCTCGGTGCCCACCTCGCGTGCGACGCGGGTGACTTCGGAGGCGAACGAGCGCAGCTGGTCCACCATCGTGTTGATGGTTTCCTTCAGCTGCAGGATCTCCCCGCGCACGTCCACCGTGATCTTGCGCGACAGGTCGCCGCTGGCGATGGCGGTCGAGACCTCGGCGATGTTGCGCACCTGACCGGTGAGGTTGCCGGCCATCGAATTGACGTTGTCGGTCAGGTCTTTCCAGGTGCCCGCGACCCCGGGCACGACCGCCTGGCCGCCGAGCTTGCCCTCGGTGCCGACCTCGCGCGCCACGCGCGTCACCTCGGCCGCGAAGCCGTTGAGCTGGTCCACCATGGTGTTGATGGTGTTCTTCAGCTCGAGAATCTCGCCCTTCACGTCGACCGTGATCTTGCGGGACAGGTCGCCGCGCGCCACCGCCGTGGTCACCTCGGCGATGTTGCGTACCTGGCCGGTGAGGTTGGTGGCCATGGCGTTGACCGAGTCGGTGAGGTCCTTCCAGGTACCGGCCACGCCCGAGACGATCGCCTGGCCGCCCAGCTTGCCCTCGGTGCCGACCTCGCGCGCCACGCGCGTCACCTCGGAGGCGAAGGAACGCAGCTGGTCGACCATGGTGTTGATGGCCTCCTTCAGCTGCAGGATCTCGCCGCGCACGTCGACCGTGATCTTGCGCGACAGGTCGCCGTTGGCGACCGCGATGGTCACCTCGGAGATGTTGCGCACCTGACCGGTCAGGTTGCTCGCCATCGAATTGACGCTGTCGGTCAGGTCCTTCCAGGTGCCGGCGACTCCGGGCACCGCCGCTTGGCCGCCCAGCTTGCCCTCGGTGCCCACCTCGCGCGCGACGCGGGTCACCTCGGAGGTGAAGGCGCTCATCTGCTCGATCATCGTGTTGACGATGGTCGCCGAGCGCAGGAACTCACCCTTCAGCTGACGCCCGTCGACCTCCAGACTCATGGTCTGCTGCAGGTCGCCCTTGGCGACCGCGGAAATGGTGCGCGTGACCTCGCGCGTGGGCCACAGCAGGTCATCGATCAGCGTATTGACCGAGTGCTCCATGGCGCCCCAGGCACCCGAACGGCGATCGCTCGACATGCGATGGCGGGTATTGCCGTCCTTGCCGACGATGCGGCCGACGCGCTCGAGCTCGCGCGCCAGGCGCTCATTGGCGGTGACGATCTCATTGAAGGTGTCGGCCACCTTGCCGGCGAGGCCCGTCTGATCGCTCGCCAGGCGCACCGAGAAGTCACCGTCCCTAATCGCCTGCAGCGCCCGCAGGAGCTTGCTGACGTTGAGCGCGTCCTGCTCAGGGCGCTGTCGGCCATTGGCCCGCAGCTTCGGTCGCAGTTCACTACCTTGTGTCGACATGTCTTAACTCGCGTCGTCTGTGGACGGCGCGCAACCACACCCGACCGGTGCGGCGCGCGAGCGCTTGCGGGGTTGTTAGGATAAGACCTAGTCCCCGCTGCCGATGTAAGCGGTCACCTACTTTTCCGTGCGGCGTCCAGGGAGTGTGACACCGGTACGCGTATGCGCACGCAGCTCTCGCCCTCACTCTCGCGAGCGCGGACGAGCTCGCCGCCGAAGTGGATCAGACGCTGGCGCGCGGCCTCGAGCTCCAGATGCTCATTGTCAAAAGCGCGCACCGGGTCGGGGCCCGAGATCCGAACCTCGAGCCGCGGGCCGACCAACTGCGCGGTGATCCGGCCCGCGCCGCCGCCCGCCAACACGCGCATGGCGCTTTGCGCCGCGCGATACAGTACGATGCGCGCCGGCGGCGGCAGCGGCACTTCGGCGCTGGGCAGCTGAAGGTGGTACGTTCCCGCGCCGCTCGCGGCCAGCTGCTCTGCGTAAGCCCGCAATGCGGCGAACAGCCCCACGTGCTCGATCAGACCCGGATGCAGACGTTCCTCAAGCCTCTGGCGGATCGCGATGGCGGCATCGAGCTGCTGGCGCACGCGCGCCAGGCGTTCGTGCAGGTCCGCAGCGCTCGCGCGCTCGAGTGCGGCGAGCTGCATCTTGATCCCGACCAGCGCGCCGCCGAGCTCATCGTGCAGCACCGAGGCGCAATGGGCCCGCTCCGCCTCCGCGCATCCCTGCACGTACTCGAGCAGCGCCGCCGGGTCGGCCGGCTCGCCGGTCACGGCCGCCTCTGGGGCTTCAGCCTTCGGTGCCGACATGGGTAAGCGTGTCCTCATCGTCGATAACAGTGTCGACCTCGCCGAATCCCTGGGCGAGCTGATCGGGCTCGATGACTCGCTTGAGTACGTGGGCTATGTCACCACTGGCGCCGACGCACTCGAGCAGGCGCGCCGCCGCGCCGCCGATGTGCTCGTGCTCGACCTCGGTCTCAGCGACATGAGCGGCATGGAGGTGCTCGCGCAGCTGCAGCAGGAAGCCCTGCCGGCCCGCGTAATCCTGCATACCGGTCACGCCTCCGATGCGCTGGCCGAAGAGGCGAACCGACGCGGGGCGCGCGGCTACGTCGTCAAGGGCAGCGACGTCTCCGTGCTCCTGGCGGCACTGCGCGAGGCCTAACCCCCCCGGCACCGTCAGACTCTGAACCGCGGTGCGGAGCCTGTGTCCTCGTCCTCGTCGTCATCCTCATCCGCGTCGACCGGGTCGATTCCCAGCTCGCGCGCGTGCTGCGCTTCGTACTCCGATTGTCTGCGCCGCCACGCCTCAAGGAGCTGCCGGTTGCGGAACGCGGTGTACGTGAGCACTGAGGGCTCGATGTCGTCCATAGACATTCACCGGATTGGGTGGCTATCCGGATCCTTGCCGAGGGCCCCAGAGACGTCGCGCAGCCCCAGACTACAAGCCACGTAGGTCACAGCCGACAGGAGAGGGCGGCCGGCCCACCCTGAATATCCGCTTTTAAATCAAGCGACACTTGTCACCAGTTAAGGCCACGGTGCGTCGCGCAAATGCGGCGTCGGTCATGTACGTAGCTTTCGATCGACCTCCGCTCCACCCACGGGGCGTGACACGGTGATTCCGGCCAGTACCGCGCCGGAGGCACTGCTGAGCGCAGCCTTAGAGGCCACCGCGGACCCGGTGCTCGTGATCGCCCGCGATGGCCGGCTGTTGTATGCCAACACCGCCGCGGCCCACGCCCTGCAGCTGGAGGGCGAGCCGCCCGGCGCGCCGCCTAACATCCAGGTCGCCGATCCTGAACAATGGCCGCAGCTGTGCCGTGAGGCTGCGGACGGCACCCCCTGGCGCCGCATGGTGCAGCTGGGCCCCCAGGGCACCGGCCGGCGCTTCGAGGGGCACGCCGCCCCGCTCGCGAGCCCCGGGCTGCCCGCGGCCTTCGTGCTCAGCTGCCGCGAGCAACCCGCCGACGCCGGCGGCCCCGCCGCGGCGAACGATGTCGCGCAGGCCTCGCTCGCCGCGATCGTCGCCTCGTGCGAGGACGCCATCGTCGGCAAGACGCTCGATGGCATCATCACGGCCTGGAATCAGGGCGCGGAGCGGCTGTTCGGTTATACGGCCGACGAAGCCATCGGCAAGTCGATCCTGTTGATCGTGCCGCCCGAGCGGCGCGGCGAGGAGGCGGTGATCCTCGGGCGTCTGCAGCGGGGTGAACGGATCGAGCACTTCGAGACCCAGCGCCTCACCAAACAGGGAGTGCTGGTGGACGTCGCCATCACGGTCTCGCCCATCCGCGATGCGCAGGGGCATCTGGTGGGCGCCTCCAAGGTGGCGCGCGACATCGGCGAGCGGGTGCGCATCCGCGAAGCCCAGGCGCGGCTCGCGGAGGCGGAGCGCGCCGCGCGCGAGTATGCCGAGCACACCAACCTCGTCAAGGATGAGTTCCTCTCGGTCCTGTCGCACGAGCTGCGTACGCCGCTGTCGGTCATCCAGGCCTGGGGCCACCTGCTCGCCGGCGGCAAGGCGAGCGCCGCGGAGATGCCCAAGGCCGGCGCGGTGATCCTGCGCAACGCCACGCTGCAGAAGGGCGTGATCGATGACCTGCTCGATGCGAACCGCATCGTCTCGGGCACGATGCGGGTCGAGCTGCAGCCGATCAATCCGCTGCCGAGCGTGCACACCACCGTGGAGCGCCTGGCCGATGCGGCGGCCGCCAAGGGCATCCGCCTGCTGGTGCAGCTGGATGTTCCTGACGTGGTGCTGCGGGCGGATGCCTCCCGGCTGCAGCAGGCCATCGGCAACCTGCTGTCCAACGCGGTCAAGTTCACCCCGTACCGCGGCGAGATCCGCGTCAAGATGTCCAAGACCCCCTCGCACCTGCGGATCACCGTCGAGGACGACGGCGCCGGCATCTCCGCCGAGTTCCTGCCGCACGTCTTCGAGCGCTTCGCGCAGGAGGACCCCTCCCCCAGCCGCCGCCACAGCGGACTGGGGCTGGGGTTGGCGATCGCCAAGCACATCATCGAGCTGCACGGTGGCACGCTCCAGGTCCACAGCGCGGGCAAGGGATGCGGCACGACGTTCACCGTGACGCTGCCACTCGCCAGTGAGCCGGCGGGCATCCCGGCGATCGCCCCCGCGGAGCCGCCGGCGGACGGCGACCTGCGCGGCCTGAGCGTGCTGGTGGTGGATGACGAGCCGGACGCCCGCCAGCTCATGAGCCGGATTCTCAACGAATCGGGCGCGGCGGTGCAGGCGGCCGACTCGGCGACGACGGCGATCGAGATGATCCGGGCCCAGACCCCGCACGTGCTGATCAGCGATATCAGCATGCCGGGCATCGATGGCTACGAGCTGCTGCGCCTGGTGCGCAGCATCGAGGGCCCGGTGGCGCAGCTACCGGCCATCGCGCTCACCGCCATGTCGCGTCCCTCGGATCGTCTGCACGCCCTGCACGCCGGCTACATGGCGCACCTGGTGAAGCCCGCCGACCCCTCCCAACTCATCGCCACGGTCGCTCACGCGGCGCGCGCCGCGCGGCTGCGTCACTGAGGCGCGAGGTTCAGCTGACGCACGCCCTGCGCGCTGAGGTACGCCGTGAGTTCCGCCAGTGGCCGCCGCGCGGCGGCCAGCGCGACGTAGCCGTCGGGGCGCAGCAGGTAGAGCGCGTCGCGGGCGATACCGGCCCGGGCGTGCGCCCCCTGCCAGGGGAATAGCGCGAGCGGCAGGGCGTGGGCGGCGCAGAAGTCGCGCAGGTCCGCGGCCGCGCTGCCGTAGACGTGCACCTGCCAGCGAAGCCCCACGCCGGCGAAATTGTCGAGCCCGTCGCTCCCGCCCCATGGCAGGCGGTCGCCGCCGCGGATGCGTCCGGCGCGACCACGGCTGAGGGCGCTGCCGCGGTAGTTGACGCGGAACTGCGCGACGGTGCGAAACAGCGCGCGGCGCAGCACCGCGACACTCATGGCACGGGCCAGCACACGCGGCGCGATGCGGGTGCGGATCAGCCGCGCCAGAGGCCCGGGCGCGGTGACGAAGGTGAACAGCCGGTCGGTGGTGGCCACCAGGGTGCGCGCAAAGCGGCGGCGCTCGCTGTCGTAAGTGTCCAGCAGCGGCTCGGGTGCACCGGCATGCAGTACCGCCGCCAGCTTCCAGGCGAGATTGATAGCATCGCCGATGCCGGTATTCATCCCCTGCCCGCCCACCGGGCTGTGGATATGCGCCGCATCGCCCAGCAGGAACACGCGTCCGTGGCGGAAGCGCTCGGTGACGCGGTGGTGGACGTGATAGGTCGAGAACCAGTTGACCTGCTGCACCTCGAGCTGCATGTTCTCGATCGCGCGGCGGCTCACGTCCTCGAACTGCAGTGACTCGGCGTGTGCGCGCTCATCGCGCACCGTACCGATGAGGCGCGCACGCCCACGGCCCGCCAGCGGAAACACTGCGAGGAAGTCCGCCTCGTCGAGGTCGATGTGCAGGTTCCCGTCCATGCACGGACCCCCCGCGCGGATGTCCGCCACGTAGAAGAGTTGCTGGTAAGTGCCGCCCGCGAAGCCGCCGTGCACGCACTCCCGCACCCGCGAGCGCGCGCCATCACAGCCGGCCAGAAAGGGCGCGGTGGCGTGCTGCGTCACACCCGCGTTGCGCAGCTCCGCCTGCACGCCGTCGGCGCTCTGGGTGAGGGACACCAGCTCCGTGCCGCGCTCGACCACGACGCCCACGTCCTGCAGCCGCGCGATCAACAGCCGCTCGTGCTCATCCTGCGGGTAGATGAGCGCGAACGGGTACGGGGTCATCTGCGCCCCGACGTCTTCGAGGGTGAGACGGGCCCGTGGCTCACCGTGCGCCCAGAGATTCACCGCCGGCACCCGGTGACCGGCCCGCTGCACGGGCTCGGCGAGGTCGAGCTGTCGGTAGAGCTCGAGCGTGCGTGCCTGCACCGCGAGCGCGCGCGAGGTCGTGCCCGGTGCCGGCGCGCTGTCGATGAGGCGCACCCGCACAGCGAGACGCGTGAGCCAGAGCGCGAGCACGAGCCCGGTCGGGCCCGCGCCCACGATCAGAACGTCACAGTCCACGTTCGGACCTGCCGCGACGTCCTACGCGGCTCTGCGCCGGTCGCTTACTCCGTGGGGCGAACCTTTGCTCGAAGATCATTTCTGCAAGGTAACTTTGGAGGATCCTATGACTACTGCCACCGGCCATACTGCCGCGATTCGCGCCAAGAAGGTCATCGGCACCAACGTGAACGACTCCGCCGGGCGCAAGATCGGCGTGGTCGAGGACGTGATCCTCGACAAGCAGTCGAACAACATCATGTTTGCCGTGGTCGGCTTCGGAGGCTTCCTCGGCGCCGGCGAGAAATTTCATCCAATCCCCTGGGAATCGCTCGACTACGATGAGACTCAGGGCGCATACGTGGTGAATTATACGAAGACCCAGCTCGAGTCGGCCCCCGCCGGCTCGATTGACGAGCTGACGCGCGATGACGGCCGGCAGTTCCGCGACAAGACCTTCGACTACTACAAGGCACCGCGCTACTGGGAGACTTACTGAAGCGGCGACGCACCGCGTGAAGCACCGGCAGCTGCGTTTCGGTCGGGGCTTCCGCGTGGTCTTCGGCACCCGCCGGGCGCAGGCGGCTGAGATGGTCATCGCGCCGGGCGATGCCGAAGGCGATCCGCACAACCGGCACCGCGGCGCGGACCAGTGGCTGTTCGTGATCTCGGGCAGCGGCATCGCTACGGTCAACGGCAGGCGCCATGCGCTCCGGCGTGGCGCGCTGCTGTTGATCGAGCACGGCGACCGTCATGAGATCCGCAATACCGGACGGCGTCCGCTGCGCACCCTGAACCTCTACACGCCCCCGGCCTACACCCCGGCCGGCGACGAGCTGCCGCGCGGGCGCGACTGATCCGGCGGCGGCCCGATGAGCCGCACCTCGCGCTGCGGGAAGGGAATGCTGATGCCGCGCTCCCGTAGCGCCGGCAGTAGCGCTGCGGTGATCTCACCCGAGGCGGCGCCCTGGTCGCCGACCAGCACCCACGGGCGCACCGCGATGACCACCGCCGAGTCGGCGAGCTGCACGGGCTGGATGACCGCCGGCGGGTCGGCGAGCACCCGCGGATTGGCGCCGAGCACGGTGCGGATGGTCGCGAGCGCGGTCGCCAGGTCCGCCTCGTAGCCCACGCCCACGGTCAGCTCGAGTTGCCGGATGCGCCCGTAGTTGTGGAGGATCTCCCCGACGATCTTGCGGTTCGGGATCACCACGCGCGAGCGATCGACGTGGGTCAGGGTGGTACTGAAGAGGGTGATGCTGTCGACCGTCCCTTCCACGCCAACGATCGCGATGTATTCGCCGACACGGAAGGGCTTGGCGAAGATGATCGACAGTCCCGCCACCATGTTGCCGAGCACGCCCTGGGTGGCGAGGGCGATCCCGGCCCCCGCCACGCCCAGCCCCGCCACCAGCGGCAGCAGCTCCACGCCGAGGTTCTGCAGCGCCATGATCAGGAACAGCAGGAAGCACAGGCTCCAGGCCACTCGCGCCAGGAGCGCACGGATCGGCGGCTCGAGCTCGATGCGCTCGAGGAGTCGCCCGAGCCAGCGGCTCAGCGCCCGGCTCACCAGCACCCCGACCGTGAGGATGACGAGCGCGGCGAGCAGCCGCGGCCCGAAGCGAACCGCCAGATCGAGCGCCGTGATGCGCAGATCGCTGAGCGAGGTCATCTGATTCGACATGGTGCCCCCTGCGCGCGCCCCGTGCGGTAAAATCCGCGGCCGTGGACTATCGTCTCAACATTACCGCCGAGGCGGAGTACCTGCACGTGCGCGTGACCGGCACCAACACCCCGGAGGCCGTGGCGGGCTACCTGCAGGAGGTACACCAGGAGTGCGTGCGCCGGCGGTGTTTCCGGGTGCTCATCGAGGAGCACCTGGAGGGGCCGCGGCTGAGCGCCTTCCCGGTGTTCAAGATCGCCGCCGAGGGCAGCGCGCGCTCGAGCGACATCATCGAGGCGCTCGCCTACGTCGACGCCCACGCCACCGGGGACCTCATGCAGTTTGCGCAGAATGTCGCCAGGAACCGCGGCATGCACGTGGCCGTGTTCGCCAGCGTCGCTGAGGCCCGCGCCTGGTTGCAGCGCCAACTCGCCGACCCGGGGCGCCGCGCGCGCACGCCCGAGGGCACGACCCCGCCCGCGACCTGAGCGGTCAGCCGCTCCTGACGTAACGCGGATCGTGCGGCGGGCGCGCGAAGATCCGCTGCAGCAGCGGTTCGAAGTGGGCCAGCGGCTCGCTCGGATAGTCCGGATCGAAGGAATTCTGGTCCCAGGCGGCGCAGAAGTGCACGCACCCGTCATACCACGGGTGCTCGCGCAGTTGCTCGCGCGCGTGGCGGTCACCGCCGAAGTGATGGACGTAGTAGTAGTTCTGGAAGAGCGCGTGCTGCGCCACGATCCAGGTCACCTCGGGGCGCACGTAGGGACGCAGGATCGCCGCCGCCAAGTCGGCGTGATTGTACGGCGCGAGCTCATCGCCGATGTCGTGCACGAGGGCCGCCAGTACCATCTCCTCATCCGCCCCATCCCGCTCGGCCCGGGTGGCGGCCTGCAGCGAGTGACCCAGGCGGCTGACCCGATAGCCCTCGAGCGAGTGATCGAGCTTGCGCAGGGCCTCGAGCACCCGCCCCCCCAGCCCGGCGGCGTATTGCCGCTCCGCGGCGTCGAGCAGCAGGTAGTCCTCGCGGGTGCCGTCCTGCATGCGACGGAAGCTGACGGTCCGGGTCATGCGCTGCGCCGCGCCGCCGGGGAGCGCGCCAGTTGCCGCCGCAACACGCGGTACAGGCTGCGCGGACCGTCCATGTCGATGTAGCAGCCCTGCAGGTGCCGCAGTCCCTCGGCGGGATCGAACCCGGTACGACCGTGCAACAGGCGGCAGTTGTCGAACATCACCAGGTCGCCCGGCTCGAGCAGAAAACGCAGCTCGAAGTCCGGCGCGCGCAGCCGGTGATCGAATTCGCGTCGCGCCCGGTAGTATGCGGTGAGCTGCGCGCCCGGCAGCAGCGGCACGAAGTCCAGCCGCGGACTGAAATGAATGGCCCGCAGCGCGCCGGTGACATCCAGCTCGATGGGCGGGGCGCTGGCGGTGAGCTCGGTCTGCGCGTCGAGGTACTTGAAGCGCACGGGCGTGCGAGTGAGGATCTCGAACGCCTCCGGCTCCGCGCGGCGCAGTACCTCGGCCACCGCGAAGCCGTCGACGAGGGTCGACAGTCCGCCGCGCGTCTCGTTGGCGAGGCAGTGCAGCAACTGTATGCCCGGCACCGGGGCGCGGTAGGGGTTGTCGGTGTGCGGATCCAGTGAGACGGCGGTGTACGCCAGGTCGGTCGCCTCGGGCGTCGAGCGCACGTCAAACAGCGCGCCGAAATTGGTGACACGGGTGAAGCCAAACTGCGCCCCCACCTCGAGCACCGTCGCCGGCCGGGTCGGCACGCCGCGGAAAATGATGAACCCGTAGCTGAGGAAGGCCTCGAGCCAGGCAAAGAGCTCCGCCGCGGGCGGATCGGCGCGCCAGCGCACGCGCGGTACCTCCCGCAGCGAGGCGTCCCACAGCTGCGGCTCGGGAGTGTCGTGGCTGTGCAGCGGCAAAGCCGCCTCCGCCAGCAGGTCCTCCGCGGTGAAACTCGCCTCGTGACCATCGCTGAAGCGCACCCGGAACACCCCGGGCGTCGGCTGCGCCACGGCGAGGAGGCTCAGCCCCAGGTCGAAGTCGGACGGATCCTGCAGGCGCTGCTGCGTGCGCAGATCCATGCTGACCGCATCGCGGCAGCGCTCGCGCAGCCACAGCGCCGGGATCGACTGTTCGCTCCCGTCCGCGCGTTCCAACAGGAGCTCCCTGCCCGCGATCTTCAGCCGCATCGTGCCGGAGGGCGCCATGCGGGGAGTCTAGCGTTCACCCTGCGCGAGTGCCACCGAGTGCCGGCGCGGCGTAATTCCTTCCGCCATCGACTCGGCGTACGCTGGCCCTCTCCTCGCGCCAGGGGTACTGACATGGCCATCAACCGCCGTGACGTGTTGTCCGCCTCCGCGCTGCTGCTCGCCGGCCCGGGCTTCGCCCTGCGCGCCGCCGCCGACGGCGCCGCGGCGCCGCTGGTGCTGTGCTGGAACGAGAACCCCTACGGCCCCTCCCCTGCCGCGCGGCGCGCGGCGGCCGCCGCGCTCGCCGACGCATGCCGCTACCCCTCCGATGCGGATCTCGAGGGACTCACGGCGGCACTCGCCGCGCACGAGCAGGTG
>JAFAPI010000141.1 GCA_019247195.1 Gammaproteobacteria bacterium
CAGGGTCGCATACCCCTATTTGTCGGTCTGGTAGCCCGCGGCGACGCCCCATCCGAGCCGGGCGATGTCGCCGAGCGGCAACTGCGCAATTTCTTCGAGGAATTACGCAGTGCTCTCCCGTTCACTCCCATTGTGGTCCTCTCCCGACTGTCAAATGTTGTCGAGCAGTGGGGAGCCTCGATCGCCATTGCGGCCGGGTGCGAATCCGTCTGCCTGCTGCCGGACACGGGCTTCGCTTCTCTGAACGCGCCCCTGCGTGAGGGTTTCAATCGACTGCGCGCGCAGAGCACTGTGCTGGAGTTGCAACCGACGACGCCCGCAAACCCACCCGGCGAGTCAGCGATAGACGCAGCGGGTTCTTACATAGCCACGCACGCGACGATTTTTCTAGCCATTGTGGAGGGGGCGTCCGCCGGGCACGGTGCGTCTTCATTGAGCCCGCTGGTCGACCTGCGCAGGGTCGCTTGGCGGGGCGATCGTGACAGCACGACCTTCGTGCTCGACACATCGGGCGAGGCCTCGCCGCTCGGCGCAGCAGCACCTCTCTCCTCGCGCGCAGCGATCGACGGCTGCGGCTGGGCCCGTGCTGACAAGTTCAACCAGCTGGCGGCTAGCGCGCTTGCGGCTCGCCCCATGGAGTTACCGCTGGTTCCATTTCGCGACGTGCCTGATGAACGCATTCGCGAGGTCGCCGCTATCCAAGCGCTCGCCGGCCGGCTCGCCGCCGACGCCAAGAGCACGCTACGCGGCCGGCAGTTGCTGCTTCAGTCCATCGGTTGTCTCGCGGCCGTGTCATTCGCCGCAGCCCTGAAGTTCGGGGTGCAGCGTTACCTGCTATGGCTTTACCTGTCCTGCCTGGCGGGGGCAGTAGCCGTGAGAAAGCTGGCGCGCCGCGCCGACGTGCATTCGCGCTACCTCGAGTATCGAAGCCTAGGCGAGGCGCTGCGGGTGCTGGTGTACTGGCGCATCGCCGGCGTACATATGGAAGCGACGCCTGTATTGGCCGACGCGCATGCGGCGGCCCCTGAGGACCCTTCATGCCGCTGGGTGGCTTTTGCCATCCGTGCACTGGAGGGGTGGATGGCTGGCGCGCACCTACCCGAGAGCTTTGGCGGCTGCGAATTCGCGGCGCGGCACTGGCTCGGTGCAGAACAAGGCGGCGACCCCCGCGCACAGATACCGTACTATCGCGGCGCCGCAAGGCGTGTCCGCACTGTCGCCTCGCGTGTCGATCGCATCGTTAACCTGACGCTCGCGGCGGGTGTGGTGACCGCGGGAGCGCTGGCGTTCCTGCCCAGCGGTTGGCTGGGTCCTTCGGTCCCCGTGCTGATCGCCGTGATGGGATTTCTGCCACTGATCTCTGGTGTGATGAGTTCGGCACTCGATATTCCGGCCGAGCAGGAACTGGCACGTCAGTACGAGTGGATGGCGAGCGTGCTGACCGCTGCGGCGCGGCGCTTTGAGATTGCTCTATCCGAGCAGCAGCGCAGGCAAGTGCTGCTGGACGCCGGTCGAGCAGCGCTCGCCGAGCACCGGGTCTGGCACGCCGTCTATCGCCAGAAGGGTCCCGAGAGTCACCTCAGGGGCTAGGCCCCGCGACGCAACCCCCACCTCCACCGCGGGTCTTCCCTGTTCTCGCCCGAGCCTCTTTTCAGTCACCAGAGCTGCGAGTACGCTCTGGGCACCAGGCTCCAGAAAAAGAAAATGCTCATCGCCTGTCCATCGTGTGATCTACTCCAGGATCTGCCGCGCTTGTCCGCGCGGCAGCGCGCGACGTGTGCGCGTTGCGGCCAGCTCTTGGCAAGGCATATGCCCAGCGGCCTCTCGCGCTGCGCGGCACTCACGGCCACTGCGATCGTTCTGCTGCTCCTCGCTAACATGACGCCGTTGATGTCTCTGTCGGTACTCGGCCGCAACTCAAGCACCACTATCCTCAACGGCGCGGTGCAGATGTGGCACCAGGGGCAGCCCATCGCCGCGGCGATCATTGCCTTCTGCGCAATTATTGCTCCAGGGGCGTTTCTGACCGCCATGGCAGCGGTCTTAAACGCAGCGAGGAGACCGACGGTCCCGGCGTGGACCAGCGAGATTCTGCGCTGGACGCGCTATCTGCACGCCTGGTCGTTGATCGAGGTGATGCTGCTCGGACTCCTCGTGTCGCTGGTCAAGATCGCCCAGCTTGCACGCGTCGGCGCGGACATCGGCATATTCGCCGTCGGTGCGCTCACCGTGTTGTTTCCATTGATTGTCGCGAACTTCGATGCCGCCGAGATCTGGAGCCGCATCGAGTGGGTCGCTCAGGCCGATACCGCTGCGCGCCGCGGCTCGGATGCACGCTCGTGAGTACCATGCTCAGTGCCGCGAATCTGGGGCTCGTTGGCTGCGATGCGTGTAGTTTGGTGTGTGTATCCGCCCCAAGCGGGGAGCAGGGATTTTGCCCCCGTTGCGGGGAGGCCCTCCACTCACGCCGCAAGCACGCCCTGCAGCGGTCGTGGGGCCTGATCATCGCCGCACTGCTCTGCTATATCCCGGCCAACGCCCTGCCTGTTCTGAGAACGAACATGCTCGGTTCGACCGAGGACGATACGATTCTCGGCGGGGTAGTGCTGCTTTACAATTCTGGCTCCTGGCCGCTCGCACTAATCGTGCTGGTCGCGAGCGTGGCAATTCCACTCGGGAAGCTCATCGCCCTCAGCTACCTCTTGTTGCAAGTGCAGCGGGGCAGGGTGACCTCGACGCGCGACAAGACGAAGCTGTTCCGGGTGGTCGAAGTGATCGGCAAGTGGTCGATGCTGGATGTGTTTGTGGATGCCTACACCGTCGCAATGGTGCAGCTGCAGCCGCTCATGTCGGTCGAACCGGGTCCCGGTATCGTATTTTTCGCGGCCGTGGTGGTTTTGACAGTGCTGGCCGCCGAATACTTCGATCCTCGTCTGATCTGGGATGCTGAGGGTGGCGTTGTGCCATGACCGACACCACCAGTCGCAGTGATGTGCCCAGGGCGACGGTGTCGCGACGGAAGCGGATGCATGTTTCCGTCGTGTGGGTGATTCCGCTGCTGGCAGCGCTGGTCGCGCTCGGGGTTGCGGTGCAGCGACTGCTGGCCGAGGGCCCCTCGGTCGATATCGTGTTCTCGAATGGCAACGGTATCGAAGCGGGAAAGACTCTCATCAAGTACAAGGACGTGAACATCGGCCAGGTCACCTCGGTACGCCTGATCGACAAGTTCTCGCGAGTGCGCGTAACGGCACGGGTGGCCAAGAGCGCGGCCGGGCTGATGGTCGAGGGCACCAAGTTCTGGGTGGTGGCGCCACATATTGGTCTGACCGGCGTATCCGGAATCAGCACCTTGCTGTCCGGTAATTACATCGGCGTCCAGCCCGGCCACTCCGCGCGCGCGGCCCGCGAGTTTGTGGGCCTGGACGAGCAACCCCGGATCACCGACGAGGCGGGGCGTCGCTTCCGGCTTACCAGCGCCACCCTGGGCTCACTCGACGTAGGCTCGCCGGTCTACTACCGCTCGTTACGGGTCGGTCAAATCGAATCACATCATCTGGCCAATGACGGTCAGTCGTTCGACATCGGGGTTTTTATCGCCGAGCCGTACGTGCGTCTGATCCGCGCCCAAACGCGGTTCTGGAACGCGGGCGGTATCGACGTCTCGATCGGCGAGAACGGCGTGGACATCCGCACGGCCTCACTGCTGGCCCTGCTCGCCGGCGGCGTGAGTTTCGACACGCCGGATTTCGGTATCGGCTCCCCGGCGGCCTCCGAGGGTGCGGCGTTTGAACTCCACAGTAACCGTGTCTCGGCTATGAAGGCGCCCGAGCCCTTCAGCCGGCATTTTGTCCTGTCCTTCAACGAGCCGGTGCGTGGCCTTAACGTCGGGGCGCCGGTGACACTGATGGGACTGCCGGTCGGCGAAGTGACGCGCATCGGCTTTACCTACGACCCGAAGACCCTGGAAGTGCATCCGCTGGTCCATTTCAATTTTTATCCCGAGGAAGCCATTACGCGCTTTCCCGCGGAGCAGCAGCCGGCGGTTCGGTCACATACTGAGTCGGACGTGCAGAAGCAGATGGTCATGCTGCGTAAGCTGGTCGAGGAGCGCGGCCTCCGGGCGCAACTGCGCACTTCTAGCCTGCTCACCGGCCAGCGCTACATTTCGTTCGAATTCGAGCCGCGTGCCACGAAAGTACGGGTCGACTGGAGTCAGGATCCGCTGCAACTCCCGGTCGCTCCGGGACAGATCCCGGACATGGAGGCGAAGCTCTCCAGCATCCTTGCCAAGATCGACAGCATGCCCCTTGCCGAGATCGGCCAGCGCACCTCGTCGGCCCTGAAGACCCTGAATCAGACGCTGAGCGATGCGGGGGCGCTGCTCCGCCATGTGGATGTCTCCACCGTGCCGGAGCTAAAGAAGACACTGGCCGACCTGGACAAGGTTCTGGACGGGGCCAATGCCACGCTGGTGGACAGGGATGCCCCGGGGCAGCAGGCGTTGCGCGAGGCGCTGGCAGAGGTCGCGAACGCCGCCCGCTCGCTGCGCGCCTTGACCGATTACCTGGAGCGCCACCCGGAGGCCCTGATCAGGGGAAAGGTCACGGAATCGAAATGACAAAGTCCCTGTCCCTGTCCGCTCTGGCGGTGCTCTGCCTCGCCTTGGCAGCGTGTGCCTCCAGACCCCCCCGCTTTTATACCCTCAACTCGCTGGCCGGCGCGCAGAGCGAAGCCCCCGTGTCCGTCTCCGTATCTGTGGGTCCGGTGTCCGTGCCGGGCGCCGTCAACAGTCCGCTGATCATGATCAATGTGGGGCCCAACGAGATACGGCCCGACGAGTCCTCCCACTGGATCGCCGCGCTACCCGACATCATAGGCCGGGCGCTGGTCGGCGATCTCACCGCCGCCCTCGGGACTTCGCACGTCATGCTCTGGTCGAACACAGCCGAGGGTTCACCCGACTACCGGGTGAGTGTGGAAGTCGAGAAATTCGAGTCCATGCCCGGCGAAGCCGCGGTATTCGAAGCCACCTGGACCGTACGTCGTCTGCAGGACAAGGCCGTACGCCACGGCCGCACGGCCGATCGGGAGGTATGCACGGACTCCAGCGTGGCGACGCTAGCCGCGGCCCACAGTCGTGCGGTGGGGCGGCTGAGTCAGGACATTGCGGGGGCTATCCGTTCGATGGCCGGTAGCTAGCACGAAGGCGGCGCAGCCCGAACGGCTGGCGGACCTGCCTACCCCTCAGGGCTCACCGCATCGTCACGAATTCCTCGGCGCTCGTCGGGTGGATGGCGACGGTATCGTCGAAGTCCTTCTTGGTCGCACCCATGCGCAGGGCCACCGCGAAGCCCTGCAGCATCTCGTCCGCGCCGAGGCCGGCCACGTGCAGGCCGACGATGCGCTCCTGGGCTCCGGCGACCAGCAGCTTCATCTCGACCCGTCCCTTCTCCTCGGTCAGTGCGTGGTAGAGCGGCACGAAGCTCGAGCGGTAGACCTTCAGCGCGGACCCGTAGCGCTCGCGGGCCGCCGGCTCGGTGAGACCGACGGTACCGAGCGGCGGGCGGCCGAAGATGACCGTCGGAATGTTCTCGTAGTCGAGGTGGCGCCCGGGCTGAGCGCCAAACACCCGGTCGGCGAGGCGCCGGCCGGCGGCGATCGCCACCGGCGTGAGCTGCGCGCGACCGGTCACGTCACCGACCGCGTACACCCCCGCCGCGCTGGTGTTTTGATAGCGGTCGGTGCCGATGAAGCCGAGCGCATCGCGCTCCACCCCCGCGCGGGTCAAGTCGAGGTCCTCCACCGCCGCGACGCGGCCGATCGCCCATACGAAGGCATCGAAAGGACCGAAGCTGCGACCGTCGCGCATGCGCGCCGTGAGACCCCCACCCTCGCGGCGCAGCTCCTCGGGCGTGATCCCGGTCACGATCTCGACGCCCGACTCGCGCAGCGCCTGCTGCGCCGCCTCACCGAGCATCGGGTCGAAGGCGCGCAGCAGCCGCTCGCCGCGCACCAGCAGCGTCGTGCGCGCGCCCAGCCCGGCGAAGATGCCGGCGAGCTCGACCGCGATGTAGCTGCTGCCCCCGATCGCCACGCGCCCGGGACGCGCCGGCAGCTCGAAGAAGCCGTCGGAGGTGATGCCGAGCTCCGCGCCGGGCAGCGGCGGCACGAGCGCCCGCCCGCCGGTCGCGATCAGCACGTGCTCGGCCCGCAGCGTGCGCGCACCGGCCTGCACCGTGTGGGCATCCAGAAAGCGGGCGCGCGCCGGCACGAGCGCCACCTGCCGCCGGGCCAGATTCGCCGCATAGATGCCGTTCAGGCGGTGCACGTAGGCATCGCGCGAGCGCTTGAGGTGCGCCCAGTCATGGCTGACGCTCTCCAGCGCGAAGCCGTAGTCGCGCGCATCGTGCAGCGCCCCGGCCAGGTCGGCGGCGTTCCACATGATCTTCTTCGGCACGCAGCCCACGTTGACGCAGGTGCCGCCGAGGCGGCCCGACTCGACGAGGGCCACGCGCGCCCCGTGCTCGGCCGCGCGCTGTGCGGCGGCCAGCCCGCCGCTGCCGCCGCCGATCACCACCAGGTCGTAACTGTCGGACATGTCTGCGGCCGCGGCGCACCGAGGGCGGTGCCGTGCCATGTTATCCGGGCGTGCCGGGCCGTGCTCGCCGCCGCCCGCTACAATGGCGGCCCCGTTCCGGACCGCCGCCCATGGACAACCCCCTGCTCGGTGACGAGCCGCTGCCGCAGTTCCCCAGCATCCGCGCGGAGCACGTCGAGCCTGCGCTGCGGGAGGTGCTGGACCAGAACCGCGCGCGCCTGGCGCTGCTCGCCCAGGTGAGCGCGCCGACCTTCGCCTCGGTGGTCGAGCCGCTCGAGGAGCTGCACCACCGCACCGCGCGGACCTGGTCGCCGGTCAGCCACCTGAACGCGG
Organism: Gammaproteobacteria bacterium; assembly: GCA_019247195.1. Classification (GTDB taxonomy): domain Bacteria; phylum Pseudomonadota; class Gammaproteobacteria; order Steroidobacterales; family Steroidobacteraceae; genus 13-2-20CM-66-19. The sequence continues at coordinate 6,932 of JAFAPI010000141.1, forward strand.
TGCTCAACTCCGAGCCGCTGCGTGCCGGCTACAACGCATGCCTGCCGCTGCTCGCCGCCTACCAGACGGACCTGGCGCAGAGCGAGCCGCTGTTCAACGCCTACCGCACGGTCGCCGAGCACCAGGGCGGCTCGCTCGCGCCCGTGCAGCGCCGCCTGCTCGAGCAGCGGGTGCGCGATTTCCGTCTCGCCGGTGTCGGGCTGCCGCCCTCGCGCAAGGCCCGCTTCAAGGAGGCGATGCTCGCCCTCACCCAGCTGCAGGCCAAGTTCGAGGAGAACGTGCTCGATGCGACCCACGGCTGGTCGTATCCGGTGGCGGCGCCCGAGACCCTCGCCGGCCTGAACGAGATGCTGATCGAGCAGGCCGCGCGGCGCGCGGCCGATGCCGGCGGCAGCGGCTGGCTGCTGCGGCTCGACCAGCCGACCTACACCGCGGTGATGACCGATGCGCACAGCGCCGCGCTGCGCCGTGCCTTCTACGAGGCCTGGACCACGCGCGCCTCCGACCAGGGTCCGCAGGCGGGGCGCTGGGACAACTCGGCGGTGATGGAGCAGATCCTCGCGCTGCGGCACGAGCTCGCCGGCCTGCTCGACTTCGCCAACTACGCCGACTACGCCCTCGCGACGCGCATGGCGCACAGCGCCGAGGAGGTGCTCGAGTTCCTGCACGCGCTCGCCGCGGCCGCGCGCGATGCGGCGCGGCACGAGTACGCCGAGCTGGAGCGGTTCGCCGGGCGGCCGCTCGCGGCGTGGGACGTGGGGTTCTATGCGGAGCGGCTGCAGCGCGAGCGCTTCAGCGTCTCGCAGGAGGAGCTGCGGCCCTACTTCCCGCTGCCGCGCGTGCTGAGTGGGCTGTTCGCGGTCGCCGAGCGGTTGTTCGGCATCCGCATCCGCGAGCGCGCCGGGGCTGCGGTCTGGCACCCGGACGCGCGGCTGTTCGACATCCGCGCCGCGGGCGGGGAGGCGGTCGGCAGCTTCTATCTGGATGCCTACGCCCGCCCCAACAAGCGCAGCGGCGCGTGGATGGATGAGTGCATCGGGCGCAAGCACCTCTCGAGCGGCGCGGCGCTGCCGGTCGCCTACCTGGTCTGCAACTTCCTGCCCCCGGGCGGGGGCCGCCCCGCGCTCCTCACCCACGACGACGTGCTCACGCTCTTCCACGAGTTCGGGCACGGGCTGCATCACCTGTTGACCCGCGTCGACTACCCGAGCCTCGCCGGCATCAACGGCGTCGCCTGGGACGCGGTCGAGCTGCCCAGCCAGTTTCTGGAGAATTACGCCTGGCACCCGGAGGTCCTGCAGCAGATCTCCGGACACTTCGCGAGCGGCGCGCCGCTGCCGCCGGCGCAGCAGGAGCGGCTCATCGCCACGCGCAGCTTCCACGCCGGGCTGCAGATGATGCGTCAGCTCGAGTTCGCCCTCTTCGATTTCCGCATCCACACCGAGTACACGCCCGAGCGCGGCGGACGTATCCCCGAGATCCTGGCGGAGGTGCGGCGCGAGGTGGCGGTCGTCCCGGTGCCTGACTGGAACCGCTTCGCGCACAGCTTCGGGCACATCTTCGCGGGCGGCTACGCGGCCGGTTATTACAGCTACAAGTGGGCCGAGGTCCTGGCGGCGGATGCCTTCGCGGCCTTCGAGGAGACCGGAGTCTTCGATCCGGGCACGGCGCAGCGCTTCCTCGATGCGATCCTCAGCCGCGGCGGCAGCCGTGACGCGCTCGAGGCCTTCGTCGAGTTCCGCGGCCGCGGCCCGGACCTGCGCGCGCTGCTGCGCCAGCACGGCATCCTGCGGACGGACGTCGCGGCGTGAGCCGCACCGCAGTGCTCGCCGCCGGGTTGCTCGCGGCGACGGCCGTCCGCGCCGAGCCGCTGTACGTGGTCGAGCAGCTGGTCGTCTCGCTCAACAGCAGCGCGGATGGCAGCGGTGAGCGCACCGCGACGCTGAAGAGTGGCGACCGGGTCGAGCTCATCGAGCGCGCCGGCGAGGCCGCGCACGTGCGCACGGCCGAAGGCCGCGAGGGGTGGCTGAAGGCGGCCTACCTCTCCGGCGAGGCGCCGCTGCGGCCGCGGCTCGCGCAGAGCGAGGCCGAGGTGGCGCGGCTGCGCACGGAGCTCGCGCAGCTGCGCACCGAGCACGCCCGGCCCGCCCCCAGCGCGGCCCCGCTGAGCACGCCGTCCGCCGATGAGCCGCCGCCCCTGTTCGCGACCCCCGCGCCCCGACCCCCCACCCGTTCCTGGCCGTGGGTGCTCCTCGGCGCGCTCGCCGGCGGGGGCGTCGGCTTTCTCATCGGCTGGCGCGCCCTCGACCGGCGCATCCGCGCCAAGTACGGCGGCCTGCGCATCTATTAGGCCGGCCACGCCCGAGCTCCTGTCATAGCCCGGGCGCGGGCACTTGGCGCCGCCGCGGCGCGCATTAAAATGAGTACCGCGTCTCGGTTCGGCGAGGGATGACCTGCCTAGACTGCCCGTTAGTCCAGGTTTTAGGGCCCCGCCGGGGATGGGGCCAGAGGTCCCAGGCCCTTCACGGCCCGCCCATGAGCTACCGTCGCAGCGATTACGATGTCACCAACCGCGTGCAGGTGAGCTCGCCCGCGGCCGTCCTTGCCGCGGTCAAGGCACTCTTCGGCCCGACCTGGCCTGAGCTCGACTGGGGGCCGGTCGAGGCCGCATTCGGCCACTTCGCGCGGCTGTTCGCCGGCGAGGTCGAGGGCTATCACGGCGTCGACACCCTCTACCACGATCGCCAGCACTCCCTCGACATCACGCTCGCCCTGGCGCGCCTGCTCGCCGGCTACGAGCGGCAGCAGGCAGAGCCCGCGCAGCGGCTGGGCGCCGAGCGCGCCAGCGTGGGCCTGATCACCGGCCTGTTCCACGACGTCGGTTACCTGCGCCGCCACGAGGAGGCCTCGAGCAACGGCGCCGAGTTCACGCGCGTGCACGTGGGGCGCGGGGCGCGCTTCCTGGAGTCCTATCTGCCGAGGCTCGGCCTCGCCGCCTGGGTGCCGATGGCCACGGAGATCATCCATTTCACCGGCTATGAGGTCCCCTTCGCACACATCGCGCAGTGCGTGCCGGAGCCA
>JAFAPI010000240.1 GCA_019247195.1 Gammaproteobacteria bacterium
CCGTGGTCGATGAGATAGAGCTCGAGGTCGTCGGCATCGATCCCGGCCGGGTCGAGGCGGAAGACCCCGAGCTTGCGGAACAGGAAGCTCACGCTGCCGTTCGTGGCGAGGTTGCCGCCGTGCTTGGTGATGATGTTGCGCACCCCGGCGACGGTGCGGGTCGGGTTGTCGGTGGCGGTCTCCACCAGGAGCGCCACCCCGTGCGGGGCGTAGCCCTCGTACAGCACCTCCTGGTAGTGGGTCGCATCGCGCCCGGCGGCGCGCTTGATCGCCGCCTCGATGCGGTCCTTGGGCATGTTGACCGCGCGCGCGTTCTGGATGACCCGGCGCAGCGTCGGATTCGATGCCGGATCGGTGCCGCCGGACTTGACGGCCATGGTGATGTCCTTGGCGATGCGCGCGAACTGCTTCGCCATGCGGTTCCACCGCGCGAACATCGTGTGCTTGCGGACTTCGAAGATGCGGCCCATCGGGGCCGATGTTGCCCGAAGGGCCCAGGCGCCGCCAGCGCGCCGGGGCGCGTGTGGGATGAGGAGCGGGGCGGGTTAGGCGAGCTGGGCCTGCAGCAGGCGCAGTCGGCGGCGCTGCAGGCTGAGGCGCCGCTCGATGTCGCGCAGCCGGCCCTGCAGGTCCGACTGCCGCCACTTGTCGAGCACGGCGCGCTTCTTCTCGGCGAGCCACTCCTCCTTGACGCGTGCCCAGTCGGCGAGGGCGGCGAGGAAGCTCTCGTACTCGTGCGCGAGGCGCGCGCGCAGCGGCTCGAGGTGCGAGTGGGTGCCGGCGGGCAGGTGCGCGAGGCGCGCCTTGGCGCGGCTGAACTGCATGGCGAGCAGCGCGCGTTGGATCTGGAAGGCGGGCGTGCGCTTCAGGCGCCGGGTCAGGCCGAAGAGCGACAGGGCGGCGATCAGCCACTTGGTCGGGTCCCACTGCCACCAGCGCACGCCGTTGCGGTAGTCGTGGGCGAAGAGGTGGTGGAAGTTGTGATAGCCCTCGCCGTAGGTGACCACCGCGAGCAGCCCGTTGTCGCGCGCGGTGTTGTCCTCGGTGTAGGGCTGGCGGCCCCACATGTGCGCGAGCGAGTTGATGAAGAAGGTGACGTGGTGGCTCCACACCAGGCGCAGGAACCCGGCGAGCAGCAGCATGCCCCACACATCCCCGAACAGGAGCCCGGCGAGCAGCGGCAGGCCGAAGTTGGTGGCGAGCGCGAGCGGCACGTAGTAGCGGTGCTGGAAGACGAGCAGCGGGTCGCGGCGCAGGTCGGGGATGTTGGCGAAGTCGGGCTTGCCGCTCGGGTACTCGCGCAGCATCCAGCCGATGTGCGAGAACCAGAAGCCGCGGCGCGCCGAGTAGGGGTCGCGCGCGTCGTCATCCACGTGCAGGTGGTGGGCGCGGTGCCCGCTGCACCAGGCGAAGGCGCTGTTCTGCAGCGACATGGTGCCGAAGAGCAGATACAGCAGCCGCACGCTCCAGTGCGCGTCGTAGCTGCGGTGTGCCCACAGGCGGTGATAGCCGGCGGTGATCGCCATGCCGTTCGCGCCGGTGAAGAGCACCGCGACGGCCCAGTCGGCCGCGCTGAAGCCGTGCACCAGGCCGTACCACGGCACGCCGATCAGCGCGATCAGCGCCGTGAGCACGAACATCAGCACGTTCGTCCAGATCAGGGGCGCGGCGGGGGTGTCGGACATGCGGGTTCGGGCCATTAGAGCAAAGGCTGGCTAACTTACCATGACGACCCCGCGGAAGTGGGACTTGCGTCCTTTTTGGGTATGCTGCGGCCTCCCTGAAGCTGCCGGAGGCCTCCCGTGATGTCGTACGCCACACGCTCACCGCCATGGGCGCGTTGCTGGGGCCTCGCCGCGCTGCTGCTGCCCGCGCTCGCGCTCGCCGCCCGCGGCTACGTCTCCAACGAAGACGACGGCACGGTGAGCGTGGTGGACACCGAGCAGCTGCAGGTGCTCGCCACGGTCCCGGTCGGCAAGCGGCCGCGCGGGATGGTCCTCTCGGCCGATGGCGCGCGACTCTACGTCGCCGTCACCGGCGTGCCGAAATGCCCCCCGCCGCTCACCGATGAGCAGTGCGCAAAGCTGCACCGCGACCGTCACGCTGACGGCGTGGCCGTCCTCGACACCCGCACGATGCGGCTGATGCGCACGCTGGCGGCCGGCTCGGATCCGGAGCGCGTGGAGCTGAGCCGCGACGGCCGGGCGCTCTTCGCCACCAACGAGGATGCCGCGCGCGTATCGGTCGTGGACCTGGCGCGTGAGCGGGTCGCGGCGACCTTCCCGGTGGGGCGCGAGCCCGAGGGCGTACGGCTCGCCCCCAACGGGCAGTGGCTCCTGGTGACGAGCGAGGCAGACAACACGGTCACCATCGCCGACGCGCAGGGGCGGCACGTGCTGCACACGGTGCTGGTCGGCACCCGGCCGCGCGACCTGGCGTTCGCCCCCGACAGCTCGAGCGCATTCGTGTCGGGGGAGGGCGATGCGACGGTCTACAAGGTGGCGCTGCCCAACGGTGCGCCCGCGACTCGCCTGCTGCAGCTGCCCCGGGAGCTGAAGCCTATGGGTGTGGTCTTCGATGCGCCGCGCGGGCGGCTCTACGTCACGACCGGGCACGGGGCGAGCGTGGCGGTGGTGAGTCCCGCGGGAAACCTCGAGCGGCAGGTCGCGGTCGGCGGGCGGCCGTGGGGACTCGCCCTGACACCCGACGGCCGGCGCCTGCTGACGGCCAATGGTCCGGTGGCCAACGTGACGGTCATCGACGCGGCCACACTCGCCGTGCTCGGCCGGATCACCGTCGGCCACGGCGCGTGGGGCGTCGTGTGCGGACCCTGAGGTCCGCCGCCCCCGCCGGGCTCGGCCTCCTCGGCCTGACCATCGCGGCGGCGCAGGCCCCTCCCGCGACGGTG
>JAFAPI010000051.1 GCA_019247195.1 Gammaproteobacteria bacterium
GCTCGGGAACTCGGCAGCGAAGATCTCCGCCAGCCGATCGACGATGTAGACGCTGCGGTGCTGGCCGCCCGTGCAGCCGACCGCCACCGTGAGGTAGCCGCGGTTGCTCGCCTGATACTCGGGTATCCGCCCGCGTACGAAGCGGGCGATGTCGGCGATCAGCGCGGCGACGTTGGTGTGGGTCTCGAGAAAGCGGATCACTTCCGGGTCGCGGCCGTTGAGATTGCGCAGCCCGGGCTCCCAGTACGGGTTGGGGAGGGCGCGCGCGTCGAACACGAAGTCGGCATCGCCGGGGATGCCGCGCTTGAACCCGAACGACTCGAAGGTGATCGACAGCTGCCCGGCGGTGCGCTTCTCGACGCGCCGGTGGATGATGTCGCGCAGCGCGTGCACCGAGAGACGCGAGGTGTCGATCAGCAGGTCGGCGATGGCGGCGATCGGCTCGAGCAGCTCACGCTCCATGGCCATGGCCTCGCGCAGCCCGACGTCACTGCCGCTCATCGGGTGCTTGCGGTGCGTCTCGGCGAAGCGGCGCAACAGCTCATCGTCCGCGGCCATGAGAAAGATCACCTCGCACTGCAGGCCGCTGCGCTTGAGCTCGTCGATCAGGCGCGGCACGCTCGCCACCTCCGCCGCGGTGTTGCGCGCATCCAGCCCGATCGCGGTGCGCTCGTAGCGCGGCTCGGGGCTGCGCACGGTGTAGGAGACGAAGGGCTTCAGCAGCGCCGCGGGTATGTTGTCGATGCAGTAAAAGCCCAGGTCCTCGAGCATGTGCAGGGCGATGCTCTTGCCCGAGCCGGACAGGCCGCTGAGGACGATGATGCGCACGGTGCGATGTTAGCCAGCAGCAGGGAGCTTGCAAGCGCGCTAGGGCCGCTCCGGCCGCGGCGCGGCGCGGTGGTTGTAGAGCTTCTCCTTGTGCTTCTTGATGCAGCGGTCGAGCTTGTCCGCCAGCAAGTCGATGGCCGCGTACATGTCCTCCTCGGTGGCGTCGGCGTGGATGGCGCTGCCGCTCACGTGCAGCGTCGCCTCGGCCTTCTGGCGCAGCTTCTCCACCGTCAGCACACAGTGCATGTCGATGACCTGGTCGAAATGGCGGCCGATGCGCTCGAACTTCTTTTCCACGTAGCCGCGCAGGGACGGGGTGACCTCGACATGGTGACCGGTGACGTTGAGCTGCATAACGCGCCTCCTGTGGGTTGTGATGGTCTCGCCAGAGCCGTCGCTCGGAAATTTCGGTGTCCTTACATGGCGCTGTGCCCCGCGCGCCGGCGCTCGCTCGAGGCGGCGATGCCCATCGCCTCGCGGTACTTGGCCACCGTGCGCCGCGCCACCGGTATGCCGGCCGCCGACAGCAGCTCGGCGATGCGTCCGTCGCTCAGCGGGGCCTCCGCGTCCTCTTCCTTGACGAGCTTGCGGATCTTGGCGCGGATGGCCGTGGAGGAGGTGCCCGAGCCGTCGGCCCCCTCCACCTGGCTGGAGAAAAAGTAGCGCAGCTCGAACACCCCGCGCGGGGTATGCATGTATTTGCCCGAGGTCACCCGGGAGATGGTCGACTCGTGCATCGCCACCGCCTCGGCGATGTCCTTGAGGATCATCGGCCGCATGTGCTCCTCGCCGTGCTCGAGGAAGGCGGTCTGGCGCTCGACGATCGAGCGCGCAACCTTCATCAGCGTCTCGTGGCGGATCTCGAGGCTCTTCAGCAGCCAGCGCGCCTCCTGCAGCTGCGCCCGCATGCTGGCGTGGCTCGCGTTACGACCGATGAGGCTCGCGTAGCCCTGGTTGAGGCGCACCCGCGGCAGCGTGGCGGAGTTGAGCTCGACCCCCCAGCCATGCTCGGTGCGCCGCACGAACACGTCGGGCACGACGTATTCGGCGTTGCCGGCGCTCACGGTCGCTCCCGGTCGCGGGTGGCAGGCGCGCACCAGAGCCAGGGCACTCGCCAGCTCCTCCTCGGTGGCGCGCAGCTCGCGGCGCAGCAGCGATAGCTCCCGGCCGGCGACACGTTCGAGGTGCTGCCTTGCGATCTGCAGCGCCAGCGCGTGCCCGGGCGTGGTTGGATCGAGCTGCTGCAGCTGCAGCTCGATGCACTCGCTCACCGAGCGCGCACCGATCCCCGGCGGGTCGAGGGACTGCACGGTGCTGAGTACGCCCGCCACCTCCGCCGCACTGCACTCGAGTTCCGGACGCAGCGTCTGCGCAATGTCCTGCAGCGACTCGGTCAGGTAGCCGTCGTCGCTCACCGCGTCGACGATGGCCCGCGCCACGGCGTGTTCGCGCGGCGCCAGACCGACGAGCTCGAGCTGCCAGAGGAGATGGTCCTGCAGGGACTGGCCGCCCTCGTCGGCGAACTCCTGCTGGCGCTCGTCCTCCTCGCCGTTCCAGGCGGTCTCGGCCGGACCCGCGCCGCGCGCATCCCAGCTCTCATCGAGGACCTCCACGGTGCTCTCGGTGCGCTCCTTGGGGGGAGCCGGCACGGCGGCGGTGACGAGCGCCTCGAAGGTGCCGGTGCCTTCGGCCTCCTCGGGCTCGAGCATGACGTTGGTCTCGAGGAGCTCGCGGATGTGGGCCTGCAGTTCCAGCGCCGGGAGCTGCAGCAGCCGGATCGCCTGCTGCAGCTGTGGGGTCATCGTCAGTTGTTGACCCAGCTTCAGCTGCAGTGAGGGTTTGAGCATGTGTGTCGTGAAAGGGCGGGATGCCCTCGCGGATTCCTGTTCTAACTACTTGAAAGACAATGGTTTACTTCGACCGCCCCGCTTCAGCTCAGAGCCGGAAGGACTCGCCCAAGTACACCTCACGCACTTGGGGGTTGGCAAGGACTTCTTCCGCAGTCCCGGCCGCGATCACCGTACCCTGATTGACGATATAGGCGCGGCTGCAGACCCCCAGGGTCTCGCGCACATTATGGTCAGTGATCAGCACCCCGATCCCGCGCTGGGTCAGCTCGCGGATGATGCGCTGGATATCGAGCACTGAGAGCGGATCGACGCCCGCGAAGGGCTCGTCGAGCAGCATGAAGCGCGGCTCCGCAGCCAGTGCGCGGGCGATCTCCACGCGGCGCCGCTCGCCGCCGGAGAGGGACAGGCCCAGGCTCTTGCGCACGTGACCGATGCGCAGCTCCTCGAGCAGCTGCTCGAGACGCTGCTCGCGCGCGGCCCGCTCGAGCTGCGGACGCATCTCGAGAATGGCCATCACGTTGTCCTCGACGGACAGTTTGCGGAACACCGACGCTTCCTGCGGCAGATAGCCGAGTCCGAGCTGGGCGCGGCGGTGCATCGGCAGCAGCGTGAGGTCACGGTCATCCAGGTGGATGCGCCCGGCCTCACACGGTACCAGGCCGACGATCATATAGAAGGCGGTGGTCTTGCCGGCGCCGTTCGGCCCGAGCAGGCCCACCACCTCGCCGCTCGCCACGTCGAGCGATAGCTCCCGCACCACCTGACGCTGCCGGTAGCTCTTGGACAGGCCGCTGGCTTTCAGCACCGTCATGGGCGCTGCGGCGGCTGACCGTCGGCTCGCGGGGTGTCGGCACTGCCGCTCGGAGGGGCGTGCGGCTGGATGGTGATGTGGATGCGGCCGGGAGTGTTGGGCGCGGCGCTCGCCTGCACGCGCTGGCCGCGGATGTTATACACCACCAGCGGGCCGGAGATCTCGCTCTGTCCGTCGGACAGCCAGGCGTCATTCACCAGCCGCACCGTTCCCTCGTTGACGTCGTAGGTGATCTCGTCCGCGTGGCCATGCGCCATGCGCTGCGCATCGCTGCGCAGCTGCTCGAACTGCGCGGGCCTGCCGGTGACCGTGGCGCGCAGAATGTGGTTGTCGCGGAACTCCACCACCGCCGTATCTGCCTGCAGGCTGCCCTGCTGCTCGCCCGTGATGTGGACGTGACCATCGAAGGTCCAGCGGCTGTTGGCGAAATTGAGCCCGGTGGCGCGGGCCCGGTCGGCCTGCACGCGCGTGGCGCACTGCGAGATCTGCACGTCCGCGAAGACCACGGTGTTGCTGCGGTAGTCGACCTCGGAGGAGGCCGCGTCGAGGTGGATCGGCTGCTCACAGCCGCCCGACAGGGCCGGCGCCGCGTGCGCCGTCGCGATGCCGAGCGTGCACAGCAGCGTCGTGGGCCAGAGCTTCGGACTACGGCAGGAAGGTGCCATGCACGGCCGATTCTAGCTGCACGTGATGGTCCTTCAAGCTCGCGACCAGCCCGGCTGCGTCGAGCTTGCGGCCCGACATGAGCACGGTCACCGGATCGCGTGTGGCGATCACCTGTGCCGTCGTGTCGAAGGCGAGATGCTGCGTGGTGATGTCTGCCTTGTCGCTGCTGCCGGGGATGATTCCCGCGACGTGCACGTCACCCTCGAGGCGGATGAGACCGCTCGGCTGGGCGAGCTCGGCGCGCGCCGCGCGGGCGGTCCAGTTGTTGCCATTGGCATCGCGGAAGGTCAGGCCGACCTGGCGCAGTGTGACCGTGTCCTGCTGGGGCTGCTGCCGGGCCTCGGCGGCCTCGACGGTATAGACCGGCCGGCCGTCGGCGCCGGTCTGCACCAGACGCACCTGGCGCGCGGAGTAACCCGGATCCGGCAGGGCTACGCCGAGCGTGACCGGAGCAGCACCCTGGCGTTCACCGCCCGACAGCACCACGACCGCCACGAGCAGGGTGACCACCGCGAGCAACGCCAGGATGCGCAGCGTCATGGCCTGCGCAGCAGGTAGTCGCACACTTCGCGCACCGCGCCTCGACCGCCGCGGCGGCGGGTGATGCGCGCGGCGGCGCGGCGGATCTCGGGGTGCGCGTCGGCCACGGCGAAACTCAGCGGGATGGCCCGCATCAGGGGCAGCTCCGGCAGATCATCCCCTACGCAGGCGCACGCGGACAGGGGCAGGCGCAGGCGTTGCAGCAGGCGCCGCAGCCGCGCGAGCTTGTCGGTGACCCCCTGCTGCAGATAGCGGATGCCGAGCTCGCGGCAGCGCGCGCGCACCATCGGCGAGCGCCGTCCGGAGATCACCGCGACCTCGCAGCCCGCGCGTCGCAGCTGCACGAGCCCGTAGCCGTCGCGCACGTGAAACACCTTGAGCGCCTCGCCGCGCGCGCCGTAGTACAGCCGGCCGTCGGTGAGCACGCCGTCGACGTCCAGCACCAGGAGGCGGACGCGCGGCCGCGGCGCGGGTCGGCGGCTCACATCACGCCGGCGCGCAGCAGATCGTGCACGTTGAGTGCCCCGACCAGGCGTCCCTGCGCATCCGCCACTGGCAGCGCGGTGATGCGGTGCACTTCCATGAGATGCACGGCCGCCGCCGCCAGCTCGCGCGGGCCGATGCTCTTGCCCCCGGCCGTCATCACCTCGCGCATGCGTGTGGTATGCACGTCGATCTGGCGGTCGAGCGCGCGGCGCAGGTCGCCGTCGGTGAACACGCCCAGGATGCGGCCGCCGCCATCGACCACTACGGTCATGCCGAGGCCCTTGCGCGACATCTCCAGCAGCCCCTCACTGAGCGGCGCCTCCGGCGCGGTGCGCGGCAGCGCCTCGCCGCTGCGCATCAGGTCCTCGACGTGCAGCAGGAGCTTGCGCCCCAGCGTGCCACCGGGGTGCGAGCGCGCGAAATCACTGCGCGTGAAGCCGCGCGCCTCGAGCACCGCCACGGCGAGCGCATCACCCATGGCGAGGGTCGCCGTCGTGCTCGCGGTCGGGGCGAGGTTGAGGGGACACGCCTCCTCGGGCACGGCGACATCGAGCGCGACACTCGCGGCGCGGCCGAGCGTCGATTCCCTGCGACCGGTGAGCAGGATGAGCGGCACGGCGAGGCGTTTCAGATGCGGCAGCAGTACCACGAGCTCGGGTGTTTCACCGGAGTTGGATAGCGCCAGCACCACGTCGCTGCGCGTGATCATGCCGAGGTCGCCGTGGCCCGCCTCGGCCGGATGCAGGAAGAAGGCGGGCGTACCGGTGCTGGCAAGCGTGGCGGCGATCTTGCCGGCGACGTGACCGGACTTGCCCATGCCCGTGACCACTACGCGCCCGCTGCACTCAAGGCACAGCCGGCAGGCGCGCGCGAACTCGGCATCCAGTCGCGCGCTCAAGGCCTCGACGGCGCGGGCCTCGATCGCGAGCGCGCGGCGCGCCGAGGCCAGCAGCTGCTCCTCGGCGTCGGCGGGAGCGGAGTTGGCGGCGCTGGCCGGAAG
>JAFAPI010000067.1 GCA_019247195.1 Gammaproteobacteria bacterium
CCAGATCCTGCATTTTGCCGCCGAAGCTGCTCAAGCAGGGGGATCTCCCGCCGACAGGGGTCGCACCAGGGGGCCCAGAAATTCACCAGCAGGGGCCGGCCGTGGAACTCGGCCAGCGGATGCGGCCGGCCCTCGGGATCCGGGAGCGTGAGGCTGGGGAGTTGCTCGGGGATTTTCCGCTCGGCCGGGGGACTTTGGAGCTCGGGAAGTGGGGGCGGAGGCAGGCGCTCGAGGGAGACTCGCGCCCCAGCGGGCGGGGCGCCGAGACGCGCCGCGAGAAATCCCAGCGCGCCGCAGAGCACCACCAGCGCCACCCCGAGCAGCGCGGTGCGCGCGGCCGATTTCACGAGGCGGCGAGGGCGGCGCGCGAGCGCGCAGCGAAAGCGCCGGCCTTCATGTAGCCGACAACGCGGAAGCGTGCGCGCTCGCGCCCGTCGGGCCCGTAAAACGCGATCGTCGGCGGGCCGAAGATACCGAAGCGGTGCAGCAGTGCCTGGTCATCGGGCGTGTTGGCGGTGACGTCGGCCCGCAACAGCACCGCCGCCCGCAGCGCGGCCTGCACCTGGGGATCGCTGAAGGTGTAGCGCTCCATCTCCTGGCATGACGTACACCAGGCGGCGCTGAAATCCACCAGCACACCGCGCCCCGCCGCCTGCGCGGCGGTGACCTCGCGGTCGAGCTCGGCGAGGGAGTGCACGGGGCGAAAGGCGAGAGCCGGCGTGCGCGCGCCGAGCGTCGGCAGGGGGGCGAGCGGATCCGTCCCGCCCAGCGCCGCGCCGGTTGCCAGCGCGACGCCGTACAGCACCGCCAGCGCGCCCAGCACCCGCGCACCCCACGCCGGGGCGCCCGAGGCGGGCAGCTGCGTCCAAAGGAGCCCACCCAGGGCCAGCGCGGGTATCGCCCAGAGCAGCAGCGCCAGCCGCTCAGGGAGGATGCGCGCCAGCATCCAGGCGGCCACCGCGAGCATCATCACGCCGAACAGTTTCTTCACCAGCTCCATCCAGGGCCCAGCCCGCGGCAGCAGCCTGCCGGCCGAGGCGCCGACCGCCAGGAGCGGCGTCCCCATGCCGATGCTCATGGCAAAGAGCGCGGCGCCCCCCTTGAGCAGCTGCCCGCTCTGGCTGATGACGAGGAGCGCGCCCACCAGCGCCGGCCCCACACAGGTGGTCACGATGAGCGCCGACAGGGCGCCCATGATGGCGACCCCCCCCAGGGTGCCGGCGGATTGGCGGTTACTCACCCCCGCGAGACGCGTCTGGATGGCCGCGGGCATCTGCAGGGTGAAGACTCCGAACATGGACAGCGCGAGCGCCACGAAGATCGCCGCGAACAGCGCCAGCACCCACCACTGCTGAAAGGCTGCCTGCACCTGCTTGCCGGCAGCCGCCCCCGCGACCCCCGCGGCGGTGTAGGTGACGGCCATGCCGAGGACGTAGGCGAGTGACAGGGTGAACGCCCGCGCGGTGGAGGCAGGACGCTGGGTGCCGGCGATGATCCCCGAGAGGATCGGCACCATCGGCAGCACGCAGGGGGTGAACGCAAGTCCGAGGCCCGCCAGGTAGAAGGCACCGAGCATCCACAGCCAGTTTCGGCCACGGATCAAGCCGGCGAACCACGAGGAATCGCCGGACTCGGGCCCCGACGCAGCCGCTCCCCCACCGCCCGCCGCGAGCTGCACGGTCACGTGCTTGGTGATCGGCGGATAGCACAGACCCGCCTCGGCGCAGCCTTGGTAGCTCACATCGAGCGGCAGCGATAACGCCCCGCCCGCGGTGCGCGCGACCGGCACCGTGGCGGTCAGCTCGCGGTGATAGATCTCCTGGCGGCCGAAAAACTCGTCGTTTTTCACCTGCCCGGGGGGGAACTGCGGGGGGCCGAGCTGCGCCCGAGGGCTCGGTGTGGCGATGTGGATGCGGGCGCGGTAGAGGTAGTAGCCGTCCGCGATCTGCCAGTTGAGCCGCACGCGATCGCTCCCGTCGGCGAGCGCGGCGAACCGAAACGCCACCTCCGGATCGAGGAACGTGTCGCCAGAGGGCTTGTGGCCCGAGGCGAGCGCCGAATCGAGCGCGCCTGGGGGCGAAGCCGTCTGCCCAAGTACCGGGGCGGCCAGGCACAGCAGCAGGAGGAGCAGAATATGTCGTGTGCGGGGCACGGTAATAGCTTAGTCCAGCCGGTGAGCCGGGCGGTTCTTATAGCTCAGGACCGGCCGGCACCGCAGGAACTGGCGGGCAGGATGGCGTTTTGGCCCGTTCCAGCGGCCCTCGGCCCTCCGAGGAGGCAAAAAAGCCGGGCCCAGGCTTGAATTCGCGTTCTCGCTCCCTATCATTAGCAGCCGCGCGGGGGGAGTGCTAACAGCCGCCCCTGCCATCCCCTAAACCACAGTCTTTTGAAGGAGCGTTCACCATGAAGATTCGTCCTCTTCATGACCGCGTAATCGTGAAGCGCCTGGACGAGGAGCGTACCTCCCCGGGCGGCATCGTGATCCCCGATACGGCGGCCGAGAAGCCGATGCAGGGAAAGATCGTCGCGGTCGGCAAGGGCAAGATTCTTGAAGACGGCAGCGTCCGTCCTCTCGACGTGAAGGTCGGCGACAAGATCCTCTTCGGCAAGTACAGCGGGAACGAGGTCAAGGTCGACGGCGATGAGCTCGTGGTCATGCGCGAAGAAGACGTCATGGCCGTGATTGAAGGCAAGTAAGCGAGGATCACGACAATGGCAGCCAAAGAAGTTCGTTTCAGCGATGACGCCCGCGCCCGCATGTTCAAGGGCGTGAACGTCCTCGCCAACGCCGTAAAGGCGACGCTCGGCCCGAAGGGCCGCAACGCCGTGCTCGAGAAGAGCTTCGGCGCCCCCACCGTCACCAAGGACGGTGTGTCGGTCGCGAAGGAGATCGAGCTCAAGGACAAGTTCGAGAACATGGGCGCGCAGATGGTGAAGGAAGTGGCCTCCAACACCTCCGATGAGGCCGGCGACGGCACCACCACCGCGACCGTGCTCGCGCAGGCGATCATCCGTGAGGGCCTGAAGGCCGTCTCCTCGGGCCGCAACCCGATGGACATCAAGCGTGGCATCGACAAGGGTGTCGGCGCGGCGGTCGAGGAGCTGAAGAAGCTCTCCAAGCCCTGCAAGGACTCCAAGGCGATCGCCCAGGTCGGCACCATCTCCGCCAACGCCGACGAGTCGATCGGCAAGACCATCGCCGAGGCGATGGACAAGGTCGGCAAGGAAGGGGTGATCACGGTCGAGGAGGGCTCGGGCCTGCAGAACGAGCTCGAGGTCGTCGAGGGTATGCAGTTTGACCGCGGCTACCTCTCGGCTTACTTCATCAACAACCAGCAGAACCAGACCGCCGAGCTGGAGAAGCCGGTGATCCTGCTGGTCGACAAGAAGATCTCCAACATCCGCGAGCTGCTGCCGCTGCTCGAGGGCGTCGCCAAGTCCGGCCGCCCGCTGCTGGTCATCGCCGAGGACGTCGAGGGCGAGGCGCTCGCCACACTGGTGGTGAACAACATCCGCGGCATCCTCAAGGTTGCGGCGGTCAAGGCCCCGGGGTTCGGCGATCGCCGCAAGGCGATGCTGCAGGACATCGCCACCCTCACCGGCGGCACGGTGATCTCCGACGAGGTCGGCCTGTCGCTCGAGAAGGCGACCATCAATGACCTGGGCGAGGCCAAGAAGGTCGTGGTCGAGAAGGAAAACACCACGGTCATCGACGGGGCCGGCAAGCCCTCCGACATCAAGGCGCGTATCGAGTCGATCCGCCAGCAGGCCGAGGAGGCCACCTCCGACTACGACAAGGAGAAGCTGCAGGAGCGTGTCGCCAAGCTCTCCGGCGGCGTCGCCGTCATCAAGGTCGGTGCTGCAACCGAGATCGAGATGAAGGAGAAGAAGGCCCGTGTCGAGGACGCCCTGCACGCGACCCGTGCGGCGGTGGAGGAGGGCGTGGTGCCCGGCGGCGGTGTGGCGCTGATCCGTGCCCAGCGTGCGCTCGAGAAGCTCGAGGGTGCGAACGAGGACCAGACGGTCGGCATCCGCATCCTGTCCCGCTCCATCGAGGAGCCGCTGCGCCAGATCGTGGATAACGCCGGCGAGGACGCCGCCGTGATCCTCAACCGCGTCAAGGAAGGCAAGGCTGCCTTTGGTTACAACGCGGCGCGTGGCGAGTTCGGCGACATGCTCGAGGGTGGCATCCTTGATCCGACCAAGGTGACGCGTCTGGCCCTGCAGAACGCGGCGTCCGTGGCGGGGCTGCTGCTCACCACCGAAGTCATGGTGGCTGAGGCTCCGAAGGAAGAGGAGCACTCGCACGCAGGTCCTCCGGGTGGCATGGGCGGGATGGACATGTAAAGGCCTCTCTAAAGAGGTATCGATTCCGCAACCAACACTCGATAGGCTTTACATAACAGTTCAGGGTCCGCGGCCGGCTCTCCAATACCGGCCGCCGACTCCGAAAGTCGCGGAACAAGACCCCCTATTCCGCGCATGCCTCACAGGCCCCACCTCGGTGGGGCCTGTTTTTTTTCGGCCACCGTGCTGCGCTGCTTCCCCCGGTCCGGGCGCAGGTTTATCGTCAATCTCCCGATCCGAGGAGACCGCTCATGAGCCGCACGACTCCCTGCCGATTGGCCGTGTGCGCGGTGGTGCTGGCGCTCGGCGCCTGTGGCCGCGGCGCCCAGGACGAGATGGGATGGGCGCGCGCGGCCCTCGAGCGCAACCCGCGCCTCGAGGTGGTCGCGGCTGACACCGAGGGCCATACCTTCACGGTGCGGATGAAGGATACCGGCGCACTGCGCACGGTGCGCATGGACGAGCTGGCCGCGATGCCACGCGACAGCGCGGTCGCGCCGCCGGCGGAGGCTGTGCCCCCGCCACCCGCCCCGGGAACGCTCGCCAGTGCCGGCGAACCGGCGAGCCCGGCGCCGGCCAGCACCGAGTCGAGCGCGGCGCCCGCGCCCGAGCCCGCGGCGGAGCCGGCACCCGCTCCCGAGCACGGACCGGTGCTGAAGTCAGGACCGGGCTACACCATCAGTGCAGCCACCGATAACGGCGGCGCGACCCCCCGCTCCGTGTCCGAGGTGGGCCCGGGCTACAGCGTCAAGTCGAGTGGCCCCGGCGCCCGCAGCCGCGGGCGCGACGCGCCGACGAGCGGCGCGGCGGTGGAGCGGCGTCACGAACCTATCATCTGCCAGGGCGCGCGGCTGCTGCACATCGACAACCGCAATCTCGAGTTCGAGGGGGACGCGGTGAGCGCGCAGGACGGCTGCGAAATCCACATCACCAACAGCCACATCAGTGCCACTGGCGTCGGCGTGTCGGCCCGCGCCGCCAACGTGCACATCGACAACAGCCTGATCGAGGGTGACGCGGCCTCGATCGACGCGGCCGACGGTGCGCAGATCTACGCCACGGCCTCGCATTTCCGCGGGGTGAGCCGCCGGCTCGACACCGCCGCCTTCCACGATCTGGGGGGCAACGTCTGGAACTGAGCCCGCCGGGCGGGATCAGTGCGGAGCTGGCCGGACTCGTCGAGCGTTCGCTCGAGCGACTGCTGAGCAGTGAGCAGGTGCGCGGCGCACTGGCGGCGGCTGCGCCCGAGGTGCGTCTGGCGCTGCCGCGGCTGCTCGCGGCGAGCGATTTCATAGCCGCCGCGAGCACCGCGGATCCGGAGCGCTTCTGCGAGCTGCTGCGTGGCGGGGACCTGCTGCGGCCCGTCTCCCCCGCCAGCTACCCCGACCGGGCACCCGCGCGCCACTCTCCCGACATCCCAGAGGCGCAGCTGCAGAGTGAGCTGCGGCGCTGGCGGCGCGCGGAGCTGGTGCGCATCGCCTGGCGGGATCTGAGCGGCGCTGCCACGCTGAGCGAGACGCTGCTCGAGCTCACCGGCTTTGCTGACGCGGCGATCGGGGTTGCGCTCGCGCACGCCCGCCGCGGCCTGACCGTACGTTACGGTGAGCCGCGCGGCGCGGACGGCGCCGCGCAGCCACTGGTAGTCGTCGGCATGGGCAAGCTCGGCGGCCGCGAGCTCAACTTCTCTTCCGACGTGGACCTGGTGCTGCTCTTTCCGCAGCACGGCGAGACCGACGGGCCGCGCAGCATCGCCAACGAGGAGTTCTTCACCCGCCTTGGGCAGGCCTTGGTGCGGCTGCTGTCGACGCCCACCGCGGAGGGATTCGTGTTGCGCGTCGATCTGCGGCTGCGTCCCTTCGGGGACTCGGGTCCCCTCGTGGCGAGCTTCGCCTCCTTTGAGGACTACCTGCAGCGGCACGGACGCGACTGGGAACGCTATGCCTACGTGAAGGCCCGCCCGGTCACTCACCCCGAGCGCTACGCCGAGATCGAGGCAAGCGCCGTGCGTCCCTTCGTGTACCGGCGCTACCTCGATTACGGCGTTTTCGAGAGCCTGCGCGACATGAAGGCCCTGATCGAGCGCGAGGTCGAGCGACGCGAGCTCGCCGAGCACATCAAGCTCGGCCCCGGGGGAATCCGTGAAGTGGAGTTCATCGTGCAGGCGCTGCAGCTCACCCGCGGCGGTCGCGAGCGGCGCCTCCAGACCCCCGGACTGTCCGAGGCTCTGGCGCAGCTCGGGGCGCTGCGGCTGCTGCCGCCCGCTACGGTCGGGGAACTCGCCGCGGCCTACGCGCATCTGCGCACGCTCGAGAACCGCCTGCAGATGCTCGGCGACCGCCAGGTCCACCAGCTGCCTGAGGACCCGCTGAGCCGCGAGCGGTTGGCACTGGCGATGGGCGCGCGCGACTGGGGGGAGCTGCACGCCGCGCTCGATGCGCATCGCAGCCGCGTGGCCCGGCACTTCCGCCAGGTGATTTTTGGCGCCGCGCAGGCCGGCACCGAGCTGCGCATCGACCTGGGCCGATTCTGGGATACCCCGGCAGAGACGGCGGCCCTCGAGGCCGCGCTGCGCGCGGCCGGCTACCGCGAGCCCGAGGAAGCGGCACGGCTGCTGTTGGAGCTGCGGGGCTCGAGCCTGGTACGCCGCCTCGATGAGTCGGGCCGGCGGCGCCTGCAGAGCCTGTTGCCGGTGCTGCTGGCGGACATCGGCGCCAGCAACGCCCAGTTGCCGGTGTTCAAGCGGATCCTGGCCATCCTGGAGGCTATCGGGCAGCGCTCCGCGTACTTCGCGTTGCTGCGCGAGAATGCCGCCGCGCGGGCCCGGCTCGTGCAGCTGTGCGGCCACGGGGACTTCCTGGCCCGCCAGATCGCCACGCACCCGCTGCTGCTCGATGAGCTGATCGACGAGCGGCTGCTGTCGCAGCTGCCCGAACGTGGGGCCCTGGCCCAGGACCTGGAGCTGCGCATGGCACAGCTGCCCGATGACCCGGAGCAGCAGGTGGAGGCGCTGCGACAGTTTCAGCGCGCCGCGCTGTTCCGTATCGCCGTCGCGGACCTGAGCGGGCTGCTGCCGCTCATGCGGGTGAGTGACCGGCTCACCGACGTCGCCGAACTCATCCTCGAGTACGCCATGCAGCTCGCCTGGCGGCAGATCACCGCGCAGTTCGGCGTGCCGCTGTGCGGCAGCGGCGCGCAGCGCCGCGCGGTGGCGGTGTGCGCGGTGGGGTACGGCAAGCTCGGGGGTATCGAGCTCGGCTATGCCTCGGACCTCGACCTGGTCTTCCTGCACGATTCGCGCGGCGACCCCCAGGAGACCGATGCCCCGCGGCCTCTCGACAACCAGGTGTTCTTCGTGCGTCTCGCACAGCGCATCGTGCACCTGCTGACCATGCACTCAGCCGCCGGGCGACTTTACGAGGTGGACCAACGGCTGCGGCCGAGCGGCAAGGGAGGGATGCTCGTCACCAACATCGAGGCCTTCGCCGAGTACCAGTGCAGCGAGGCCTGGACCTGGGAGCATCAGGCGCTGCTGCACGCGCGGGCGGTGGCGGGCGATCCCGCGCTGCGGGCGCGCTTTGAGGCGGTGCGCCTGGAGGTGCTGAGTCAGCACGTGCGGCGCGAGACGCTGGGGGCGGAGGTGCGTGCCATGCGTGAGCGGATGCGGCGCGAGCTCTCGCGCGGCGACGCTGCCCACTTCGATATCAAGCAGGATGCCGGTGGCGTGGCCGACATCGAGTTCCTGGCCCAGTACTGGGCGCTGCGCTGGGCCGGGACCTACCCGCCCGTGGCCTTCTTCTCCGACACCATTCGCCAGCTCGAGTCGGTCGCTTCCGCCGACCTCGTGCCCCAGGCGGACGTCGACCTGCTCACCGGAGCCTACCGCGCCTACCGGGCGCGCACCCACCACCTCGCTCTGGCTGACGCCGAAGCGCGGGTGCCGGCCTCGGAGTTCACCGCGGAGCGGGCGGCGGTGAGGCGGCTGTGGGACGCGACCCTGGGGGAGGCCACGCTATAATCCGCGCACCTCCCGCCGCGAGTCAGATTGCATGGCCGCCACGGCCCCCCCACTCATCGAAGCCAACGCACAGAACCAGTACGAGGTCGGTGCCAGCGATCTGCCGCTGTGCTGCCCGATGCCGCAGATGTATCTGTGGAACTCCCATCCGCGAGTCTACCTGCCGATCGAGGCCAGCGGCTGGGCCAAGTGCCCCTACTGCGGCGCCGAGTACACCCTGCGCGACGCGCCTCAGCGGTAAGGGCGATAGGACTTCTCCTCCACCAGGCGCGACCCGAGCCGCCGGTTGATGCGCTTCTTGATCGCGGCGCGCTCGTCGTTGGCAAGGTACACGGCGCGGGCCAGCTCGATGAAATCGCGGTCGAATGTCTGCCGGGCCTCCTTGTCGCGGATGCGATCCTCGATGTCCCACAGCCGCTCGTTCACCTGCTGCAGGGCGTGTGCATCGGCGCCGAGATCGACCGCGCCGGCCCCGCTCTCCTGCCAGGTGCGCTCCAGCAGTGTCAGCTCCAGTTTCACATTGGCCAGCGGCTCCGCCTCCTGCAGCCGGGCCACCTTGATGCGCAGGATGGTGATTTTATCCAGCAGCTCGCCGGGGGAGAGGGGCACCAGGATGTCTCTCATGCGCGGGCTCCGAGCAGCCGGTCGAGCGCGGCGTTTACTTCCTCGACACTGATCAGTTTCATGACGCCATCATCCTCGATCTTGTGTCCCCACGGCAGTTCCTGCGGTTCCACTCCCCGGTAGATGCGCGCCGCGACCGGGTATTGGTCGATGCACCACTGACGTGACCGGTACGGCCCCGAGCGCGCCGGGTTCGTGGCGGCATACAGTCCGAGCACCGGGGTGCCGACCATCGTCGCCATGTGCGCCGGTCCGGAGTCGGGGGCGAGCAGCACTCGCGCGCGGGCGAGCAACGCCAGTAGCTCGGGCAGCGTGTCGCGGCCGATCTGATTGATGAGCGGCGCGTCGCAGGCAGCGCTGATCTGCGCGCCGAAGCGCTGCTCTTGCGGGCTCGGGCCGCCGCAGAGGATGACGCGCAGGCCGTGCTGGCGGTGCGCGTGAGCGGCCACGGCGGCGTAGCGCTCCGGCAGCCAGTTACGCCGCGGATGGCTCGAACACGGACTGATCAGCAGCGTGGGCTGATCGTCCGGGATGAGGCGCAGGGCGTAATCGCGCGCGGCGTCCGGCAGCGGCAGCTCCCAGCGCGGCGTACCGGTTGGCACACCGAGCGCGGCGGCGAAGCCGAGGAAGCTGTCGAGCACGTGCTCACGCGCGCGCGGCGCTACGCGCGCGTTGGTGAACAGCCATTGCAGCTCGCGCGCCCGGGCGCGGTCGAAACCCAGCCGGATGCGCGCCGGCACGCACGCTGCCGCCAGACTCGCGCGCAGCGCCACCTGCAAATGCAGCAGCACGTCGAAGCGGCGCGTCCGCAGCGCGCGCCGCAGGCGACGCAGGCCACTGCCGGTCGAGCGCTTGTCGAGGGTGATAAACTCCACGCCCTCGATGAGGCTCATCAGTCGCGCCTCGCTGCGACCGATGATCCAGGTCAGCCGCGTCGTCGGCCAGGCCTGCTGCAGGCTGCGCACGAGCGGCACGACGTGGCAGGTGTCGCCGATGGCCGAGAGCCTGAGAATACACACGCTCTGCGGCGCTTCGGCCAGGGGCAGCATTGAGGAGTGGCGGAGTGAGTGGGCGCTACGCGCTGGGTCCGGAAGTCAAACGCACCGAGCTGCCGGGCGGCGCCATGCTAGCTGACACCTCGCGCGCCAGCAATTTGACGCCGGAATGGTTCGAGCCGCGCTTCTGGCAGGCGCGCGGGGCGATCGAGGCCGCGGCGCGCGGCCGGGGCGCGAGCTACCTCATCCGCCACGGGCCGCAGCGACTGGTGCTGCGCCACTACCGGCGCGGCGGTTGGATCGGTCATCTGCTGCACGACACCTACCGCTGGCAGGACGAGGGGACCACGCGGCCCTTCGCCGAGTGGATGCTCACCTACCGCCTGCACCGCGCCGGCCTGCCGGTGCCCGCGCCCCTCGCCGCGCGATACCGCCGCACGGGCGGCCATTACCAGGGCGACATCATCACCGAGCGCCTGCCGACGGTCGGCTCGCTCGCCGAGTGCCTGCGCACCGGGGCGCTGTCCATCCTCACCTGGATCTCGATCGGCCGCTGCATCCGCCGCTTCCACGACCGGGGGGTGTGCCACGCGGACCTCAACGCGCACAACGTCCTGCTCAGCGAGGAGCAGGTCTACCTCATCGACTTTGACCGTTGTCGGCTGCGCCGGCCGGGCCTGTGGCGCGACGGCAATCTGGTGCGTTTGCGCCGCTCGCTGGAGAAGGTCACCTGGGGGTTGCCCGCGGAGCGCTTCGGCGAGTCGGACTGGCACGGCCTGCTCGACGGTTACCGCCAGAGCAGTGGCGGTGCGGCCCTGCCGGCCTGACCCTTGCGGCTCCTGTACCGTCTCGCCCTGTACCTGAGTGCCCCGCTCGTCTCGCTGGTATTTCTGTGGCGGGGTCTGCGCGACCGCAGCTACTGGCGCAACTTCGGCGAGCGCTTCGGGCTCGGCACGCCAGGTCCCCCCGGCGGCATCTGGCTGCATGCCGTCTCGGTCGGGGAGGTGCAGGCCTGCAGTCCGCTCGTGCATGCGCTGCGGCGCCGCCATCCCGACCTGCCCGTCACGGTCACCACGTTCACTCCCACCGGCGCGGCGCGCGCGCGCGCACTCTTCGAGGACAGTGCGCGGGTGCGTTACGTCCCCTTCGACCTGCCGGGTGCCGTGCGGCGTTTCCTGCGGCGCGTGCAGCCACGCCTGGCGGTGATCTTCGAAACCGAGCTGTGGCCCAACCTCTATCGGGAGTGCGCCCGCCAACGCGTGCCGCTGGTGC
Organism: Gammaproteobacteria bacterium; assembly: GCA_019247195.1. Lineage (GTDB taxonomy): Bacteria > Pseudomonadota > Gammaproteobacteria > Steroidobacterales > Steroidobacteraceae > 13-2-20CM-66-19. Next base: position 11,254 of record JAFAPI010000067.1, read on the forward strand.
TGGCGAGCGCGCGCCTCACCGCCCGCTCTGCGGCACGCTATCGCCGCCTCGGCCGGCTGTTTGCTGACACGCTGGCGGTCGCGCGCGTGATCGCGGCGCAGGCGCCGCGTGACGCGGAGCGTTTCCGCTCCTTGGGCGCGGACCCGCAGCACACGCACGTGACCGGCAACCTGAAATTCGACTTTGAGCTGCCCGCGGACATTGCCGTGCGCGGCGCCGAGCTGCGCGCCCGCTATGCGGCGGGGCGGGCGCTATGGGTCGCCGGCAGCACCCACGCCGGGGAGGAGGAGACGCTGCTGCGTGCGCAGCGGCTGCTGCTGCAACGTCGGCCAGGATCGTTGCTCGTGCTCGCACCGCGGCATCCGCCGCGCTTCGCCGAGGTGGCGCAGCGTCTCACGCGTGAAGGCTTCCGCAGCGCGCGCCGCTCCACCGGCGCGGGCGCAGCCGACGCTGACTGCGAGGTGCTGCTGCTCGACACGCTCGGCGAGCTGCTCACTTTTTATGCGGCCGCGGACGTGGCTTTCGTCGGCGGCAGCCTGGTGCCGATCGGCGGGCACAACCTGCTCGAACCGGCGGCGCTCGGCGTGCCCGTACTGACCGGTCCGTTCCATTCCAACAGCGAGGATGCAGCGCGGCTGCTCGAGGCCGCCGGCGCGCTGCAGGTGATAAGGGACGCGGGCGAGCTCGCCGCCCGCCTGGAGGGATTGCTCAGCGATGCAGCCGAGCGGCAGCGGCGCGGCGCGGCCGCGCGCGCCAGCGTGGCGGCCAACCGCGGCGCACTCGAGAAGCTGCTCAGTCTGATCGAGCCGTTGCTGTAACTCAGCCCGGCGGCGGGGTCTGGGGCGGCGGGGTAGCGGGCTGCGTCGGTGCCGGCAGGAAGGGCAGGACGTTCTCCGGCGTCGCCTCCGGGGGCGAGGTCGGGCCGCTCACGGTGAGCCAGGTGTTGATCTCGTTGAGTTGCGCGCGGTCCAGGTTGCCGGCCGCGAGCCGCAGCTGCAGCACGTTGACGATGTAGTCGTAGCGGGCGTTGGCGTAATCGGTCTGCGACTGCACCAGCGTGCGACGCGAGTTGAGAACGTCCACGGCGGTCCGCGTGCCCACCTCGTAGCCGGCCTCGGTCGCGCGCAGCGCCGTCTGGCTCGATTCCACCGCCTGCCGCAGCGCCTGCACGCGCGCGATGCCGCTGATGACCCCAAGATAGGCGTCGCGCGCCTGCCGCTCGGTGGCGCGCGAGGTCTGCACCACGGCCTCCTTGGCCGCGATCCAGCGGTACTCGCTCTCGCGCACCCTGGATTGGGTGAACCCGCCGCTGAAGATCGGCAAGGTGAGCTGTAGCCCTATCTGCCGGTCGTTGAACTTGTCGGCGACCCCCGAGAAGGGCAGGCCGCCCACGGTCTCATCGGCGAGGCCGTGCGTATACGAGCGACCCGCAACCAGGTCGAGCGAGGGCAGGTGGCCGCCGATCGCGGCGCGCACGTTGTCGCGGGCGATCTCTGCCGCCAGGCGGCTCGAGATCAGCGCCAGATTCTGCTCGAGCGAGATGCCGACCCAGCGCGACTCCTCCTTGGGTTCCGGACCGCGCAGCGGCATGTCATCGCCCGGACGCGCCAGCGTGTCGTACTTCTGTCCGGTGATCTCCTGCAGCTGATCCTCGTTGGTCGCCAGCGTGCGCTTGGCGGCGATGACCGCGGCCGCGGCGGTATCGCGGGCGGCCTTGGCCTCCTGCACGTCAGTGATCGCGATCAGGCCGACGTCGAAGCGCTTGTTGGCCTGATCGAGCTGGCGCGCGATCGCCTCGAGCGCGGACTGGTTGGCCTGCAGGCTGGCATCGGCGGCGAGCACGTTGAAGTAGGCCTGCGCCACGCGCAGGATCAGCTGCTGCTCGGCGGACTGGTAGTTCGCCTCGGCCTGCGCGACTTCGGCGCTCGCGGCCTTGATGTTCATCCAGTTGGTCCAGGAGAAGAGGTTCGAGCGCAGGTTGAGTGCCCAGGTCTTGGTGGTGGTATCGGTCACCAGCCCCAGCGGCACGACCACGGGCAGCGGTGGGCCGGTCGGGTTGGCGGGATTGGCGATCTCGGTCACCTGATCCTGGCTGCCCGAGCTGTGATCGCGGATCACGCTCGCCGTGCCGTTGATCTGCGGCAGCACCGCCGACCACGCCTGCGGTCGCGCCTCGCGCGCGGCCAGGCGATTGGCGTTGGCCTGGCGAATGACCGGATCGTTTTTCACCGCATCATCGAACACGCCGGCCAGGTCCTTGCCGGCCGCGAGGTTCGAGCCGGCCAACAAGGCTCCGACGAGTACGGCAACGCGCTTCATGTCATCTCCCTTTGCATGCAGGCTACGACGCGGCTCAGAACGTGAACGGTTCCGGTCGTGTGGCATTGATCAGCGGATCGAGCACGGTCTCGAACAGACTCGCGGTGACGAAGCGCTCCTCGGTGAGGCGGCGCACCAGGCGCGCCTCCATTACCGGCGCGACGCCCACGACCACGAACAGGCGCCCGCCCACTTGCAGGCGCCGCTCAAAGCGGGGGTCGTAGACCGGCAGCGAGGCCGTGACCGCGATGACGTCGTAGCGGCGCCCGTCGGCGGCCTGCAGCGCGTCCGCCTCGCAAACCGATGCGCCACGCGCGCCGAGGCGATCGAGGTTGGCGCGGGCGCTTGCGGCCAGGTCGGGAAAGATCTCCAGCGCCTGCACTTGCCCGGCCATGGCGGCCAGGCAGCCCGTCAGGAAGCCCGAGCCTGCCCCGATCTCCAGTGCCGTCTCGTGCCCGGCCGGCAGCAGTGCCTGCAGCACCCGTCCCGCTACGCTCGGGCGCAGCATGTGTTGTGCGTGTCCTAGGGGCACCTGATCGTCGGCGTAGGCTCGGTAGCGCTGGCTGGCGGGCACGAACAGTTCCCGCGGCACGCGGCGCATGACATCCAGCACCCGCTCATCGCGCACGTCCCAGGCCCGCACCTGCTGCTCGATCATCTGCTCGCGGGCATCTACGGTCTGCATCCTCGCCAGAGCTCCGATTAGACTTATTGCCGAGCCACGGAAAAGGCCGCAGAAGGTACGGGTTTTCACCGGCCGTGCCAATCCCTCGTGCGACGAGATATGGTGAAATACCGACGGGGCGTGCCTGCCCCTGCGCTATGCTTCCCCAGTCCGTATTTTCCGCTGGCGCGACAAGTCCAATCAGAGTGCCCGCGGAGCGCCGGAGACCCCAAGCGCAAGGCTTAAGAAGAACTTAGATGTCGATCCTCGGGCTGTTGTGCGTACTGTTCGCCCTCATCGCCGTCCTGGTCCTCGTGCTGTATGCGTTGCAGCGCCGCGACATTCAAAGCGTGCTGGAGCTGTCGCAGCAACTGCAGCGCATCGCCATCGGCGGCCGACTCGGCGGACGTGTTGAGGTCGGCAGCGACAAGCCGGAGATCGCCGCCCTCGTCACCGCCGTCAACCACCTGCTGACACGTGCCGGGCCGGCGGCGGAGGGGGGTGCCGTCGAGGCGCCCAAATTGTTCGCCGACCTCGGGGATCGCATCCACGAGGCCGTGTTGGTGCACCGCGAGGTGATCCTCTATGCCAACCGCCAGTTTGCCAGCTACGTGGGCGTGGACCGCGTCGAGCTCGTCGGTCGGCGCTTGGCGGATCTGGTGCCCCCCGAGTACGCCGAGCTGGTGAGTGAGAACATCAGCCGCCGCCTCGCCGGCGAGGCCGCCGCCGAGCGCTACGAGATCGACATGGTGGGGCTGCAGGGACAGGTGAGCCGGCTCGAAATCACCTCCACGCTGGTCGGCTACGACGCCGATCCGGCGCTGCTCATCACCGGCGTCGAGATCATCCCCACGCAAACCACGCCGGCACTGCGACTGCCGGCGCCCAGTGGTGCCGCGGACTCCTCGCTGCTCGCGCTGCAATCACTCGCCGAGGCCGTGATCGCCACCGACCGCGAAGGTCAGATCACCTTCATGAACAGCGCCGCCGAGCAGCTCACCGGCGTCGAGTCCGCGCAGGCCGCCGGCAAGAAGCTGGAGGACGTGGTCAGCCTGGTGGACGAGACCGAGCGCCGCGTGCTCGCCGATCCGGTACATCAGGCGCTGACCAGCAGCGCCACGGTCAACCTGAGCCGCCGCGCGCTGCTGCTCGCGCGCAGCGGCAGCGAGCGCGCCATCGAGCTGTCCGCCTCGCCCATGCGCAACCCCGACAAGGAGCTGCTGGGCGCGGTCGTGCTGCTGCACGACGTCACCGAGCTGCGCGGCCTGGCGCGGCAGATGTCCTACCAGGCCACCCACGATGCCCTCACCGGTCTCGTCAACCGGCATGAGTTCGAGCGGCGCCTGCAGGAGGCGATCGAGAGCGGCCACCGCGGCGATGGCCAGCACGTGCTGTGCTATCTCGATCTCGACCGCTTCAAACTGGTCAACGACACGAGTGGGCACGTCGCCGGCGACAGTATGCTGCGCGAGGTCGCCAAGCTGCTGCGGGATGCGGTGCGCGACAGCGACACGGTCGGGCGCCTCGGCGGCGATGAGTTCGGCACGCTGCTCATCGGCTGTCCGCTCGACAAGGCGCGGCAGATCGCCGATGACCTGACGCGCGCGGTGGGCGACTACCGCTTCGTGTGGAAGGACCGCATCTTCAATATCGGCGTGTCGGTCGGGCTGGTGGAGATCTCCCGCGAGAGCGGCACGCTCGAGGAGCTGCTGGCGGCCGCCGATACCGCCTGCTACGTCGCGAAGAAGCAGGGCTCGGGACGCGTCGCGGTGTATTCGGCGCGCGATGAGGCATTGGCGCGCCACAGCGGGGAGATCCAGTGGCTGCAGCGCCTG
>JAFAPI010000202.1 GCA_019247195.1 Gammaproteobacteria bacterium
CGCTATTCCGACCACATCGCCTTCCCCGTGCACATGGCGAAGGCCGGCGAGGCGACCCTCGACACCGAGGTCGTGAACCAGGCGCAGGCCCTTTGGACGCGTCCTCGCACGGACATCACGGACGACGAGTACAAGCAGTTCTACCAGCACATCGCGCACGACTTCGCCGACCCGCTCGCCTGGCGCCACAACCGGGTCGAGGGCAAGCGCGAGTACACGAGCCTCCTCTACATCCCCTCCCGCGCGCCCTTCGATCCCTTCCGCCTGCGCTCCCTGATCCGCCGCTACTCCGACCACATCGGCTTCCCGGTGCGCATGCGCAAGGAGGGGGAGGCAAGCCTCGAGTACGAGGTGGTGAACCAGGCCAAGGCGCTGTGGACGCTGCCGCGCAGCGAGATCAAGGACGAGGATTACAAGCAGTTCTACCAGTACGTCGCGCACGACTTCGTCGACCCGCTCACCTGGAGCCACAACAAGGTCGAGGGCAAGCGCGAGTACACCAGCCTCCTCTACGTGCCCTCGCGCGCCCCGTTCGACCTGTGGCAGCGCGAGGGGGCGCGGGGGCTCAAGCTCTACGTGCGGCGCGTCTTCATCATGGACGACGCCGAGCAGTTCCTGCCGATCTACCTGCGCTTCATCAAGGGCGTGGTGGACTCGAGCGACCTGCCGCTCAACGTCTCGCGCGAGCTGCTGCAGCAGGACCCGGAGGTCGAGGCCATCCGCAGCGGCCTCACCAAGCGCGCGCTCGACATGATCGGCCGCCTGGCCAAGGACGAGCCGCAGAAGTACGCCACCTTCTGGAAGGAGTTCGGCGCGGTGCTGAAGGAGGGCGTCGTGCAGGACCCGCCCAACCAGGCGGCGCTCTTGAACCTGCTGCGCTTCGCGAGCACGCAGCAGGCGGAGGACACCCCGACCGTGACGCTCGCCGACTACGTCAAGCGCATGCAGCCCGGCCAGGAGCGCATCTACTTCGTCACCGCCGAGAGCGTGCACGCCGCGCGCGGCCACCCGGCGATCGAGCGGCTGCGCGAGCGCAACATCGAGGTGCTGCTGATGGGCGAGCGCATCGATGAGTGGATGATGGGGCAGCTCACCGAGTTCGAGGGCAAGCGCTTCAAGGACGCGGCGCGCGGGGATCTCGAGCTCGGCGGGCTGGCGAGCGCCGCCGACAAGTCCCGCCACGACGCCGAGCTCAAGGAGAGCAAGGGACTGCTCAAGCGCGTCAAGGATGCCCTCGGGGAGCGGGTGAGCGAGGTGCGGGTGAGCGAGCGGCTGCGCGAGTCCCCCGCCTGCCTGGTGCTCGGCGAGCACGACGTGGGGGAGAACCTGCGCCGCATCCTCGCCGCCGCCGGCCAGCCCGTCCCCGCCGCGCACCCGGTGCTGGAGCTCAACGTCGAGCACCCGCTGGTGAAGTACCTCGACGCGCGCAGCGACACGGCCGAGTTCGGCGAGCTGGCGCAGCTGCTCTACGAGCAGTCGGCGCTCGCCGAAGGCACCCCGCTCGCCAACCCGCCCGAGTACGTGCAGCGCCTGAACCGCCTGCTGGTGCGACTCGCCGGCACCCCGTCCGCCGCCCCCTGATGGTGCTGCGCCCGCCGCTCGTCGAGCGCTTCGCGATCGAGGGCCCGGCCGGAGCGCTGCAGACACTGCTCGAGATCCCGCGCACCGCCGCGGGCGCGGCGCCGGAGCGTGTGCCGGCCTTCGGCGTGGTGTGCCATCCGCACCCGCTCCACGGCGGCACGCTCGACAACAAGGTGGTGTACACCCTCGCGCGCGCGTTCCAGCAGCTCGGTGCGCCCGCCCTGCGCTTCAACTTCCGGGGCGTCGGCGCCAGCGCCGGCAGCTACGCGCAGGGGGAGGGCGAGCTCGAGGATGCGCGCGCGGTCATCGCCTGGGGGCGGCAGCGCTTTCCCGGCGCGCCGCTCTGGCTGGGGGGCTTCTCCTTCGGGGGCGCGGTGGCGGCGCTCGCCGCCGGCGAGACCGACCCGGCGCGCGTGGTGCTCGTGGCGCCGGGCGTGCGCACCCTCGACATCCGCACCGCCGCGGCCCCCGCCTGCCCCTGGCTCATCGTGCAGGGGGATGCGGACGAGGTCGTGCCGGCCGCGGAGGTGCTCGAGTGGGCGCGCGGCCTCGCGCCGCCGCCGGAGGTCACGGTGCTGCCCGGGGCGGGGCATTTCTTTCATGGGCGCATCAACGAGCTGCGCGAGGCGGTGCTCGCCTTCCTGAACGCGGCGGAGACGGCGGGCAGTCCTTAGCGCCGGGCAGATCGCGCCGCGGCTCATCAACCGGTCAGGGCGCGCGGGGGCGCCGCCGTGCGGGCAAGCAAAAGGCCCGGGGGCTCGCGCCCGCCGGGCCTTCTGCAGAGACGAGTCCGGTCGATCAGTTGTTGACCATCGCCTTGAGACTCTTCAG
>JAFAPI010000167.1 GCA_019247195.1 Gammaproteobacteria bacterium
CTCGACCTGATCCAGGAAGGCAACATCGGCCTGATGAAGGCGGTCGACAAGTTCGAATACCGCCGCGGCTACAAGTTCTCCACTTACGCGACCTGGTGGATCCGCCAGGCGATCACGCGCTCGATCGCCGACCAGGCCCGCACCATCCGCATCCCGGTGCACATGATCGAGACCATCAACAAGCTGAACCGCATCTCGCGGCAGATGCTGCAGGAGATGGGCCGCGAGCCGACCCCGGAGGAGCTCGCGGTGCGCATGGAGATGCCCGAGGACAAGGTGCGCAAGGTGCTGAAGATCGCCAAGGAGCCGATCTCGATGGAGACGCCGATCGGCGATGACGAGGACTCGCACCTCGGCGACTTCATCGAGGACACCTCGGTCGCCTCGCCGATCGACCAGGCGACCATGGAGTCGCTGCGCGAGACCACCCACTCGGTGCTCGCCCAGCTCACCCCGCGCGAGGCCAAGGTGCTGCGCATGCGCTTCGGCATCGACATGAACACCGACCACACGCTCGAGGAGGTCGGCAAGCAGTTCGACGTGACGCGCGAGCGCATCCGCCAGATCGAGGCCAAGGCGCTGCGCAAGCTCCGCCACCCGAGCCGCAGCGAGCAGCTGCGCAGCTTCCTCATGGACGACTGAGCGGCGGGCGTCCGATGAAAAAGGCCCGGTGTTGCAGCGCAACACCGGGCCTTTTGCTTTGAGCGCTAGATGCCGGCCTTGCCGAGCGCGTCGATCACCTCACGCAGCGTCTCGGCGAGGGCGGGATGGCTCGCCTGGAAGCGCACCGCCAGGGACTCGAGCCGCGGCGCCGTGGCGGCGCCGGTGCCCTGCCCGCCCAGGGTCCGCTCGATGTCCTGCAGCACCGTGCCGAGCAGCTGTCGTGACTCCGGTTCCACCGCCGCCCCGCGGGCGAGGTGCGCGTGCACGCGGCCGAGGAGCTCCGCGAGCGTCGGCTCGCTCATCGTTCGGACACGTCAGCTGTTGCTGGCGAGGGAGGCGTGCAGCGCCGAGGACAGCGCGGCGTCGCCGCTCACGAGGTCCTTCCAGGTGAGCTCCTTGCCGAGCCGCTTGCCCTTCTCGGTGAGCTTCAGTCCCTCCGGGGAGAGCGTGATCATGTACGGCTTGCCCTCGACCTCGATCTCCCGCTTCAGCGCCTTCAAGAGTTTGGTGGCCATTGCGTCCTCGTGTGTGCCCGATGCCGGCAGCGGCTGATGGTAGCAGCAAACCGCCGCGGTCCCACCGGCAACCGCCGGGGCCGAGCTTCGCGGTCACTTCGGGCGGTGCTCGCTCTGCAGCGCCTCGATCACCGCCGGGCGGGCGCGGATACGGTCGAAGTAGCGCTTAAGCTCGGGCCAACGACCGATGTCGAGCTTCACGTAGCTGGCCCAGCCGAGCACGACGAAGAGGTACGCGTCGGCGACGGTGAACGTCTCGCCCATGAGGAATGTGCGCGCGCCGAGCAGGCGCTGCAGCAGCTCCAGGCGTTGTGTCACCTGCTCGAGCGCGTACTGCTTGGCGCCCTCGGGTGCCTCCTGGCGGAACAGCGGCGAGAAACTCTTGTGCAGCTCGGAGTTGATGAAGGCGAGCCACTCGATGAGGCGATAGCGCTCAAGGGTACCGGCGGGTGGCGCGAGACGGCCCGCCGGGGCCTGGTCGGCGATGTACTGCAGCACCGCGACGTTCTCGGTGAGGGTCTCGCCGCCCTCGAGCGTCAGGGCGGGAACGTAGCCCTTCGGGTTCACGGTGCGGTAGTCGCGCCCGTCGGCGCTCTTGCGCGTGTGGCGATCGACCTTGACGAGCTCGAAGGCAATGCCCGCCTCGCGCAGGGCGATGTTGGAAGCGAGCGAGCAGGTCCCGGTCATGGAGTAGAGCTTCATGGTGTCCTTCTTCGGGCGAGAATCCGTACCGCGGCGCGGCAGCGCCATGCTAACGTTGGCGCAGGCGCTGACAAGAGGGGTGCCCGTCATGCACCGCGCTGTCCCCGTGCTGCTCGCATCGCTCGCGCTCGCCGCCTGCCACTACCGCAAGTCGCACCCGGTGCCCGGGCCGCGCTCGGGCGCGCCGCACGTCGCGCATGCGCCGCGGGTGAGCGAGATCCGCTGGTTCCAGGGCTCGCTGGACGAGGCGTTCGCGCGCCCCGCCGGCGGATCGCCCCCGGATTGCCTGCAACGGTACAATCGGCCGCGGTTGGGCCTGTAGCACAGCGGTTAGTGCAGGGGACTCATCGAGTACGGTGCCTGCGCGCGGAAACGTGCGCAGTGGACGGGATGAATTCAGGGGAACCTGTTGGAGCCTCACTCCATGGCAATCCTGAGCCGAGCCGCCGGTGCACCGGCGGAAGGTGCAGAGACTACCTGAGGGCTTGAAGTGCCCTTGATGACAGGCGACGAGCATCCCGCACCCTCCCGCACATGCGTGCGCGGGTGAAGAGATAGTCCACTCCCGGGGGAAACGCCGGGGCCAGTGAATCCCTTGGTCGTAGGTTCGAATCCTACCGGGCCCAGTCCTTGAGCGTCGTGTCTATTCCGATGAGATAGGTGACGTTTTATACCGGAGACATGGGTAACAGTTTTGCGGCGAAGGGGTTAGCCGCACTCTCGATACGAC
>JAFAPI010000112.1 GCA_019247195.1 Gammaproteobacteria bacterium
GCGTACAGCGGCCGCCAGAAGGTGCGATTCAGCGTGACCACGAGCAGGCTCAGGACCACGATGCCGAGCACCGTGCGCTGGAAGTCCGCCGCGTTGGTCGCTTCCGCAATGTACGCGCCCAGGCCGTGGGCGGTGAGCTTCTCGTTCCCCCAGCTGGCCACTTCGGCGACGATGCTCGCATTCCAGGATCCTCCGGAGGCGGTGATCGCCCCGGTGACGTAAAACGGAAATATCGCCGGTAACGCGAGTCGTCGCCACCACAGCCAGCCCGCCAGCCCGAGATTCTGGCCGGCATACTTCAGATCCGGCGATACCGACGAGGCCCCCACGATCACATTGAAGAGAATGTACCACTGGGTGCCGAGCACCATGAGCGGGCTCAGCCAGATGTCCGGGTTCAGCTTCAGCAACACAATCGCCGAGACGGCCAGTGGGAACAGCAGGTAGGCCGGAAACGCGGCGAGAAGCTGCGCGATCGGCTGCACGATGGTTGCCACCTGCGGGCGCATTCCTACCCACACCCCGATAGGGACCCAGATCACGCTCGCGATGGCGATGAGCACTGCGACGCGCAGCAACGTGAACCCGCCCAGGACGACGACGTGCAAAACCTCGGCGTAACTCACCTCACCGAGCACGAAATGGATGAGACGCACAACTGCAAACAGACCGATCACGATCAGCGCGCCGTGCCAGATCCGATCGACCCACCGCGTTGCCGCGACCTCCCGGCTGGGGCGCAGGGCTTCCCGCCTCCCCGGAGTCATTCCCGCGCGCAGAAGAGCAGAGAAGCCGTGAGCCATGAAACTCAGCAGCTGTGAGCGGCGCATCATCGTCAGCGCCCACGGTCGATTGGCCGTGAGTCCGACTTCCTGTTCAAGTCGGAACCAGTCGGCACTCGCAATGAGCGGCCTGAACAAGAGCTGATCAAAGATCAGTATGACCACGAACATTGCTGCGATTGCCCAACCGATCGCGGCAAGATTTTTCTGCTCGACTGCCAGCGCGATATAGCTGCCCACCCCAGGCAGGGTCACCTTAGTGTTCCCCACCGTGATCGCCTCGGAGACGACGACAAAGAACCACCCGCCCGACATGGACATCATCATGTTCCAGATCAGCGCGGGCATCGCAAATGGAACCTCGAGGCGCCAGAAGCGCATCCAGGGGCTCAGCTGGAAATTGCGCGCCGCCTCCACCAACTCGTCCGGGATGCTGCGCAGCGAGTGATAGAAGCTGAAGGCCATGTTCCAGGCCTGACTGGTGAAGATGAGGAAGATAGCCGCCATCTCGGCGCCGGCCACGCGGCCCGGGGTCAGCTGCAGAAAGAATAGAATCGTAATAGAGAAACTGAAGATCGGCAGGGACTGCAAGCAGTCGAGCACGGGTACCAGGATGATCTCGGCGCGACGGCTCTTGGCGGCCAGCGTCGCGTAGGTGAATGTGAAGAGCAGCGAGAACCCCAGCGCGATCAGCATGCGCAACCCGGTGCGCGCGGAATAGCCGATGAGCGCCCACGGTGAAAGCGAGATGGGGGTAGCCTCGAGGCGCGCCAGCGAGCCAGTCAGTCCGCGCGCAGCCTCTGCGGCGTAAATGAAGAAGGCGAACACCAGCACGAAGGCGAGCAGATCCCACCCGCCCGGCACGTAGCGGTGCTTGAGTACCGAGATGGGCAGACGGTCCAGGCGCATGGTGCGCGGAGTTTGCCCGAAGCGCGTGATGTTTGGCACCGCGCGCGCACCCGTGCCGCCGTGCAAAGCGCGGGGGAGTGTCGTACGATGTTTCGCATGAAAACACCCTTTTTTCTGGCGTGCGGCAGCGCGCTCGTGATGCTCCTCCTGAACACGTCCGGCCTCGCACAGAGCCGCGCCTCTGAGGTGAAGGAGACGGTCAAGACCGACGCCAGGACGGCCGGCCAGGCGGTCGCACACAGCGCCAAGACCGTCGGGCACGCCGTCGCCGACAAGTCGCGCGAAGTCGGCCAGGCCGTCGCCACGACCTCGCGCAAGGTCGGTCACAGCGTCAAGGAGGGCGCCGAAAAGGTGAAGACCGCCGTGAAGCCTGGCGCCTCGGCTAGCAAGGACTGAGCCGCGCGGGGCTGGTGACGATGCGCGCCCCACTGGGCCTGCACCTGGCGTACGTATCCCGTGCCGACGATCCGGCGGCCCGGGGCCCCGACGTGCTCGGCATCGCGACCTTTGATGCGACGGCCGCCCCGGGCGGGGCGAACGGCATACCGGTCGCCCGGATCCACACGCCGGTACTGCCTAGCGCAGCTCCGGTCTATGAAGTCTGGAGCGCCGGCGCACCCGCGGCCTCCGGCCAGCGCGGGCGCGTGCATTTCCGTCGGACGGAGGATTTGCTGTTCGGCTGCATCGCCATCGCGGAGTCGGAGACCTCCGGTGCAGGCTCGCCGCTGCAAGCGGCCACCGCCGCAGCCTACGCCGAGATTTGCGCGACCCTCGAGGCGGAAGGCTATCCGCACCTGCTGCGGGTGTGGAACTACCTGCCGGACATCAATCGGGACGCTAACGGGACGGAGCGCTACCGTGAGTTCAACACCGCGCGGCAGCACGCCCTGCAGGCCCACGGCCGGGCACTGACCGGTAGCGTTCCAGCAGCGTCGGCACTTGGTTCAGGGAGTGCGAGCCCCCTGGTCGTCTACTTCCTCGCGAGCCGTACCGCGCCACGCTTCATCGAGAACCCCCGACAGGTCAGCGCGTATCACTATCCGCCGGAGTACGGCACCCATAGCCCGGTTTTTTCCCGGGCCGCGCTGCGCGAGCAGCCAGGGAGCAGCACGCTCTTCATCTCCGGCACGGCGAGCATCGTCGGCCACCGCTCCCTGCACGTCGGCGATACCGCGGCCCAGACGCGCGAGACCCTCGCCAACATCCGCGCCCTGCTCGCCGAGGCGAACCGACTGACGCACCGACCCTTCGATCTCAGTTCACTCGCCTATAAGGTCTATGTACGGCGCCCGGCTGACCTGCCCGTCATTCAGCGCACGCTGACCGAGGTGCTGGGTGCGGCACAGGTGCTCTACCTGCAGGCGGATATCTGCCGCCAGGATCTTTTGGTTGAGATCGAGGCTACCGGGACCCGGCCGCTTGCGCAGGCGGCCTGAGGCGCTGCGCAGGTCACTGATAGCTCTGGCGGCCGCCGGGGCTGCGCTCGCGGTGCAAGGCGAGCCGCGGCCGCTCTGGGAATTCGGCCTGGGGGCCGGGCCGCTCATCTTCAATGACTACCGCGGCTCGGACACCACCCACGTGTATCCCCTGCCGGTGCCCTACTTCGTGTACCGCGGACAGATCTTCAAGTCTGACCGGGAGGGTATCCGCGGTCAGTTGTTCAACCAGGACCGGGTCGAGCTGAACCTGAGTGTCAACGGCACTACCCCGGTCCGCAGCGATTCGGCACGGCATGGCATGCCCGACCTGCGTTCGACGGTGGAGGTTGGCCCCGCGCTGGACGTGCACCTCTGGCGCAGCGACGATCGCCGCGTCCGGCTCGACCTGCGCCTGCCGGTGAGGGCCGCGGTGACGGTCGAGGCCTCGCCGCAGTTCATTGGCCTTTTTGCCGCGCCCAATATCAATCTGGATCTGCAGCAACGCGCGGGTGCAGAGGGCTGGAAGCTTGGCGTGCTGGCGGGCCCACTCTTCGCCGACCGCCGCTACGACCGCTACTTCTATACCGTGGCGCCCCAATACGCGACCGCCGACCGTCCCGCCTTCGAGGCCCGGGGGGGCTATGCTGGCACGCAGATGCTCGTCTCGCTGACACGGCGCTTTCCGCATTACTGGGTGGGCGGATTCGTCCGTCATGACACCTTAGGCGGGGCGAGCTTCGTGGAGAGCCCGCTGGTGAAGCGCAACAGTTACTGGTTCGGCGGCGTAGGCGTGGCCTTTATCATCGGGCAGTCGCGACGACTGGTGGAAAGCGAAGAGTGACCCCCTCCGTCACACATTTGGTGCTCATTCCGAGCTACAACCCGGGCGCGAAGGGTGTCGAGACCGTCCGCGCTGCGCGGCAGTTCTGGGCGCCGGTCTGGGTGGTTGTCGACGGGAGCACCGACGGCAGCAAAGAGCAGTTCCTGAGCATGGCGGCGAGCGACCGGGGTCTGCGGGTCATCGTTCGCTCGAGCAACGGGGGCAAGGGCGCCGCGTTGCTTGAGGGTCTCATCGCCGCGACCGAGGCCGGCTTTACCCATGCTCTGACCATGGACTCTGACGGACAGCATCCCGCGCCGCGGATTCCCGAGTTCATGCAGGCATCCATGCAGGCACCGGAGGCGATGATTCTGGGGGAGCCGGTGTTCGACGAAACCGCCCCCAGGGAGCGCATCCGCGGGCGCAAGATCGCCAATCTGGCCACTCACATCGAAACGATGTCGGGCGAGATCCGGGACTCGCTGTTTGGCTTTCGTGTGTACCCAATCGAACCGCTGGTGGCGGTAATGCGGCAAACGAGCTGGATGCGGCGGTTCGATTTTGATGCGGAGGCGGTGGTCCGCCTCAACTGGCGTGGCGTACCCGCCATCAACATTCCGGTTCCAGTGCGTTACTACGGCCGCCACGAAGGCGGGGTATCGCACTTTAACTATTGGCGGGACAACGTACTGTTGACCTCAATGTACCTTCGACTGGCTTCCGGGTGGCTGATTCGGATTCCGATGCTGCTCGCCCGCCGTTTGCGCCGAAGGGTTGTTGGCACGCCACGCTCGCTGCACACGTAGTCGAGCGGGCAATTTCACTGCTGACGACACCCTATCCGGGGCCGGGCCAAGCCAGGCTCTGGGTTAGACGGCGCACGTCGATGTGCCGCAGCGGACCCATGCGGAAGTGATGCTCGGCCAGCAGCAGGTGATGCACGCCGGGAACCACCGATGTCGATGCGCGCGCCGCTCTTGAGCAGCTCCCAAGTGCGCCGCTGCGCCGGCGTCTCGCGTCGCTGTGCCCACTCGATGAGACCCAAACTAACTCCCCGCGCGCTGCATCGGACCGATAGCGTCAGGAGGGCACGAAGAACTCGACCTGCGAGGCGATCTGGCCGTTCCTGACCTCGATCAGATCGACGAGCTCGGTGCTGACGCTGACGCCGGTGATCTTGGACTCGATGTCGGCGCGCCAGTGGGCCGCGGCGTGGCCGTCCTCGATCACCAGCGAGAGCAACTGATAGCGGCTGAGGCGGAAGGTCTTCAGCAGGATCGACAGCCAGGGCCGGATGCGATTGAGGCGGCTCGCATCGATGGCGATCGGCTTACCGTCGCTAGAGCCGGCGATACGCAGGCGGGCATCGGCCGCGAAGACACCGCACAACCGCTCGAGGTCACCGGCGACGCGTGCCGCGTGCAGCTCCCGCACGATGCCCTCTACTGTCCCTCGCATGCTCATGTGTCTAGTGCCTGGGACGGCAGCACGATGGTCCTGATGTCCGCGCCCATGAGGGCGAAGGCCTGCGCCGCATAGGGAATGAGCCCCCGCATGCCATAGAACAGGTGAATCATACCGGGGTGGCAGCGGAAGCGCGCCGGCACCCCCACCGCGCGCAGCCGCGCCGCGTACGCCTCGCCCTCATCGCGCAGCGGGTCGAACTCCGCAGCGTGGATGATCGCCGGCGGCAGCCCGCGCAGGTTGATGGCGCGCAGCGGCGAGACGCGCGGCTGGGCCGGATCGGTGCCGGCGGGGAGGTAGTGCTGCAGGTCGTGCTCGAGCGTGCCGCGCTCGATGAGATAGCCACTCGCGAGCGCGCGGCGCGACTCGGATTCGGCGGCGAAGTCCATGATGGGACAGAGCAGGAACTGAAAGCGCGGCGTCGCCGCGCCGGAGCGGGCGAGCTCCTGGCAGACGATCGCCGCCAGCGTCCCCCCCGCGGAATCCCCGGCGACGCCGACGCCGCCCCCGTCCAGGGCGAGCTCCTCGGTGTGGGTCGCGCACCACATCGTGGCGGCGAGCGCATCGTCCACCGCGGCGGGGAAGGGAGCCTCGGGGCCGAGTCGGTATCCCACCGCGAGCAGCCGGCAGCCGCTTGCGTTGGCGAGCGCCCGGCAGATGCCATCGTGGGTGTCCAGGCTCCCCGCGACCAGGCCCCCGCCGTGGAAGTACACGATCCCCGGCAGGACCGCGCGCGGGTCCGCGCCGCGCGGGGTGTAGCTGCGCAGCGGCAACGGTGGGTCGGTGGGCAGCTCGAGGTCGGCGCTAGCGCCGATCTCCTCGGCCGGCCCGCCGAAACTCAACAGGTGCGCGAGGCCCTCGCGCCGGGCGGCCACCGACAAGGTGGCGGGATCGGGGGGATTGAGGGCGGCCAGCGTCTCCAGGAAGCGCCGGGCGCGGGCATCGAGTGGCATCGTCAGCTGGGAGGGCGCGCCGGCGCTGTGCGCGTCGCGCCACTCACAGCGCGAGCGCCCGGCGCACGCCCGCCGGCCAGCGGGCCGTGACGGTGCCGTGCTGCGCGAAGAGCGCCACTGCGAGGCGGTCCATGCCGAAGGCCACGCAGCCGGTGTGGGCGAGCTCGCCGCGCTCGCCCTGGATCCCCCACACCTGCCCGAAGTGCTCGCGGTGATAGTTGAAGCTCATGCAGGCGGTGGGTCGCGTGCCGGCGTGATACGGAATGAGCAACTCGAACTTCAGCGACTGCTGCACCTGGCTGACCGCCTTCATCTGCCCGACGCGGCCGAAGAACGGATCGCTCGCCACCTCGAGCGTCGCGGCCAAGCCGAGGTCCTGCGCCAGCGTCTGCGCGCGGGTCATCCAGTCGTCGCGGAACTCGCGGATCTGCTCCGCCGTGCCGACCCGGACAAACTCGCGCATGCGGAAGGACTGCAGCCGGTCGAGGGAGCGCGAGGGCTCGCGCCGGAAGCAGTCGCCGGCCACGTCGAAGATGAGCCCGGCGGCGGGTACCCGGCCGCGCGCGGCGACCAGGGGATAGAGCGGGTAGCACGCGGCGGGTGAGAGCACCAGGTCCGAGGGCGCAAGAGCGCTCGTCCAGTCCCCGCCCTTGGCGTAGCGGTCGGCGGCGCTGCGGATCGCGCTCTCGCTGCCATGCAGGGCGCACACGCAGCCGAGCAGGTTGGGGAAGCTGTCGAGGTAGCCGGACTTCTCCAGCTGGCGGCGGCTCATCACTGGCGGGAAGCGCAGCACCTCGGCCTCGGGCACGCGCTGGGCGCTGACCCGGGCGCCGAGGGCCTCGATCACCCCCTCGTAGAGTGCGGTGCGCGCGTAGACACCCTCGGCGTCCATCGGCCGAAACAGCGCCGCGGCGAGCCCGGCGAGCGGATCCTCGGCGGCGGCGCTCTCCGCGTTGGCCGTCATTCGCGCACCGAGGTCGGGATGGCGCTCATGAGTGCCGGGGTGGCGAGGTTCGCCAGAATGCGGTCGTTGTTGATCATGATGGGCGAGGACAGCACGTCGCGCAGCAGGCGGCCGATGCTGTACTCGCTGTCGTTGCGATAGCCCGACAGGCCGCAGGCACGCATGGCGGCGAGCACCGTGGTGACGGCGAGCTCGGACGCCTCCACCTTGGTGAGAGTGATCAGGGTCTGGAAGTCGAGCGCCGCGAGCGCCTGCGGGTCATCCATGCACTGCTGATAGCGGCGCAACGAGGTGGCGAGCATGCCGCGCAGCGTGCGCAGCGTGGACATGGCGCGGGTAAACTGCGGCGCCCCGGGCGGCAGCTGGCCGTTGCTGTGGCGCATGACGTTACGGATGAAGGCCTGCGCGCGCGCGCAGGCGCTCGCGGCGATGCCGGTCCATACCGAGCCCCACAGCAGGTGCGCCGAGGGCACCATGGTGCGCGCGTGGATGACCTCGTAAGGGTCCGGCAGCACCTGGTCTGCCGCGGCCGTCGCCTTGAGCGTGTAGCCCTCGCTGCAGGTACCCCGCATGCCGAGCGCGTTCCAACCTTGCAGACGCGTGAGCGTGTAGTCGCTCTTCAGGAAGGCGACCAGCACCTGATCGGAAGGGGCGGCGTCTGCGGCGCGGCGCGCCGTCGTCACGATGCCGTCGGCGTAGGCGCCGTAGGAGATGACGCTCGCCTTGCGCTCGAGTGCGATGCGCCCGCCCTCGAGCGGCTCGAGCGGCGCCTCGCTCGAGCGGATGTTGCCGCCGCCCTGACCCTCGGTCGTGGAGGAGGCGAGCAGCAGCTGCTCGGCGCACAGCCGCCGCAGCAGGCGCTGCAGGCCGGCGCTGCCCGTACCGTGGCGCACCAGGCACGCCACCTTGATCTGGTGCATCGCGAAGATCATCCCGCTCGAGGAGCAGGCCTGGCCGAGCCGATAGCAGACGTCGGCGACCTCGCCGAGCGTCAGCCCCTCTCCACCGAGGCTCTTGGGCACCATGAGCCCGAGCAGCCGCTGCTCCTTCACGGCCCCGAAGGCCTCGGCCGGAAAGCGCGCCAGCGCGTCGACGTCGGCGGCGTGGGCGGCGGCCACGGCAGCCACCTTCGCCGAACGGGTGGCGAGATCGCCGAGTGCTGCTGCGGTGCTCGCCGGGGGCGCTCCTGCCATGAGCTGTGCTTCCATCTACGGCGACCCCCGGATTAGTTTTCCTTCTACCCAGCCGGTAATCTGAACAACCGATGATACCTCAGCGGTTTATGAGCGCCTTCAGAGGCCGTCACAAAAGTCGCGCGCCAAATAAGTGAACTAAATCATGCCAGTAGAGTTGGAGGCGTTCGACGTGCGCGCGCGTGTTGCCGACGCTGCCGGCCCCGCGGCCGACCCCGCGCCGGCGCTGCGGATCGGACTGGTGAACAACATGCCCGACGCGGCGCTGCAGTCCACCGAGGCGCAGTTCCAGGGATTGTTGCGCGAGGCGGCAGGGACCGAGCGCATCGGGCTGCGCCTCTCCTCGTTCCCGGAGCTGCCCCGCGGCCCTGAGGCGCGGGCGGACATCCACGCCCGCTACTGGCCGCTCGAGCAACTGCTGGCCGCGCCGCTCGACGGCCTCATCGTCACCGGCACCGAGCCGCGCGCGGCGACGCTCGCCGAGGAGCCCTACTGGGCCCGCTTCGAACAGCTGCTGCGCTGGGCGCCCGAGCACACCCGCGCCAGCATCTGGTCGTGTCTCGCGGCCCACGCCGCGGTGCAGATCCTCGATGGCATCGGGCGACAGCGCCTACCGCAGAAGCGCTGCGGGGTGTACGCGCACGAGACGCGCCGCGACCATCCTCTGCTTGCCGGGGTGGGCAGTCCGCTGCGCATGCCGCACTCGCGCTGGAACGATCTGCCGAGCGAGGCGCTCGCGCGCGCCGGCTATACGATCCTCAGCGCCTCGCGCGAGTGCGGGGCGGACGCGTTCGTGCGCGAGAGTCCGAGCGTGATGCTGTTCTTCCAGGGGCATCCGGAGTACGAGGCGACCACGCTCCTCAAGGAATACCGCCGCGACGTCGGCCGCTACCTGAGCGGGCAGCAGGCCCACTACCCCACGCTGCCGCACGGTTACGTTCCCGGCAGCGGCGAGGCGCTGCTCGAGCGTTTCCGCGCCGCGGCTCTGGCGCGGCGCGCGCCGGAGCTCCTCGAGGGCTTCCCGTTCGCCGCGGTCGCCGCGGGCCTTGCGCACGACTGGCACGCCGACGCGGTGCAGCTCTACCGCAACTGGCTGGCGCGGGTGCGCGCGTCGCGCGAGGCCCCCGCGCGCGTCCCGCTATCATGGTCGCCCTCATGAACGACACTTCCGCGCCGGGCGTCGCACCGGAGCTGCGCCCGCGGCTGCAGGCGCTGCTCTGCGGCATCCTGGGCCGGGGCACCTCCTCGGTGCCGGCGGAGGCCGCGCTGAGCGAGCTCGGCATGAGCTCGATCAAGATGGTCAATCTGATGCTCGCCGTGGAAGCGGAGTTCGACCTGAGCATCCCGCAGCAGGACATCACGCCGGCAAACTTCCGCTCGCTGGCCTCGGTCGAGGCGCTGCTGCGGCGTCTCCTTAACCGCGGCTAGCCTCGAGCGCTGCCACCAGCTCCTCTACGTCGGCGCGGGAGGATTCCCCATGGGTGACGCACACGCGCACCAGGTCCTCGCCCTCGTACCTCGCGACCGCCACCCAGGCCCGCCCCGAGGCCAGGGTGCGCTGCACGATCTCGCGCACCGGCGCAGCGCCGCGCGGCGGACGCAGGCACAGCACCGCGAGCGGTGAGTCGTTCACCACCGCCCAGCCGCGCTCGCTGAGCGCGGCGCCGATCTGCTCAGCCACCGCGACCGCGCGCTCGAGGTGCCGGGCATAGCCGCTCCAGCCGGCCGCGCCGAGCGCGAGGAACAGCCGCAGACCGAGGAAACGCCGCGACCACTGCACGCTGGTGAGATAGGGATCGAGCTGGCTCACGCTCGAGGGCATGAACTCCGCGCTGACGCCGAAGGCGGCCTGCAGGGCCTGCGGCTCACGGGTGATGAACATGCCGCAACCCATGGTGGTCGCGAACCACTTGTGGGCATCGATGGTCACCGAGTCGGCGAGCTCGAGACCGGCGAGCAACGGCCGCAGCCTCGCCGAGGCCAGCGCTGCCCCGCCCCAGGCCGCATCGACGTGCAGCCAGATGCGCCCCGCGCGGGCGATGTGCGCGCACTCCGCGAGCGGGTCGATCATGCCGGCACCGGTAGTGCCGGCGGTGGGTGCGATGAGCACCGGCACCACGCCGCGGGCGCGATCCGCCGCCAGCGCCTGGGCGAGCGCCACCGGGTCGAGGCGCCCGCGGCCATCGGTGGCGATGAGGCGCAGACCGTCACGGCCGATACCCGCCTGGTGGACGATCTTGAACCAGGCCGGCTGGCACTCGCGCGAGGTGTACATCGCCACGGGCGCGCCGAAAGCGCGCACGCCCTCCCGGGCAAAGCGCGGCTCGGCGTGGGTGAGCGCGCACACGAGCGCGGTGTAGTTCGCTTCCGAGCCGGCGGTGGTGAAGTGCCCGCCGCTGCCGGGCGGAAGCCCGGCACGCTGCG
Source organism: Gammaproteobacteria bacterium (assembly GCA_019247195.1). Classification (GTDB taxonomy): domain Bacteria; phylum Pseudomonadota; class Gammaproteobacteria; order Steroidobacterales; family Steroidobacteraceae; genus 13-2-20CM-66-19. Next base: position 10,928 of record JAFAPI010000112.1, read on the forward strand.
CGAGGGCGCGGATGACGTGCGCCTCCATCTCCACCGGCAGTGGCGAGGAGCCCGAGCTCGCGAGTTGCGGGTTGAAGGCGCCGGCGATGCGATCGGCACACTGGGCGGGGAAATTCGCCGGTGGGTTGAAGAGCCCGAAGTAGCGTGGGTGGTTCATGTGCACCACGCCGTGCTCGAGGCGCGCCACCACCCACTCGAGAAGGCTCTCGAGCGCGCGCGGCGTGTCGAAGTCGAAGGGGGCGAGCTCCGCCCGCAGCTGTTCGCGCGAGAGGGTGGGCAGCACCGATCCCTGCTCGACGCGCCGCGTCGCCGCGAGCAGCGCCCGCGTCAGGGCATCCTCGATGCGCAGTCGCGTCGGCGCATCGGGAAAGAGCGCCGCGGCGGGCGGCGGCAGCTCCGCCCGGGCGCTCATGCCGCGGTGGCGGCGGCGAGCGCCTGGTCGAGGTCGGCGAGGATGTCGTCGATGTGCTCGATGCCGACGCTGAGGCGGATAGTCTCGGGACCGACCCCGGCCTGACGCTGCTCGGCGGGGGACATCTGCCGGTGGGTGGTGGAGGCCGGATGACAGGCGAGGGACTTGGCGTCCCCGAGGTTCACCAGCCGCTTGAAGAGCTTGAGCGCATCGTAGAAGCGCGTCCCGGCGTCGACGCCGCCACGGATGGCGAAGGTGAGGAGCGAGCAGGCGCGCCCGCCGAGATACTTCTGCGTCAGGGCGTAGTACGGGCTGTCCGGGAAGCCCGCGTAGCTCACCGACTCGACGCGGCGGTCGGCCCGCAGGTAGTCCGCGACGCGGCGCGCGTTCTCGACGTGCCGCTCGACCCGCAGCGCCACGGTCTCTATGCCCTGCAGCAGCAGGAAAGCGTTGAAGGGTGAGAGCACCGCGCCGATGGTGCGGTTGAAGACGCTGCGCACCCGGCCGAGGAAGGCCTTCGGACCGTAGTGATCGACATAGACGAGCCCGTGGTAGGAGGGGTCAGGCTCGCTGAAGGCCGGAAAACGCTCGCGCCGCTCGGCCCAGGGAAAGCGTCCGGAGTCGACGATCGCCCCGCCGAGGGTCGTACCGTGGCCGCCCAGGAACTTGGTGAGTGAGTGCACCACGATGTCCGCCCCGTACTCGATGGGACGCACCAGAATCGGGGTGGGAACGGTGTTGTCAACGACGAGAGGGATCTGCGCCGCCGCGGCGAGGGCCGCCAGCGCCTCGAGGTCGCAGACGTTACCCGCCGGGTTGCCGACCGTCTCGCAGAAGATTGCCCGGGTGTCGGCGTCGATGAGGGACCTCAGGTCCTCGGGCCTGTCCGAGGCGCCAAAGCGCACCTGCACGCCGAACTTCGGCAGCAGGTGGGCGAAGAGCGTGTGGGTCGTACCGTAGAGCTGCGGCACCGAGACGAGATTCTGGCCGGCGCCGGCCAGGTTGAGGGCGGTGTAGTAGAGGGCGGTCTGACCGGAGCTCACCGCGAGCGCATCCAGCCCCCCCTCGAGCTCGGCGACGCGCCGCTCCAGTACGCTGATGGTGGGATTGCCGATGCGCGTGTAGCGAAAGCCCTCGACCTCCAGGTCAAAGAGCGCCGCGCCGTGCGCGGCACTGTCGAAGGCATAGGCGACGGTCTGATAGATCGGCACCGCGACGGACTTGGTGCTCGGGTCACAGTCGTAGCCGGCGTGCAGGGCCAGCGTCTCGGGTTTCATCGCCTGCACCCGGGCGCGGCGCTGCAAGCCAACGGGGCGGTTTGTATCATAGGTCGTGGCATGGGCAAGTCGTGTGCACCGACGGCCTGTTCCCTGAAGCCCGCACGATGGCAGCGCACAGCGACGAACACAAGCGATCGCCTCTCAAGGCCTGGATGCGCGCCCTCGAGCGCAGCGCGTCCATCGAGCGCCATCCCGAACGCACGCTGCCGCGGCTCATCGAGTCGGTGGCGAGCGCTCACGCAGCGCGGCCGGCACTCATCGGCACCGACGGCGGCTACACCTATCAGGCCCTCACCGAGGCCATGCGCCGCTATGCGCGCTGGGCACTCTCGCGCGGACTCAAGGCGCACGACGTGGTCGGCCTCTACATGGAGAACCGCCCGGAGTACCTGGCGTTGTGGCTCGGGCTTACCTCGGTCGGCGTCACGGTGGCGCTCCTCAACAGCCAGCTCAGCGGCGAGCCGCTCGCGCACTCGATCGCCTCCGTGCGCCCCCGTTGTGTCATTTGCAGCGCCGGGCTCGCCGCGGCCCTCCTCCCGCTGCGCGAGCGCCTCGCGCCGCTGCCGCTGTGGGTGCACGGCGCGGGCGACAGCGCGTTGCCGCGGCTCGATGTCGATGCGCTGCAGCACTCCTGCGCTCCGCTCACCGACGGCGAAGGCACGCGGGCCACGCTCGCCGACCGTGCCCTGTGCATCTACACCTCGGGCACCACGGGGCTGCCCAAGGCGGCGAACGTCAGCCACCGCCGCCTGCTGCAGTGGAGTCAGTGGTTCGCCGGCCTGATGGACATCTCGCCCGCGGACCGTATGTACGACTGCTTGCCGCTCCATCACAGCGTCGGCGGCGTGGTGGCCCCCGGGGCGGCGCTGGTGTGCGGCGCCTCGGTCGTCGTCCGCGAGCGCTTCGCGGCGCGCAGCTTCTGGTCGGACGTGCGCGCAAGTGGCTGCACCCTCTTTCAGTACATCGGCGAGCTGTGTCGCTACCTGCTGGCCTCGCCGCCGGTGCCGGAGGAGCAGGCCCACGCGCTGCGCATCGCCTGTGGCAATGGCCTGGGCGGTGACATCTGGGAGCGCTTCCAGCGGCGCTTCCGCATCCCGCAGATCCTCGAGTACTACGCCGCCACCGAGGGTAATTTCTCGCTCTACAACTGCGAGGGGCGGGTCGGCTCGCTCGGGCGCATCCCGCCCTTCCTCGCGCACCGGGTGCCGGTCGCGCTCGCGCGCTTCGACCCCGAGCGCGCGGCCCCGCTGCGCAATGCGCAGGGCCGCTGTGAGCGCTGCGCGATCGGCGAGCCCGGCGAGGCGCTCGGGCAGATCCTGGCGGGACAGCAGGCCACTCAGTTCGAGGGCTATACCGATGCGGCGGCCTCGGCGCAGAAGGTCCTGCGCGACGTGTTCGCCCCCGGGGATGCCTGGTATCGCACGGGCGATCTGCTGCGCCAGGACGCGCAGGGCTTCTTCTATTTCGTCGACCGCGTCGGCGACACGTACCGCTGGAAGGGCGAGAACGTCTCGACCACGGAAGTGGCGGCGATCCTCGCCGCGCAACCCGGCGTTGAGGAGGCCGCGGTCTATGGCGTCGCGGTGCCGGCGCAGGATGGACGAGCCGGCATGGCCGCGCTCGTGGTCGGGGAAGGGTTCGACCTCACGGCCTTTGCCGACGGTGTCGTCCGGGAACTGCCCGTCTATGCGCGGCCGGTGTTCCTGCGCCTCATGCCTGCGCTCAGGCGCACCGGGACCTTCAAGCTCGCCAAGCAGGGCCTTGCGGACGAGGG
>JAFAPI010000005.1 GCA_019247195.1 Gammaproteobacteria bacterium
GAGGGCAAGCTCGAGAAGTACGGCAATCTCACGCGAGCGGCGATCGAGTTGGCGAAAGACTGGCGCTCCGACCGCTACCTGCGTCGTCTGGAGGCGCTGCTGCTCGTGGCCGATCCCTCCAAGGTTCTCGTGATCTCCGGCAATGGCGATGTCATCGAGCCGGACCACGATGTGGCGGCCATCGGCTCGGGCGGCCAGTTCGCGCTCGCCGCGGCGCGCGCATTGCTCGAGGGCTCCGAGCTGGACGCGCGCAGCATCGTGGAGCGCTCTTTGAACATTGCCGCGGATATCTGCATTTACACCAATCGCAACCTGGTCATCGACGAACTCAAGCAGGGAGCGGCCTGATGTCCTCGCTCACTCCGCAACAGATCGTCACTGAGCTCGACAAACATATCGTAGGCCAGGACGCCGCCAAGCGTGCCGTGGCCATTGCCCTGCGCAATCGCTGGCGGCGCTTCCGGCTCGCGCCCGAGATGCGCGACGAGGTGATTCCCAAGAACATCGTCCTCGTGGGTCCCACCGGCGTGGGCAAGACGGAGATCGCGCGGCGGCTTGCCAAGCTCGCCAACGCGCCCTTCGTGAAGGTCGAGGCCACGAAGTTCACCGAGGTGGGCTACGTGGGCCGCGACGTCGATTCCATCGTCAAGGAGTTGGTCGACGTCGCCGTCAAGATGACGCGCGAACAGGCTGTGGAGAAGGTCCGACAGCGTGCGGCCGATGCAGCCGAGGAGCGTGTACTCGATGCGTTACTGCCCAAGCCGCGCATGATGGGCTTCTCGACCGATGAGCCCGCGCCGGCGCGCGATTCCGAGACGCGGCAGAAATTCCGCAAGATGCTGCGCGAGCACGAGCTCGATGAGCGCGAGATCGAGATCGAGCTGCGTGCGCTGCCGGCCGGGGTCGAGATCATGGCGCCGCCGGGCATGGAAGAGATGCAGCAGCAGCTGCAGTCGATGTTCCAGAATCTCGGCGGCAACCGCACCCGCACCCGCAAGGTGCGGGTGCGCGAGGCACTGAAGCTGCTCACCGACGAGGAGGCGGCCAAGCTCATCAACGAGGACGAGCTGAAGATTCAGGCGCTCGCCAATGCCGAGCAGAACGGCATCGTGTTCATCGACGAGATCGACAAGGTCACGCGCCGCCAGGAGACCATCGGCGCGGACGTGTCGCGCGAGGGCGTACAGCGCGACCTGCTGCCGCTGGTCGAGGGCTCGACGGTCGCCACCAAGTACGGCCCGGTGAAGACCGACCACGTGCTGTTCATCGCTTCCGGTGCCTTCAGCCTCTCCAAGCCTTCGGACCTGATCCCCGAGCTGCAGGGCCGGCTGCCGATCCGCGTCGAACTCGACTCGCTGAAGGTGGGCGACTTCACGCGCATCCTGACCGAACCCGACGCCTCCCTCACCGCGCAGTACCGGGCGCTGATGCAGACCGAGGGGCTGGCGGTCGAGTTCGACACGAGCGGCGTGCAGCGCATCGCCGAGATCGCCTTCCAGGTGAACGAGCGCACCGAGAACATCGGCGCGCGCCGCCTGCACACGGTGATGGAGCGACTGCTCGAGACCGTGTCGTACGAGGCCTCCGAGCAGGCGGGCGCCGGCAACGGCGCCGCGAGCGTGCGCATCGACGCCCGCTACGTCGACGATCACCTCGGCAACCTCGTCAAGGACGAGGACCTGAGCCGCTACATCCTGTAAGGACAAGCTGAAGCTCACCCTGCTGGCTTGATCTGGCCCGGGCAGGCGCGCATCCTCGTGCGTTCCCAGGCTGTACCACCTTCCTAACTAACAACACGCCCGAAGGGATCCCCCATGAAAAAGCTGTTCACCGTCGTCGCTTTGCTTTGCGCTGCGCTCGCCGCGCCCGCATTCGCCGCCGACCCGATCGTCGGCAGCTGGACGCTCAATACGGCCAAGTCGAAGTTCTCGCACGGCAATGAGCTCAAGTCCGGTACGCGGACCTACACCGAGACGAGCGGTACCTACACCCTCGAGCAGAAACTCACCGGTGCGGACGGCAAGGAGCAGTCCATGACGGTGCAATACAAGGACGGCGAGGACAACAAGATGAGCGCCGGCACGCTCGATGAGATCCACGCCAAGAAGGTCAACGACCACACCTGGGATTTCGATCTCAGGAAGGGCGGCAAGACGGTCGGGCACGTGCATCGCACCGTGTCGGCCGACGGCAAGACGCTGAAGGTGCACAACACCGGCATGCAGCCGAGCGGCAAGTCAGGCGACGAGACGCTCGTCTTTGACAAGCAGTAGGTGAGGCTCGGCGGCGGGCGCACGGCCGCGCCCGCCGTCTCAGGCGCGCAGCACGCTGGCGGCTCCGATCTCGCCGGTGTTGACCGTGCCCGCCTGGCGCATGATCGCGTCCAGCTCGCGGGCGTAGATGTCGATCACGGCCTCGACGCCGTCCTGTCCGAAGGCGGACAGGCCCCAGGCGTGCGGCCGGCCGACGCCGATGGCGCTGGCCCCGAGCGCGAGCGCCTTGAAGACGTCCGTGCCGCGGCGGAAGCCGCCGTCGACGAAAACCGGCACGCGGCCGCGCACGGCCGCCACGACCTCGGGCAGGCAGTCGATCGAGGCGCGCAGCGTCTCCTCGTCACGGCCGCCGTGGTTGGAGACGATGACCGCGTCGGCGCCGTGCTGCACGGCGAGCGCCGCATCCTCGCCGGTGACGATGCCCTTGGCGATGAGGCGAACCTTCACCTGCGCGCGCAGGCGGTCGAAGAACTGCAGCGTCTGCTCATCCGGCTCGAGCTGAGTCACCCGCGAGGTGTCGATGCCCGTGAAGATCGGCCCGCGGCGCCACATGTCGTGCGAATTGTTGACGTGGCAGCTGGCGCACGGCCGGCTGTCGCGGGCCATGGCGCTGAACAGCGTCTCGTTGTTGCGGCGCCGGCCGAGGTTGTCCAGGGTCAGGACGATCGCGCTGACGCCGGCGTCCGTGTAGCGGCGCACCAGCTCCTCGGTGACTGCCCAGTCATCGGTTGGGTAGAGCTGCATCCACAGCGGGCCGCCGCACGCATCCAGCACCGGCCGCACCGCCACCGAGCTGCCGCTCGCGAGCATCATCTGCACGCCGCGGGAGTGCGCGGCGCGCGCCACGGCCAGCTCGCCCTCGGGGTGGAAGGCGCCCATGCTGCTGACGCACGACAGGTACAGCGGCATCGGCCAGCGCGCGCCGAACACCTCGCGCGTCAGGTCGAGGTGGCGGCGGTCGGCGAAGCGGCGCGCGCGAATCTGGTAATGGCCGAAGGCTTCCTGGTTACGCACCACGGTGTGGTCGTCGTCGACGCCGGTGGCGAGATAGGCGTAGTGCGCCGGCGGCAGCGCGCGCCGGGCGAGCGGCTCGAACCCCATGACGTTGGGCACCTGGCCGGCGGCGGTGAGCGGGGCGGCCTCGCGCTGATAGAGGAGCGAGGGGGGCGGGGTGTCTGCCGCCCGCGCCCAGCTGAGGAAGGGCAGCGCACCGAGGCTACCCAGCACGGCGCGGCGGGTCAGCTGTTCTCTTTTTGCCATGGGCTCCCCTCCCGCTGGGCGAGCTTGCACTCTGGCCCATTTCCACCGCAGCGGCAACCGCGCCAGGCTCAGATGCGGAAGCGCTCCTTGAGCTCCCCCGCCATGCGGCGGCTGACCGCGAGCGGGGCACTGCCGCCGCGCAGCTGCACCAGGTACTGGCCCTCGGCGTTGCGCTCGATGCGCTCGAGGTAGCGCACCGCAACCAGTGCGTTGCGGTGGATGCGCACGAAGGCGTCGCCGAATTCGGCCTCGAGCGCGCGCAGCGAGTCCTCGATGAGATCCTCCCCGTGCACGTGCTTGACGGTCGTGTACTTCTGGTCGGCGAGGAAGCACTGCACGTCCTCGAGCGGGATCAGGCGCAGGCCCTCGCGGTGCCGCGCCGCGATGTGGCTGCGGCGGCTGCCCTCGTGCACGGCGAGGCGCTGCAGCTGCACGCGCGTCAGGCGCCCGGCGCGGGCGAGTGCGGCCGCCAGCTGCTCCTTGCGCACCGGCTTGAGCAGGTAACCCACCGCGTGCGCTTCGAACGCCTGCATGGCGTACTGATCGTAGGCGGTGGTGAAGATCACCGCCGGAGGCTCGGGCAGCACGCTCAGGTGGCGCGCAGCCTCGAGGCCGTCCATCTCCGGCATGCGCACATCGAGCAGCAGCACATCGGGCATCAGCTCGTGCGTGTGCGCCAGCGCCGCGCGCCCGTTGGCGGCCTCCCCGACCACCTCGATCGAGTCGAGCTCGCCGAGCAGACTGCGCAGCCGCGCACGGGCCGGCGGCTCGTCGTCGACGATGAGCACCTTGAGCGGCTGCGGGGCCATCGCCTCAGGCGGGTGCGGCGAGCCGGGCGCCGAGACTGCGCTCGATCAGCGGAAAGCGCAGCGTGACGATGTACTCGCCGTCGAAGCGGCCGGACTTCAGCAGCGCGCGCTCGCCGTACATGAGCGTCAGCCGCTCGCGGATGTTGGCCAACGCCAGGCGGTTGCCTTCACGCATCTGCGGCGCGGCGGAGAGCGGATTGCGCACCACGATGGTCACCAGGCCGGCGTTCACCTCGCCGCTGATCGTGACCGTGCCACCCTCGGCGCGCGGCTCGATGCCATGGTAGATGGCGTTCTCGAGCAGCGGCTGGATGATGAGGCCGGGCACCAGCGCCCCCGCCGGCAGGGCGTCCGTCTGCCACTTGACCTCGAGGCGCTCGCCGAGCCGCAGCTGCTCCATGCGCTGGTAGGTGTGTGCGACCTCGAGCTCCTCGGCGAGGGTAATCGTCCCTCCCTGCTCGCTCAGGGTGGCGCGGAACAGGTCGGCGAGGTCCTGCACCGCGCTCTCGGCGCGCGGCGGGTTGCTGCGGGTGAGGGCGGCGATGGTGTTCATGCTGTTGAAGAGAAAGTGCGGGCGGATGCGCGCCTGCAGGGCATGGACCCGCGCCGCGGCGCGCGCCTCGATGCTGCGCCGCCACTGGTGGGCGACGTAGAAGTAGCGCAGCGCCACGCCGCAGATGATGAACCCGATCCACACGTTGCGCAGCACGAAGCGCGCCGCGCTGGTGGGAAAGAGCGCGCCCCCGCCTGAATCGAGCACCAGCTGGGTGCGGCCGAGCAGGAAGGCGCACAGCGAGATCGCCGCCACCACCGCCACGATGAGCGCCAGCACGGCCGCCGAGGCCCTGCCCACCGAGAGCCGCGCCAGCGGCCGGCGCAGCAGGCACAGCAGCGCCGCGCAGGTGAGACCGATCCACAGCAGGAACAGCGAGGAGCGCACCAGGTCGGTCCAGAAATCCACCGTGACGCTCTGCCGCGCGAGTGTCAGCACCAGCGCGGTGAGCTCGACGATCAGCACGATCAGCAGCGTCGCGCGCGAGGTGCAGAAGTCCGGCAGATAGAGGGTGCGGTCGCGCGCGTCGGTGTTCATGCGCCGCCGCGCTCACCCGGAGGGCGCATGAGGTTGGTGCGCTCGAACAGCTCGGCCTTCAGCCGGTAGGTCGCCGAGATGTCCTCATCGCCCCAGCCGCGCGCGATGAGCTCGGCGTACTCCGCCAGCATGCGCTCCACGACCGGCAGCTCGACGCCGAAGCGCGCCGCCATGTCGTGGCAGATGCGCAGGTCCTTGGCGTGCAGCCGCACCCGAAAGCCCGCCGGGTAGGCGTTGCGCACCATGTTGGGTGCGCGGTGCACGAAGTACCAGCTCGAGCCGGCGCCCTTGCCGAGGGTATCGATGAGGCGCTCGAGGGGCAGACCCTGCGCGTGCGCGAAGGCCATCGCCTCGGCGACCGCCTCGATGATGCCCGCGCACATGATCTGGTTGGTCGCCTTGGCGGCCTGGCCGCTGCCGCTCGGTCCGAAACGGGTCACGGTGCGGCCGAGCGCGGCGAGGATCGGCTGGGCGCGCGCGAAGGCCGCCTCGCTGCCGCCCACCATGATGGCGAGCGTGGCATCGCGCGCCCCCTCGACGCCGCCGCTCACCGGGCAGTCGAGAAACTGCGCGCCGGCGGCCGCGAGTGTCGCGGCGGCCGCGCGCGCCGTCTCGGCGCCGACCGTCGAGCAGTCGAGCACCAGCGCCCCCGGGGCGAGCCGCGGCGCGAGCGCGGCGACCACCTCGGTCACGTCCGCGTCGGCGGAGACGCAGCACACGACCGCCTCGCAGGCCGCGGCCAGCTCGCCGAGGCTGGCGCAGACCGGCACCTGCAGCTCCGCCCCGAGCGTCTGCGCCTTGGCGGCGGTGCGGTTGTAGAGCGCGGCCAGGAGACCCGCGCGCCGCAGGTTGCGCGCCATGTGCGTGCCCATGGCGCCGAGGCCGACGAAACCTACGCGCATGAGGTGGGAGCGAGCCGCGCCGGATCGCGCAGCGCGACTATAGAGCCTCGGCCCGCGCCACGGAAACCGCCCGCGGCGCGCGCCTCAGTTGCTGGTGGCGAGCGCCGGATTGACCTTCGGCTCGGGGATCGGCTGCGGCTCGATCGGCTTGGGCTCGGGGATGGGCGTGTTGGCGTCGAACTTCGGCGCGCTGCCGCAGCGCACCTGCACGTCCTTGCGCGCCACCTCACGGTACGCGTCCGCCTCGTCATCGGAGAGGTACTGACGGTCCCCGTCCTTGCTCTCCTTGTATACGCGGCGCGACTCGATGGCCTTCAGGTAGCGGTCCTGGGCGGCGCGGCACTGGGCCTCGCGCACCCGCGCCATGTCCTGCTGCACGGCGCGCGCATTGGACTCGTCCTCGAGCTGGCCGGAGATGTTGCGGCTGCTCGCCATGAGGTTCTTCTGCTCGGCGGCGCGGCCGGGGCTGTCGGTACCCGCGCGGGTGCGGGTGGTCTTGATCACCTGCGAGCCCGGGACCCACTGGTCGCTGTAGTGCGGCTCACCGTGCTCATCCACCCAGCGATAGACATCGGCACGAGCCACGCCGCAGGCGCCCAGCACCAGCAAGAGCGGTAAAAATCGCAACATAGAGGCCTCCCGCCACGCAGTATGGCCGCAGGGGTGGGTGCGACCTTTGAACTCCGTCACACCGGCCGCACGCGGCCGGCCCGCAGGCGTCACAGGGTAGCAAAGCCACGACCCGCTGCCTGCCGGGGGTGCCTTTTCAGAGGTCGTAGGCCCGCTCGCCGTGCGAGCTGATGTCCAGACCCTCTCGTTCCTCGTCCTCGGCGACCCGCAGGCCCAGGGTGTGCTTCACCAGGAGGAAGCCGGCCAGGGAGACCGTGCCACTCCAGGCGATCACCACCGCGACGGCCGCCAGCTGGATGAGGAACTGCCGGGCGATGCCCGGGTAGGCCTGCACCCCGCTCAGCCAGTCGAGCGTGCCGGGGCCGCCGAGTTCGGGCGCATTGAAGATGCCGGTCATGAGTGCGCCGAATACCCCGCCCACGGCGTGCACCCCGAATACATCGAGCGCGTCGTCCGCGCGCAGCAGGCGCTTGAGCCCGGTGACGCCCCACAGGCACACGAGCCCCGCGCCCGAGCCGATCGCGAAGGCGCCCGGCACGCCGACGTTGCCGGCGGCGGGGGTGATGGCGACCAGTCCGGCGACCGCACCCGAGGCGGCGCCGAGCATCGAGGGCTTGCCCTTCAGCAGCCACTCGGCGCCGGTCCAGGCCAGCACCGCGCAGGCGGTGGCGAGATAGGTATTGAGGAAGGCGAGCGCGGCGGAGCCATTGGCCTCGAGCGCGGAGCCTGCGTTGAAGCCGAACCAGCCGAACCACAGGAGCGAGGCCCCCACCATGGTGAGGGTGAGGCTGTGGGGCGGCATGGGCTCGCGCCCGAAGCCGAGGCGCCGTCCGAGCACGACCGCGCCGGCCAGTCCCGCGACGCCCGCATTGATGTGCACCACCGTGCCACCGGCGAAATCGAGCGCCCCCCAGCGCCACAGCAATCCCGCCTGGAGATTGGCGGTGGCCGCCGCTGCCGCAGAGGTGTAGGCGTCGGGACCGGCCCAGTACCAGACCATGTGCGCGATCGGGCAGTAGGCGAGGGTGAACCAGATCACCAGGAACAGCAGCACCGCCGAGAACTTGATGCGCTCGACGAGGGAGCCGAGGATCAGGCAGCCCGTGATCGCGGCGAAGGTCGCCTGGAAGCCCACGTACACCAGCTCATAGAGCGGCGTGCCACGGCTGTAGGTCGCCGCCAGCGCGTGCGTACCGGTCGCGGCGTCCACCGCCCCGTGCAGGAAGAGCCGGCTCAGCCCGCCGACCACGGAGTTGCCTGCGGTGAAGGCGAGGGAGTAGCCGTACACGCACCAGAGCACGGTGAGGAGCGAGAAGCCGACCAGAACCTGCATGAGCACCGAGAGCATGTTCTTGGTGCGCACCAGGCCCCCGTAGAAGAGCGCGAGTGCCGGTACGCTCATCAGCAGCACCAGCGCGGTGCAGACCAGCATCCACGCGGTATCCCCCTTGTCCGGCACGGGGGGAGCCGCCGCGGCGAGCGTCGGCAGGGCGGCGAGAAGCAGCAGGCACGGGCGCACGGCACGGCAGGTCATGCAGCGTTCTCCTCGGCTGGGCACGACGGCGCGGCGGGGGGTAAGCTTTCCCGCGATGCGCTCGGCGGTGCAGCTTTCGTGCCATACCGGCGCTCCGGGCCGGGCGCGGAGTTGCCCCCGCGGCGCGGGCCGCACGTGCACTGTTTTGGAGCCAGACTGCCGCCGCCTGCCTCAAGAGCGGGCGGGCGGCCACGAGGTAAGCGATGGAACCGTTTCGAATCGATGAGCTGGCGCGGCGCCTGTTCGAGAAGCTGCCGCCGGCGGTGAGGAGCGTGCAGCAGGACCTGGAAAGCAACTTCCGCGCCATCCTGCGCGAGCAACTGACCAAGCTCGACATGGTGAGCCGCGATGAGTTCGATGCCCAGGCGAAGGTGCTCGAGCGCACCCGCGCGAAGCTCGAGGCGCTCGAGGGCCGGCTCGCCGCGCTCGAGGGTGGGGTCGCCGGCCCGGCGCCGGGCGCGCCCGACCGTCCGCCGCCGCTCTAGGCTACTGCGCTTTCTGCACCATGTAGTCGACGGCCTGTTTTACCAGGTCGTCCGGCAGATCGACGCGTCCACCCTTGGCGGGCATCACGCCGGCCTTGCCCTGGAAGCCGCCGAGCGCGTGCTGATACAGCGTCGCCTTGCCCTGGGCGATGCGCGGACCCCACGCCGCCTTGTCCCCCGCCTTCGGCGCCCCGGCGATCCCCTGACCGTGACAGGCACTGCAGACCTGCTGGAAGAGTTCCTCGCCGTTCTTGGGCACCGCCAGCGCGGAGCCGGCCGCACCCGCGGCAGGGCTCTCCGCCTTGATGGCGAGCGCCGAGTTGTCCTGGCCGGCGACGGCCTCCTGGCTCGGGGGATTGAGCCTCTGGGCGACGTTGCGGCTGTAGGCCGCGTCCTCGACGATCTGTCGCCCCTGCGTGTCGTTACCGACGATGCGCGCGAAGGCGAAGATTCCTACCGCGACCGCGACCAACAGCCCGATCACCATGCTGAACACGTTGAAGAAATGGGTGTCTTGTTTGCTCACGGACTGGCGCGCTCCCCGAATCGGCCGCGCAGTATAGCCGCGCCCCCGTGGCGGGCGTAAATGCGGGCCAGGCCACTGCCGTGGAATCGACCGCGGCTACGGTCGGCCCGGCGACCGTGCCAGCTTGACAGTCGCGGGCGGGGACTCTGGCCTCAGTGGCTGCTGATGGAGGGATCGAGCATCTGCAGCGCGGCGCCGGGATTGACCTGGCCGGTGCGCCGCAGGTCATCCTGCGAGTAGCTGCGCCCGAACGCATCGCAATTGGTCTGGGGGATGGCCGAGGCGCTGAGGCAGGGCTTGGCCGGCTGCTGTGCGGCGCTGGCCTTGGGCGCGGCCGCTGCCGAGGGCTGCGTCTGCGTGCTCGCACAGCCGGCCGCGGCGAGGGAGGCGAGGGCGATCAAAAGCATTCGAGACATGGCTTTCTCCTTGATCCGCACATTAGACGCCTGCAGCCCCCGGCTGTTCCAGAGCCTGGGACCGCTTCCGGCCCGCCGTGGACCCTGAGCCGCGTTCCTGCGTATCATCGCCGCCCCCAACGCGCCCGTAGCTCAGTTGGATAGAGTGGCAGCCTCCGAAGCTGCAGGTCGCTGGTTCGAATCCAGTCGGGCGCGCCAATCCCACCGCGCACAGCGCTGCTAACGGGCGAGCCGGCGCAGGGTTGACCGCGCCGCGCCTTCACAGCCACCCCTTGCGCTTGAAATAGACGTACGGCCCGAGCGAGGTGACGAGCATGAGGCCGACCGCGGCCCACACGCCCCACGGCTCGTGCAGCCACGGCATATGGGCGAAGTTCATGCCGAAGAAGCCGACGATCACCGAGGCAGGCAGCAGCAGCACCGCCACCACCGAGAAGATCTTGAGGATGTTGTTCTGGTCGATGGTCACCAGGCCCAGGGTCGCATCGAGCAGGAACTGGGCCTTGCCGACCAGGAAGGTCGCATGGTCGCTCAGCGCGCTGACGTCCCGCGTCACGGTGCGCAGGCTGGCGCGCACCTCGGGTGTGATGCGCGCATCGGCGCTCTCCTGCAGGAAGGCGAGCAGGCGCGCGAGGCTGACCAGGCTCTCCCGCGCACGCGAGACGACGTCGCCGTTGCCGCCGATCTGCTGCAACTCCCGCTGGTAGTCGCGCTTGCGCGCCGCCCGGCCGCGTGGGAAGACCTGCAGCGAGAGGGCGTCGATCTCGGTGCCGACGCGCTCCAGTCCGTCCGCCAGACGATTGACGATGGCATTGAGCAGGCCGACCAGCAGCTGCGCCGCGCTGCCGCAGGCGGTCGGGTGTGTCGCCGCGTAGGCACTGAAGTCGCTGAACGAGCGCAGCGCCGCATAGCGGCTGGTCACGAGGCGGCCCTCGCCCAGGATGAAGGTGACCTGGGTGGTCTCGGGGTGATCGGTGTCGGCGCGGTAGAGCACCGTGGCGGTGAGGTAGAGCCAGCCTCCGTCCTCGTACAGGCGGTTGGAGGTCTCGATCGCGCGCATCTCATCGCGCGTGGGCACCTCGATGCGCAGCGCCCGCTCGAGGCCGTGCTCTTCCTGCGCCGTCGGTTCGAGCAGATCGAGCCACAGAGCCGCCGCGGGCGGTTCGCCGTGCACCTCCTGGCGCTCGAGGCCCTGCGCGGTCGGGAGGTAGGCGCTCAGCACCGCGGGGGCTGCGCCGTGCTCAGTGGTGGTGCTCGGCGGCGGCGAGATCGCCGATCAGCTCTATGAGGCGTGACTCCGCGCGCGCGTGCGTGACGTCCGTGGTGTACTTGCCGTTCACCACGATGAACGGCACGCCCTCGACGCGGTAGCGGTTGGTGAGCTCCTCGGCGCGCTGCAGGTTGGCGTTGACGGTGAAGGAGTTGTAGGCGTTGGCGAAGTCCGCGGCACTCACGCCCTGGGCCACCGCCCACCTCTGCATCAGCCGCTCGGTCTCCTCGTCCGAGTCCCCGACCAGCAGCGTATGTTCCTTGACCATCGTATCCATCGCCTTGCGTACCAGGTCGAGCCGTCCGAGCGCATCCAGCGTGTAGTAGAGGCGGGCGTGCGCCCGGTGCATGGGCTGCCAGATGACCGGCACGCGCACGAAGTCGATCCAGGCGGGCTTGCTCTTCAGCCAGCCCTGCAGGAAGGGTTCGAGTTCATAGCAGTGCGGGCAGGCGAGCCAGAAGATCTCCATCACCTCGACCCTGCCGGGGCCGGAACTGGTCGGCTGCGCGGGGACCAGCGCGTTGTAGTCGGTACCCGCCTGCCACTTGCCTTCCGGCAGCGGGGTACCCCCCGGCGTTGCCGCCATGCGCTCGAGCGAGGCATCGCCGCTGTCGGCGTGGTCGGTCTCGTTGCCGGCCGACTCCTGCGAGGTGCTCGCCTGGGCGAGCTCGTTCGCCGCGCGCGGCGGGGTCGCTGCGGTCGGTGCGGGGGCCGCGGCCGGGGCGGGCGGAGGCGGCGCTGGCTCGCGCGAGCCACAGGCCGTGAGAGCCAGCAGCGTGGCCACAATCAGCGGTCGCTTCATCCGAATCTCCGGCGCTAGCGCATGCCCTGCACGAAGGAGGCGACGTCGCGGATCTGCTCCGGGCTCAGGCGCTTGGCGATCGTAAACATCATCACCCCGTTGCGACTCGCCTGCGCGGGGTTGGTTCCGGTGTAGCGCGCGCCGCTCGCGTAATCCGTGAGCTGCTTGACGACGTACACCGACTGCTGCGCACGCAACGCCGGGTAGCCCGCGGCCAGGTTGCCCCGCCCGACCGGACCGTGGCAGGCCACGCAGGCCGGCACCTCATGCGCGCTGTCCCCGCGCACGTAGAGAGCCTCGCCCGCCTGCCAGTAGGACGGATCGGCCTCGAGTCCGGCCGGGGTCTGCGCCTCGAAGTAAACGGCCAGGTCGCTGATGTCCTGGTCGCTCAGTCCGCTCGCCATCGGCATCATCACGGGGTTCGGGCGCGCACCCGACTTGAAGAGATGCAGCTGCTCGGCGATGTAGACCGCGCTCTGCCCAGCAAGACGCGGCCACTCCGGGTTGATGCTGTTGCCGTTGGGTCCGTGACAGGAGGCGCAGACGGCCGCCTTGGTCGCCCCGTCGGCCACCTTGCCGCTCGCGAAGGGGTCGAGGGTCGCAGGCGCCGCTGGTGCGTTCGCCGCTGGTGCGTTCGCCGCTGATGCGTTAGCCGCCGGCGCATCCGCCGCCGGTGCGCTCGCCATCGGTGTCGTCGCGGCGGGTGTAGTCGCCGGCGGCGTGTCCGCGGCGGCCGCCGCGGCGAGTCCACTGAGGAGGACGCCGGCGAGAACGCGCCATGCTGTGTGGGCCGCCGTGGAGGTCTGCGGCATGCTTCAATCCCCGCGCATTTTCGCAGTCGTGAGGGCGGGCGATTGTACACTACGGTCGTGCTCGCGCTTTCCGGGACCTCCGAGCGATGAGCCGCTTCCCGGCAGCCCGCTTCCTGCTGAGCGCGGCGGCGCCCGCGCATTTGCCGCCGGACGTGGGCGCCGAGGTCGCGTGTGCCGGCCGCTCCAACGCCGGCAAGTCGAGCGCGCTCAACGCGCTCACCCAGCGACATTCGTTGGCGCGTACCAGCAAGACACCCGGTCGCACACAGCTGTTGAATTTCTTCGAGCTCGCCCCCGGCCGGCGCCTGGTGGACCTGCCGGGCTACGGTTACGCCGCGGCCCCCGCCGCCCAGCGGCGCACCTGGCCCGCGCTGCTCTCTGCGCTGCGCGAGCGGACCAGCCTGCGGGGACTGCTGCTGGTAGTGGATGCGCGGCGCGGTCTTGGGCCCGGGGACGAGGCGCTGCTCAGCTGGGCACAGCCCCATCGCGTCCACGTGCTGCTGTCCAAGTCTGACAAGCTCAAGCGGGCCGAGGCATTGAGCGCCCTCGCAACTGCCCGACAGGCCTTGGGCGGGCGCGCCACCGTGCAACTCTTCTCGGCACAGGACGGGACCGGCGTGAGCGAGGCACAGGACGTGCTCGAGGGGTGGATCAGATAAAAGACCCCGGCGGGTTCTTGTGGAATCCGCCGGGGCAGACTAACCCGGCACAGGTCTCATGAACCGGGTTCACCCGCTCAGGGAGGGAAGCGGGGAGTGCTAGGCACTCGGTCGGTTGGACGACGGGTGCCCCGGCAAGTTCCGGCGGGAGCCCGAAAAAATACGCATGCAAATCATAAGTTTGCTCAAGCGGTTGTCGCGTCTGAGCCACACCTGTCAGAGCAGGCTGAGCACGATCGCCGCCGACCAGATCCGCGCGCCGCTGGTGTTGGGGATGCTGAAACGCTCCCACTCGAGGCGGCCGCCGATGTTGCCGACGTGCGCCTGCGCGCCGACTCCCCACGCGAAACTCGTGCCCCGGTCGGTGAAGTCATAGAAGCCACTGCTGGTCGGCGGCAAGCTGCCCGCATCGCTCGCCCCGGAGAGACGCCAGCGCGCCACGCCCGCCTTGCCGTAGAGGTCCAGGAACGGAACCGCCGGTGGCAGCGGCACGAAGCCCACCGCGTACCCGGCGAAGGCGCGCGCGTCCGAGCGGCTGTAGGTGCCCGGTCCGACGCCGGCCGTCCCGCCCAGGATCCGGTCCGTATGGTTGCCGAGGTCCATGTAATTGACCTCGACGCCGAGCCACGGGATCGGCCGCACACCGGCGAGCGCTTTCCAGGAGGTCTTGCTGATGCGCGAGAACGGCACGCCGGTGTGGGTGATGTCGTCCACCTGGTTGTTGGAGAGGCCGGCGCCGATGTAGAGCAGGTTGGGCGCACCGTCGAGGGCGTGCGCGGTGCCGAGAAGGCCCAGTGACAGCAGGGCGGTGAGCGGGAGCGTTCGCATACTGCACCTCCGGAGATATAAAGGAGTCATCCCTAACCCCTCCCATCGCGGGCGTGTGGCCCGCAGGCGACAACTGCCGTGGTGGGGAACCTGAGGTGGGGACTGGGCAGGAGCGGGGAAGTTCGAGCGTGGCGGGGCGCCGCATGCGGGGTGCGGGACGCATCCGCGTGAGCGCGCACGCTGACGGTCGCGTCGGCCTGCGCCGGCACGCTCAGCCGGGATCGCGGCTCAGTGCGCCTCGTCCCAGTTTGCGCCGGCGCCCATGTCCACCCGCAGCGGCACGCTGAGCTCGGCCGCGCTCATCATGCACTCGCGAACCGCGGCGCGGACCGCCTCGATCTCCGCAGCGGGGACCTCGAGCACGAGCTCATCGTGGACCTGCATCAGGAGGCGCGCCGCGCAGCCGCTCGCGCGCCGCCACGCCTGCACCGCGATCATGGCGCGCTTGATGATGTCGGCGGCGGTGCCCTGCATGGGGGCATTGATCGCGGCGCGCTCGGCGTACTGGCGCAACTGCGGGTTGCCGGAGCGGATGTCGGGCAGGTACAGGCGGCGGCCGAACACGGTCTCGACGTAGCCGAGCTCGCGCGCCTTGAAGCGCGTGTCGTCCATGAAGCGCTTCACCCCGGGGTAGCGCTCGAAGTAGCGCTCCACGTAGCGCTGCGCCGCGGAGCGCTCGATGCCGAGGTTGCGCGCCAGGCCGAACGGGGACATGCCGTAGATCAGCCCAAAATTGATCACCTTGGCGGTGCGGCGCTGGTCGGCGCTCACCGCGCCGAGCTCGACCTCGAACACCTCGGCGGCGGTCGCCTGGTGCACGTCGCGGTCGGCGGCGAAGGCGGCGCGCAGGCTCTCATCGCCGGAGAGGTGCGCCATGATGCGCAGCTCGATCTGCGAGTAGTCCGCGGCGAGCAGCAGGTGGCCCGGCGGGGCGATGAAGGCGCGGCGGATGCGCCGCCCCTCGCTGCGGCGGATGGGGATGTTCTGCAGGTTCGGCTCGAGCGAGGAGAGTCGCCCGGTGGCGGCGACCGCCTGCGCGTAGCAGGTGTGGATGCGGCCGGTGCCCTCGTGCACCAGCTCGGGGAGCTTGTCGGTGTAGGTCGACTTGAGCTTCGAGAGCGCCCGGTACTCGAGCACGATGCGCGGCAGCGCATAGCTCTGCGCCAGCTCCTCGAGCACGTCCTCGGCGGTCGAGGGCTGGCCGGTGGGGGTGCGGCGGCGCACCGGCAGCTGCAGCCGCTCGAAGAGAATCTGCTGCAGCTGGCGCGGCGACTCGATGTTGAACTCGTGGCCGGCCTCGCGATGCGCCTGCTGCAGCAGCTCCTGCAGTTGGCGCGCGAACTCGCGGCTCTGCGCGCGCAGCTGCTCGCGGTCGACGAGCACGCCGCACTGCTCCATCGTGTGCAGCACCGGCACGAGCGGCGCCTCGATCTCCTCGTAGAGGCGCGCCAGCGCCGGCAGGGCGGCAAGCTGCGGCCACAGGGCGGCGTGCAGGCGCAGGGTGAGCGCGGCGCGGCCGGCGGCGTACTCGGTGGCCCGCTCGAGCGGCACCTGACCGAAGGGCAGCTGCCGCGCGCCGCGCCCGGCGACGTCCTCGAGCGCGAGCGGGCGCTGCCCGAGGTAGCGCTGCGCGTCCATCTCGAGTGCGTGATTGGTCGCGACGCTGTTGAGAACGTACGACTCGAGCATGGTGTCGAAGCGCAGCCCGCCCAGGCGGATCCCGGCGCGCGCGAGCACGTGCGCCTGGTGCTTGAGGTCGTGCCCCACCTTGGCCGGTGCGTCCGCCTCCAGCAGCGGCTGCAGCGCCGCGAGCACCCGCGCCGGCTCGAGCTGCGCGGCGGTGCCGGGTGCGTCGTGGCGCAGCGGCACGTACGCCGCCCGCGTCGGCTCGACCCCGAGCGCGACGCCGACGATCTCCTCGCGCATGTAGCC
>JAFAPI010000108.1 GCA_019247195.1 Gammaproteobacteria bacterium
CGGCGCTCAAGCGTCCCCTGCTGGTCGGCAAGGAGATGACCGAGCGCGACCTGGCCCAGCGCGAGATCACCATCATGGCCGACAAGGCGCTGCCCTATGAGGTGCTCAAGCGCGTCATGGCGACCTGCACCGACGCGGATTACGGCCGCATCTCGCTGGCGGTGATCCAGAAGGAGAAACCGGTGGCGAGCGGTCAGTTCAAGCCGGTGTAGTCAAGCATGCTGCTGGCACCGTATTACCGAGAATTCGATCTCCCCTGGGAGGGGGATGCGGAATCGAGCGCGCGCTTCCACAAGATCCTGCGCGTGCTGCTGATCGTGCTGCTGTTCTTCGGCATCCTCTTTCCACTGCTGCCGCATCCCAAGCGCGCGGCGGCCGAGGACGTGCCGCAACGCCTGGCCCGGGTCATGCTGGAGAACAAGCCCAAGCCGCCGCCCCCGCCGCCGCCGCAACCCGAGAAGCCGAAGATCGAGCAGCCCAAGGTGGCGATGATCACGCCGCCGCCGGTCGACCAGCGGCAGAAGGCGCACGAGAAAGCGCAGAAACAGCTGAACCAGGTCAAGGACGAGCTCGCCGACCTGCGCGATGTCATGGACCTCAAGCCGCTGGAGACCAAGAATCTATCGGGCGCGGTGGGCGCGGACGCGCATGCCGAGCGCTCGCTCATCACCTCCAAGGTCGGGGTGGGGAGCGGCGGCATCACCTCCGCCGATACCAGCCGCGGCTTCGGCACCGGCGCCGGCTCGCTTACCGGCCACGACACCACCGCGGTGAACTCCGGCATCGTGCGCTCCGGTCTGAACTCACGCCCTGGAGCCGCCAGCGGTGGCGGCGGTAAGCCGGCGCGGTCGCGCGAAGAGATCGAGCTGGTGTTCGACCGCAACAAGGGCCGCATCGACAGCCTCTACGGCCGTGCGGTGCGGGACAATGCCGAGCTGCGCGGCAAGCTGGTGCTCGAGTTCACCATCGCCCCCAACGGCGAGGTGACCATGTGCCGCGTCCTGTCGAGCGAGCTCAAGGATCCGGAGCTCGAGCGCAAGATCGTCGCGCTGGTACGGCTGTTCCATTTCGATCCGAAGGACGTCGACACCATCACCGTCACCAAACCGATTGACCTGTTCCCGGCCTGATCATGAACCTCAACTCCGAAATCCAGTTCTATACCGAGCTGCGCACCGTGGATAAGGCGCGCCTGCTCAATCTGTTTCTGCACGAGCTGGCCGAAGAGGCGCGCGCCACCTATGGCCCCGCCGAGCAGGTGCACGATGGAGCGCACCTGCGCTTCGTCAACGAGCTGGTGCATCGCCTGACGCGGGTCATCGAGCAGCTGCTGGCCGAGGAGGCGACGCGGCCCGCCGACGACGTGGTGCTGCGCATGCTGCTCGCACCGCGCGCCGACAAGGTCGCCGAGAAGCTCGTCTTCAATGCCTACGCGCGCGCCATCCAGGGCTTCGAGAGCTACGACACCACCGTGCTGATGGGCTCCTGAGGCCGCCGCCTCAGCGCCTTGCCAGCTCCTCGAGCGCCGGGCCGCTCAGGCGGTAGAGATTCCACTCCCGCAGCGCGCGCGCCCCCAGGCCCCGGTAGAACTCGATGGCGGGCGCATTCCAGTCCAGTACCGCCCAGTCAAGGCGCGGGCAGCCGCGCTCGAGTGCCAGCCGCGCCAGGTGCGCGAGCAGCGCGCGGCCCACGCCATGGCCGCGCGCGGCCGGGCGCACGAACAGATCCTCGAGATAGAGGCCCGGCTTGCCGAGGAACGTCGAGAAGTTGTGAAAGAAGAGGGCGAACCCGACCGGGGCGTCATCGAGACAGGCGAACAGCACCTCGGCGTACGGACGCTCCCCGCCGAGAGCCGCACTCAGGTCGGTCTCGCTCGCCACCACCTCCCGCTCGAGGTGCTCGTACTGTGCCAGCTCACGGATGAAGGCCAGCACCAGCGGCATCTCGGTGCCCGCGGCAGGACGGATGCTGAGCCGTGGTGCGCTCATCCAGTGCTCTGCAGCCCCTCGGCGATGCCGCCCACCGTGGCGAGCAGCGCGCCGAACAGATCGCGATCTTCGCACCCCCCGGCGCGCCAGCGCCGCAGCAGGTCCACCTGCATGAGGTGGATCGGATCGAGGTAGGGATTGCGCAGCTGAATGGCGCGCTGCAGGGTCGTGTCCGAATCGAGCAGCGCCGCGCTTTCCTTGATGGCGAGCACCTGCTCGCAGCTGCGCGCGTACTCGGCGCGGATCTGCGCCCCGCAGCCCTCGAGACCGGCCGGCGCCAGCTGCTCGTAGCAGCGCGCCAGCTCGAGGTCGGTCCGCGCCAGCATGGTCTCGACGTCATCGACCAGCGAGCGCAGGAAGAACCACTCGCGATACGCAGCGCGCAGCGCCGGCAGCCCGTGCTCGGCGGCGAGGGCGGCCAGGCCCTGGCCGGCACCGTACCAGCCCGGCAGCATGAAGCGGGCCTGCGACCAGGCGAACACCCAGGGCACCGGCAGCAACGCACCCAGGTCCGCCGCGCCGCTGCGATGCACCGAGCGGGCGCCGATCTGCATGCGCTCGATCACGTCGAGCGGCGTGACGGCCTGAAAGTAGGCGTAGAAATCCGCCGTGCCGCAGATGAGCGCGCGGTAGGCTGCGCGGCTGTGGGCGGCGAGCTGCGCAGCCAGCGCGCGCTGGCCCGGCGTGTCCTGCGGCAGCGTGCCCGCCTGCCGCGCCGCGGTCACCAGGGTGAGGGCGTTGAAGGCGCGCTCCAGCGTGCGCATCGCGATCGGGCGCAGGCCGTACCCCTGCTTGACCGTGGCGCCCTGCTCGCGGATGCGCAGCACGCCGTTCACCGCGCCCGCGGGCGCTGAGCGCACCAGCGATTCGAGACGGCCGCCGCCGCGCGCCACGTTGCCGCCGCGAACATGGAACAGGATGTGCTGCTCCCCGGCCTCCGTCAGGACCTCGACGAGCTGCGCCTGAGCCTGGTGGATCAGCCAGCGCGAAGCGCAGGGACCGGCCTCCTTGTTGCTGTCCGAGTAGCCGATGAGCACGCACTGGCGGCGCTGCCGCGACTCGAGGTGGCGCCGGTACAGGGGGTCGGCCAGCAGCTCGCGCATGAGGGCGCCGCAGTCGGCGAGCGCTGCCTCATCCTCGAACTGCGGCGCGATGTCGAGCGCGACCTCGCCGGTCTGCTTGTCATAAGCCTGCGCCCAGCGCGCCAGCAGCAGTGCCGCGAGCACATCGTCGGCACCGCTCGCGCCACTGATGATGAAGTAGCCGATGGCGGCGCTGCCGTAGCGGTGGCGCCCCTGCATGATCGCATCGAACACCGCCAGCGTGCGCTTGCCGAGCGCGTCCAGCTCGACCGCCGGTCCGCGGTCGCGCTCCAGCGCCGCCGCGAGCCGATCGCGCCGCTCGCCGCGGCTGCGGGCCAGCCAGTCGGGGTCGGCGAGGCCCTGGGCCAGGACCTGATGCAGCACGCTCGCGTGCTGTCGCACGTCCAGGCTGGCGAGGTGAAAGCCGAAGGTCTCGATACGGCGCAGCAGACGCTCCACGTAGAAGAGGCCGGCGTGAGCGCCGCGGTTGGCGCGCAGGCTCGCGGCGACGAGCCGCAGGTCGTCGTGCAGCTCGCGGGCATTCTCGTAGGCGTTGGTGCGTCCCTCGTAGGTGCAGCGCAGCCGCTCGCCGACCTGGGCCAGGAATACCCGATAGGGCATGCGGTCGTGACGCGCCGGCGTGCTGGCACGTGCACCCGGCAGGCGGGCGGCGTAGCCCTCGAGCCGCGTGGCGAGTTCCGGAGTGACGCCGATGCGGCTGGCGCTCTGCGACAGGCGCTGCGCGAGCTGCTGCGTTTCGTGAAAGTAGCTGTTGAGGATCACCTGCTGGTGACGGGCGAGGGTCTCGCGGATGGACTTGGCGTGCACGTCAGGATTGCCATCCATGTCCCCGCCAGCCCACGAGCCGAAGTGCAGCAACGTCGGCAGACGCGGTGCCCCCGCTGCCGCGCCGTACACCTTCTCGAGCGCCTGCGCGATTTCCTCATAGAACGTCGGCACCACGCGGTACAGGACCTCGACCAGATAGAACAGGATCTGCTCGCGCTCGTCGGCGACCGTCAGCCGCTCGCGGGGCAACTCCTCGGTCTGCCAGGCGACGGTGAGCTCCAGGCGCACGTTCTCCCACACCGCGCGCGTCTCGTGCGGGGTGAGGCTCGGATCGAGCCGCGCCAGCAGCCGTTGCGCGATGCGCTGCTGCTTGCGCAACAGTGTGCGGCGGCTCGCCTCGGTGGAATGTGGCGCGAATACCGGCTCGATCGACAGCCCCGCCAGCAGCTGCGTCACCTGCGGCGCGCCCAGGCCCTGGGCCTTGAGGGCGGCGATCGCGTCCTCGACGCCGCCGGGCTGCGGCCGCTGGCTGTCCTTCAGGAAGTAGTCACGCCGGCGGCGGATGCGGTGCACGCGCTCGGCCGTGTTGACCACCTGGAACCAGGTGGCGAAGGCGCGCACCAGCTCGCGCGCCAGCTCCGGCGGGCGGTCGCGCACCTGCGCCGCGAGCGCCTCGTGCGTGGCGGGGGTGGCGCTGCGGGCCTGGATCGCGGCGACGCGGTCCGCCTCGATGAGCTGAAACAGGCGCTCGCCGAGCTGCTCGCGCAGGATCTCGCCCACCAGTGCGCCGAGCACGTGCACATCGTCGCGCAGCGGCTCGTGCTTGGCCGGAAAATGGATCTCGCTGCGCTGCACGTCAGGGCCAGCTGTTGGCGCGGGCGGCGAAGTCCTCGCGCTGCACTTTAACCACGCAGAAGCGTTGCCCGGTAGGGGCCTCCATGACGAACCAGTCGCGTACCGGGCCGACGCGCTTCGCGCCGAGGCGCTCGAGCCGCGCGACCTCCGCCGCGACGTCACTGGCCTCGATGTCCAGATGCACGCGGCTGGCGTGGCTCACCGCC
Organism: Gammaproteobacteria bacterium; assembly: GCA_019247195.1. Lineage (GTDB taxonomy): Bacteria > Pseudomonadota > Gammaproteobacteria > Steroidobacterales > Steroidobacteraceae > 13-2-20CM-66-19. The sequence goes on from JAFAPI010000108.1 coordinate 4,921, forward strand.
TGCACCTCGAGGTGTGGCTGGTCGGGCGCGGTGGTGAGGCGCCGGTAGTTCGCGTCGCCGGCGTCCGCGGAGGGCCCGGCGGCGAGCCCGAGGGCGGCGGACCAGAAGGCCGTGGCCGCCTCGAGGTCGGTGGTCTGGCAGTCGATGATGAACCCGCCGAGTCGGCTCTTGTGCATGAGGGCTGTCCGTGTCAGCGCGCGGTGCGCGGCCACACATCTTAATTTAGCGCGCCCGGCGGCGCAGGCCGCGCGGCTCAGCCGGCCAGCAGCACCGACTCGGCCCGCTCGAGTTCCTCGGGCTGGCCGTAGATGACTACGATGTCGCCGTCGCACAGCACGGTATCCGCCGCAGGCTCGCGGCCGAGGATGCCGTGGCGGCGCACACCGGTGAAGGTGACCGCTGCTCCGCGGCCACGCACCTCCGCCAGGCTGCGTCCCACCGACCAGGCGCCGGGGGGGATGACGACGGACTTGAGCTCCTCGCGGTGCTCGCTCGCCTCGTCGACCGGGCGCGCATCGCCGCGCCTGATGATGTTGCGCAGGACCGCGTAGCGGTTGCCGCGGATCTCGCCGAGGGTGCGCACCACGCGCGATACCGGCACGTGCAGGAGCATGAGCACGTGCGACACCAGCATCAGGCTCGCCTCGAAGGTCTCGGGCACCACGTCGGTCGCGCCGGCGTCCTGCAGCTCCTTGAGGCGGGCGTCATCGGCGGTGCGCACCAGCACCGGCAGCTGGGTCTGCAGCCGCCGGATGCTGCGCAGGATGCCGAGCGAGGTCGCCGGGTCGGAGAAGCTGATCACCACCGCGCTGGCGCTGTCGAGGCCGGCCTTGTGCAGCAGCTCCTCATCGGCCGAGTCACCGAAGATCACCGGGTCGCCCACCTGGCGCGCGGCGCGGATGCGGGCGGGGTCCAGGTCGAGCGCGATGTACTCGAAGCCATGCGCCTCGAGCACGCGCGCCACGTTCTGGCCGACACGGCCGAAGCCGCAGAGGATGACGTGCTCGCGCGCGGCGATCTCGCGCGTCGCCGCCTCCTCGCGCTCGCTGGCGGTCGCCGCCGGCGCGCGCTCCCCGAGCACGAAGCGCGCCACGCGCTTGTTGTGGTTGAGGATCAGCGGGCTCAGCACCATCGACAGCACCATCGCCATGAGCAGCGGCACCCCCAGCCGCGGGGCGATCAGCCCGGCCTGCAACAGCAGCGTGCACAGCGCAATGCCGAATTCCCCGCCGATCGACATCACGATGCCGGTGCGCAGAGCCTTGAAACGCGAGGTCGTGAACGGCCGCGTGACGAGCGCCGCCAGCAGCGCCTTGAGGACGATGAGGCTCACCAACATCGCCAGCGCAGCGCTCAGCTCGGCGGGACGGAACAAAAGCCGCAGGTCGAGCAGCATCCCCACGGAAATGAAGAACAGTCCGAGCAGCAGGTCGCGGAAGGGCCGGATCACCGCCTCCACCTGGTGCCGGTACTCGGTCTCGGCGAGCATCATGCCGGCGAGGAAAGCGCCGAGCGCGAACGACAGCCCCGCGCTGTGCGACACCCAGGCGGAGCCGAGCACCACCAGCAGTACCGTGAGCGTGAACAGCTCGCGCAGGCGACTGTGCGCGATCTCGTGGAAGAGCGGGCGCAGCAGCCAGCGCCCCGCGGCGAGCACCGCCACGATCGCCAGCATCCCGCCGAGAACGGCCAGGAAGCCGCGCCCAAGCTGCAGCGCCTGTCCGCCGATCAGCGCCGAGCCGAGGGCGAGGAAGGGTACGAAGGCGAGGTCCTGGAACAGCAGCATGCTGAAGGCGAGGCGGCCGTGCGTGCGGTTGAGCTCGGAGCGCTCGGTGAGCTGCTGCAGCAGGATCGCGGTCGAGCTCATCGCGACCGCCCCGCCGAGCACCACCGCCACCAGCCAGGGCACCCCGAGCAGGCGGGCCAGCAGCGCGAAGCTGAGGGCGGTGAGGCTGACCTGTGCCGCGCCGAGCCCGAACACCTCACGACGCATGGCGAGCATGCGCGGCAGGGAGAACTCGAGTCCGAGCGTGAAGAGCAGGAAGGCGACGCCCAGCTCAGCGAGCAGGCGCGTGGCGCTGGAATCGGCGATCGCACCCAGCGCATGCGGCCCGAGCAGCATGCCCACCAGCAGATACGCCAGGCTGGTGGGCAGGCGCAGCCGCCGCGCCACGCTGACCATGAACACCGAGGCGGCGAGGATGATCAGACACTGGGCGAGCGGCGTGGACACGCCGCCAAGTTAGACCCGCGCTCGGCGGGAAGGCAATGCGCCGACGCTCAGTCCCCGCGGCGGGCGCGCTGCGCCAGCAGGTCGCGCCAGCCGGACAGCGCGGCCGAGAGCGGCCGACCCGCACTCAGGCGGGGGTCCGGCACCGGCTCTGCGGCCATCATGCGCAGCGGCAGCACGCCGGCCCAGTAGGGCAGGGCATAGTCCGCCTCGGCATCGAGCGGCGGGCCGGTGCGGATCTTGGCCGAGGCCTCCTCGATCGGCAGCGCCAGCACGGTGCTCGCGCGCAGCTCCTTGGCATTTGGGCCGCGCACCTCTTCGGAGCGCCCGGCGAGGACCCGCTCCACCACCCGGCGCAGCGCCTCGGGCTTCTCCGCGCCGCTCACCTCGCGCGCGGTGCCGAGGATGATGACCGAGCGATAGTTCATCGAATGGTGAAACGCCGAGCGGGCCAGTACCAGCCCATCGAGGAGCGTCACCGTCACGCACGCGCGCAGGCCGCCGCGCAGGCTCTTCAGCATGCGGCTCGCCACCGAGCCGTGAATGTAGAGCTGATCGCCATGGCGGGCGTGGATGGTGGGCACGACGTAGGGCTGCTCCTCCACCACGAAGCCCACGTGACAGTAAAACGCCTCATCGAGGATGGCATGGACCGTCGCGCGGTCGTAGCTGCCCCGCTCCCTGAGGCGGGACAGCCGGGTCCGTGCCGTCGGTGTAATCAGATGCCGGACTGCCAGGTGCTGGGCATGCCGGCCTTGTCGATCGCGTCCTCTATCGCCAGGCAGGCGTCGCGTGCCTCGGGCTGCGCGCGCAGGCTGCGGGCGATGGAATTGAGGAAGCGGCACATCAGCGCCACGTTGGGGTGGTGCGTGTGCAGCTGCTCCTCGACGCGGTCGATCGCTTCGATCAGGTCCTCCTGATCGCAGCTCGGGAAGGTCATGCTCGTGACGGCATGTTGTACGGCAACCAGCGCCTGATGTATTGCGGCCTGCTGCGTCCCATCCATGCGCAGGAATTTGAACCCGTTTG
>JAFAPI010000189.1 GCA_019247195.1 Gammaproteobacteria bacterium
GGGGGTGAGCGGCGGCGCGGGGTGACGCATTCTGCCTCGCTCAGGCGGCCACTTCCAAGGAGGGCTGCGCCGGGGCGAGGCTCGCACGCCGCTCGTGCCAGATGAGGTACAGGCCGCTCGCGATCACGATGCCCGCTCCGAGCAGCATCCGCGGTGCCGGCAGCACGTGCCAGACCAGCCGGTCGATCAGCATGCCCCAGAGGAGCGAGGTGTACTCGAGCGGCGCCACCACCGCGGCGGGCGCGTGGCGGAACGCGTCCGTCACGAGGTAGGAGCCGACCGCCGCCAACATGCCGAGCCCGACGAGCCAGGGGAGGTGGCGCGACTCGAGGGGCACCCAGTGCGGCAGGGCGCTCACCCCGGCGAGGAGCGTCATGACCGCGATGGCCCACACCACGACGCTCGCGGTGCTGTCGGTGCGGGTGAGCACCCGCACGGCGAGGCAGCTCAGGGCATAGCCCACCGCGGCGCCGAAGGCCGCCAGCAGTCCCACCGAGACGATGCCGGCGTTCGGGCGCAGGATGATGAGCACGCCGACCAGACCCACGCCGATCGCCACCCAGCTGTGGCGCGCGGCGCGCTCCTTGAGGATCGGCACGGCGAGCGCGGTCATGAGCAGCGGCGCGGAGAGGAACACCGCGTAGGCGTTGGCGAGCGAGAGGGTGCGCACGGCGAACACGAAGCAGCCGAGCACCACCGCCCACAGCGCCCCGCGCAGCAGGTGCATCGACAGGCGCTGCGGCCTGAGGAGCTGCCAGCGCCCGGTGAGCCAGAGCGGCAGCAGCAGGAAGGGCAGCGCGGAGGCGCCGCGCAGCGTCGCCACCTGCATAGGCGGATAGGTGACGGCGAGGAGCTTCAGCAGCGCGTCCATGCCGGCGAAGGCGGCCACCGCCAGCGCCATCGCGACCAGCGCGCGCACTCTCCCCGGCCGCACGTCAGCCGGCCGCGTCCGCCTCCGGCGGCTTCGCGGGAAGCTCGGCCGGGGGGCGCGGCAGCGGGCGGTAGTGGGTGCCGAGCAGCCGCGCGGAGAGCGGGAAGGCGCTCATCAGCGAGACGATGAGGGCGGAGGTGTAGGGCACCGACTGGATGAGGAGCACGATGATCCACGCGAGCCGGTCGGGGCCGGCGGTCTCGCGCGTGCCGGTGTAGGCGACCGCCCAGGCGGACAGCCACAGCCCGCTCATCATCAGGGTCTCCTCGCGGGCGGCGCCGAGCGCGCGCAGCAGCCCCGAGGTCCGGCCGTGCTTGGGGGTGCGGAAGAAGGGCTCGCTGCGCGTGACCAGCCCCTTCACCGAGGCCATGCCGATCGTGTGGGTGAGCGCCAGCCCCGCCACCGCCGCCGCGAGCGTCTGGCGCAGGTTGGCGCCGACGCGCACGCGGTAGAGGTGGAAGAGCTTGGCGAGCTTGAAGGTGAAGAGCGACAGCGGCAGCACCGAGTAGAGCACCAGCGGCGGGTCGATCGAGCGCGGCGCCCACACCATGGCGGCCGACCAGGCGAGCGCGGCGAGGTTGAAGAGCAGGTTGCAGCCGTCGGCCACCCACGGCAGCCAGCCGGCGATGAAGTGATAGCGCTGCCCGGGCGAGAGCGGGCCGCCCTCGAGGAACAGCGCGCGGGCGTGCGCCTTGAGGATCTGCATCGCGCCGTAAGCCCAGCGGAAGCGCTGCTTCTTGAAGTCGATGAACGTGTCGGGCATCAGGCCGCGGCCGTAGCTGTGCGGCACGTAGCTGGCATCGAAGCCGCGCTCGAAGATGCGCAGCCCGAGCTCGGCGTCCTCGGTGATGCACCACTCGGCCCAGCGGCAGTGATCCAGCTGCGTGCGCCGCACCATGGTCATCGTGCCGTGCTGGATGATGGCGTTGCGCTCGTTGCGGGTGATCATCCCGATGTGGAAGAAGCCACGGTACTCGGCGTAGCACATGGCCTTGAAGGCGCTGTGATCCGCATCGCGGTAGTCCTGCGGTGCCTGCACGATGGCGATGCGCGCGTTCTGGAAGGCGGGAGTGAGATCGCGCAGCCAGCGCGGCTCGACCACGTAGTCACTGTCGATCACCGCCACCACCTCGGCATCCGGCGCGGTGCGCTCGAGGGCGAAGTTGAGCGCGCCCGCCTTGAAGCCGGCGAGCGGCGCCACGTGGAAGAAGCGGAAGCGCGGCCCGAGGCGCGCGCAGTGCGCCTCGACCGGGCGCCACACCGCCTCGTCCGCGGTGTTGTTGTCGATGACCAGCACCTCGAAGTCCGGGTAATCGAGGCGCGCGAGCGCATCGAGGGTCTCGATGAGCATGTCGGGGGGCTCGTTGTAGGCGGGCACGTGCACCGACACCTTGGGCTGGCGGGCGTGGCCGGAGAGGACCGGCGCCCCGAGCCGGCGGCGGTAGACGACCCAGTGCGCCTCGGCCCACTCGTGCGCCTCGGCGAGGAGCACCAGCAGCACCCCGAGCATGCCGAGCAGCAGCAGCACGCCGGAGATGACGCTCGGCACGGTCATGTACTGCTGACTGAAGTCATAGATCACCCACACCGCGATGGTGGTGGCGGCGTAGACGATGACCGCGAGGAAGCTGCGCCCGCGGTGGCGCAGCGTCTCGCTGCTCAGGTAGAGGAGCCCGAGCACCGCGAGCGCGACCCCGACGGACACCGCGGCGAGGATGTGCCACTCCGGCACGCGCACGATGGGCGCGGTGAAGGCGAACTTCGGCCGGCGGTTGACGTCGTACACGCCCCAGTAGCTGCCGACCGCGCCCTCCTGGTACGCCTTCCACGGCTGATCGAACGCCTCCATCAGGTAGTAGGAGTTGACGTGCTCCTTCTGCGCGCGCGCCAGGAAGCGGCGCAGGAACAGCGCCTGGTTGGCCTCGGAGGCGACCGCGGACTCGTGGGTGCGGCCGCGGCTCGGCCAGCCGATCTCGGCGATGACGATCGGCTTGTGCGGGTAGGTCTTCTGCAGGCGCTTGAACTGCGCGAAGGAGTAGTCGACCGCGTCCTCCACCGCGACGCCCTCCCAGTAGGGCAGCAGGTGCACCCCGATGAAGTCGACGTGCTTCACCAGCTCGGGGTAGACGAGCCAGGTGTTCCAGGTCTCGGCGGTACCGACCGGCTGCTCGATGGCGGTGCGGGCGCGATCGAGCAGCCGCTCGAGCTCGGCCTCCGGCAGGTCCCCGCGCAGCAGCACCTCGTTGCCCACCATGACGCGCACCACGTTGACGTGGTTGTTGGCGAGGCGGATGCCGGTCTCCAGCTGCTGCTCGTTGGTCTCGCGGTTGGAGTCGAGCCAGATCCCGAGCGCGACGTTCAGGTCGTGCCGTTCGGCGAGGTCCGGCACGTCCGCGAGCGTCCCCTGCACGCTGTAGGTGCGCACCGCGCGCACCTTGCCCTCGAGCAGCTTCAGGTCCGAGTCGATCTGCGCATCGGTCGGCAGCTGCTGGTGGCTCGGGTCCTGGTTGAGGCGGAACGGCGAGAACGCGAAGCCCCAGATGACCTTCGGCCAGGGCGGCTCCTTCTCCGGGCGGTTGAGGTAGGCCCAGACCGCGAAGGTCAGCGTGGCGAACACCGCCGCGATCAGCAGGCTACCGAGGGTCTTCATGCGGGGCGTGTGCGGTGCGCGCTACCAGCTGCCGCTGTTGGGCATCGAGCGCCAGGGCTCGGCCGGCGCCTGCGCGGCGCCGCGCTGCAGCAGCTCGATCGAGATGCCGTCCGGGGAGCGCACGAAGGCCATGCGCCCGTCGCGCGGCGGGCGGTTGATGGTCACGCCGTGCTCGGCGAGGCGCCGACAGGTGGCGTAGATGTCCTCGACCTCGTAGGCGAGGTGGCCGAAGTTGCGCCCACCGCCATAGCTCTCGGGCTCCCAGTTGAAGGTGAGCTCGACCTGCGCGGACTCGTCCCCGGGCGCGGCGAGGAACACGAGCGTGTAGCGCCCCTGGGGGTAGTCCTTGCGCGACAGCTCCGCAAGCCCGAGCGCATCGCGGTAGAAGCGCAGCGAGGCGTCGATGTCGGTGACGCGGACCATGGTGTGCAGGTACTTCACTAGAACATCTCCGAAGGTCCGGGCGTCTTGATGTCGACCTTGTGGCGCGAGGGGATGAATTCCCCGGTGATCATGTCCTCGTAGCTCTGTCCCGGGCCCACCATCGGGTAGACGCCCGCGTCCGGATCGATCAGCACCTCGAGGAAAGCCGGGCCGCGGAAGGCGAGGAAATCGGCGATGACCCGCGGCACGTCCGCCTTGTGCTCCAGGCGCACCGCGTAGCGGAAGCCGTCCGCCTGCGCGGCCTTGACGAAGTCCTTCTTGTGCAGCGAGCGGTCGGAGGCGGACAGCCGCCCCTTGAAGAAGAGCTTCTGCCACTGCTTGACCATGCCGTCGCCGAAGTTGTTGAGGACGACGATCTTCACCGGCAGGTCGTAGGTCGAGACGGTCTCGAGCTCACCGATGTTCATGCGCAGGCTCGAGTCCCCGTCGATGTCGATCACGAGGCGCTGCGGGCAGGCGAACTGCGCGCCCACCGCGGCGGGAAGCCCGAACCCCATCGTGCCCATCGAGCCGGAGGTGAGCCACAGGCGCGGCGCGCTGAAGTCACAGTACTGCGCGGCCCACATCTGGTGCTGCCCGACGCCGGTGGTGATGATCGCCGCGCCGCGGGCGTGGCGGTTGATCTCCTCGATCACGTAGTAGGGCTGGATGAGCGGGCTCGCGCGGTCATAGTTCATCGCGTAGCGGCGCTTGAGCTCGGCGAGCTCGGCGCGCCAGGCCGCGAACCCGCCGGCGAAGCCCGTGGCCCGCCCGTGCGCGGTGAGCGCCTCGAGCGCCGGCGCCACGAGGCCGACGTGGCTCCAGTGCACGCGCTTCACCTTGTTGACCTCGGCGCGATCGACGTCGAGGTGGGCGATGCGCCGCGCGTGCCGCGCGAACTTGTCCGGCACGCCCGCGACCCGGTCATCAAAGCGCGCCCCGACCGCGATGAGGAAGTCGCAGTCATCCACGGCGTAGTTGGCGAAGGCCGCCCCGTGCATGCCGAGCATGCGCAGCGCGAGCGGCGCGCGGGTGTCGATCGAGCCGATGCCCATGAGGGTGGTGACCACCGGCAGCTCGAAGGCCGCGGCGAAGGCGGTGAGCTCCGCGGCGGCGTTGCCGTTGATGACCCCGCCGCCGGCGTAGATGAGGGGCCGGCGCGACTCGGCGAGCATGCCGAAGAAGCGCGCCGCGGCCGGCTCCTCGAGCGTGGCGTGCTCGAGCTCGCGGAGGCGGCGGCGGTAGCCGGGGACCGGCAGGACCCCGGTCCCCTGGAAGACCCCTTCCCAGTTCTGCACGTCCTTCGGCACGTCGATGACTACCGGGCCCGGCCGCCCGGTGCGGGCGATCTCGAACGCGGTACGCACCGTGCTCTCGAGCTTCACGGGGTCGGTGACGAGGAAGACGTGCTTGGCGACCGAGCCCATGAGCGCGGCTACGGGCGCTTCCTGGAAGGCATCCGTCCCGATGGAGGCGCGGGCGACCTGGCCGCAAATGACGACAATCGGCACCGAATCTGCCATGCAGTCGCGCACCGGTGTAACAGTGTTGGTGGCACCGGGCCCCGAGGTGACGACGCAGACCCCGACCCGGCCGCTCGCGCGCGCGTAGCCGGCCGCCATGAACGCCGCGCCCTGCTCGTTCGCCGGGACGATGAGCGGGATCTGCGGGGCGCCGGCCTGGCGGGCCGATTCGTTGTAGAGGAAGACCGCGTCGAAGGTGGGCAGGATCGCCCCGCCGCTGTAGCCGAAGATGGTGGTGACGCCCTCATCGGCGAGCACCTGCATGATCATCCCGGCCCCGCTCATGCGCTGGCCGGCGAGCGGGTGGCCCGCGGGACGCGGCTGGGTCAGGGTATCGCTCATCAGGAACCTGTCGTCGGTGGGCCGGCGCGGCGGAGGGACAGCGGAACCATCGAGCCTAGCAGCTTGCCCAGGTGGTGCAAACTTGAGGCGATACCTTATTCTGCAGGCGCTTCCTGACCTGCCGCCTGACTCCTTCCATGCGTCATATCATCGCCATCCTGCTGCAGAACGAGGCCGGCGCGCTCACCCGCGTCGCGGGTCTCTTCTCGACCCGTGGTTACAACATCGAGTCACTCTCGGTGGCCCCGACCGAGGACCCGACCGTCTCGCGCCTGACCCTGGTCACCAAGGGCTCGGATGCCGTGATCCACCAGATCGCCAATCAGCTCGGCAAGCTCGTCGATGTCGTGAGCATCGAGGACATGACCCAGGGGGAGCACCTCGAGCGAGAGCTCGTGCTGCTGAAGCTCAAGGTCAGGCCCGAGCGCACGGACCCGGTGCGCGGGCATGTCATCCGCACGGGCGGCCGGGTGCTCG
>JAFAPI010000243.1 GCA_019247195.1 Gammaproteobacteria bacterium
TTCGGACACAGCACGTCCAGGTGGTGGCGGAGCCATTCGCTGTAGCGCGGATCATCGTCCACGACCAGCACGCGCGCGGGCGTGGCGCTCTTGGGCTCGCTCATCGGTGCTCCGTGAAGCGCACCCGCAGCCGCGCCGGCTGCGCGACGCTCGCCCCGTCGCGGCGTACCGGCTCGTAGCGCCAGCGGCGCACCGCATCGATCGCGGCGCTCTCGAACACGCCCGCCGGCTCGGCGGCGACGACGCTCACATCCGCCGGCGCGCCACCCGCCGTTCGACGCGCCGCAGCGCGATGCGCACCGCGGTATTGAGCCGCTCCGGGGTAAGGAGCCGCTTGGGCAGGTAGTCGACCGCACCCAGCTGCAGGGCACGCACCGCGGTGAGCTCGTTGCCCTCGCTGGCCAGCACGACCACCGCGGGGGTGGCCGGCTGATCGCGCAGGCGGCGCAGCAGCGTCAACCCGTGCGCCGCCGGATCCTCGGGACTGGTGCCGAAGCTGGCCGCGAGCATCAGCAGGTCACAGTCACGCCCGGAGAACATCGCGCACCAGCGTTCGAACTCGCTGAGGTTCAGCAGGCTCACGCTGGCCTTGGGACACAGCACGTCCAGGTGATGGCGCAACCACTCGCTGTAGCGCGCGTCGTTGTCGACGACCAGCACGCGCGCCGCCGTGGCACTCTTCGGCTCGCTCATCGGTGCTCCGTGAAGCGCACCCGCAGACGCGCCGGCTGGGCGATGGTCTGGCCGTCGTGGCGCACCGGCTGGTAGCGCCAGTGCCGCACCGCATCGAGGGCCGCCGTCTCGAACACGCCGGCCGGTTCGGCGCCGACGACGGTCGCGTCGGCGACCGAGCCGTCGGGCTGCACCAGGAACTGCACGTCGACCCAGCCCTCGAGTCCGCGCGCCTCGGCGGCGGACGGGTAAACGGGCGCGAGGTAGCGGGTGCGCTGCAGCGTGCTGGCGTTGACGTAGGCCGGGACGTCCTCGGCGGCGGCGGCGGACTGCACCAGCGCCTCCACCGTGGCCAGCTCGGTGGGACTGGCACCGGCGCTGCGCGCCTCGCTCGCCCAGCGGCGGGCGCTGCCGGTATCGTGCGCCTCGAGTGCGCCGCGGGCGGCGTCCACCAGGCGGGCGGCAAAGGCGCTGCGTGCCGCCTGGGCATCCGCCGGGGTGTCCGACTGTGCGATCTGCTGCAGGTAGTCCCTGGCGCTGTCGCCCGCGGGCTCGAGCAGGCGCCCCTCGCGCAGGCGCTCCTGGAAGAGTCCCTCGGTGCGCTTGCGTTCGGCGGCCAGGCGCGTCGTCTCGCGCAGCTTGCCGGCCGCCGCGTGCAGCGCGGCGACCGCGTCCGCGGCGGCGCCGAGGTCCGCGGCGCCGGCGGCGTAGGTATCCGCGTCCTCGGGGTTGCCCGCGGCGAGCGACTGCCGGGCCTGGCTCTGCAGCCGTGCGGCGAGCTCGGCGCGGGCGGCGAGCGCGGCCGGATCGGTGGGGGCGAGCGCCAGGGCGGACTCGAGGTAGAAGCGGGCGTTCTGCTCCACGGGCGCGAGCAACGCGCCGTGCTCCGCGGCGCTGCGCGCCTGGAGCAGGAAGTCCGCGATGCGGGCGGCGAGCTGCTTCTGCGCCAGCTGCGCGCGCGCCTCGCTGAGCAGCGTCGAGTTCTGTCCGCCGCGGCCGGCCTCATCGAGCAGCGCCAGCGCGCCGGCCAGATCACCCGCGGCCGCCGCCCGCTGCGCCTTGCCGAGGACCAGGCGCTCGCGCTGGGCGTCGAGCTGCGCGGCGAGGAAGGCGACGCGCGGCTGATCCGCCTGCAGGCCGCGTGCCGCGTCGATGAGCTGCTGCGCGGCATCCAGGTGTTTGTCCTGCAGCTGCGCCTCGGCCTGCGCGAGCAGCCGCTCAGCGACCTGGGCGATGCCCGCGAGCGCGCGCGGCTCGCGGGGGTGGCTGCGCAGCGCCTCCTGGTAGAGGGCGGCGGCGCTCTCCGGAGCGCCACTCAGCGTGCCGGCCGCGAGCGCCTGGTCGGCGCGCGTCAGCAGCGCCTCGAGGCCCGCATCGCGCGCTGCCGGGGCGGGGGCGACGCGCGGCGCGGGGCGTTCGGCCAGCGGCGGGGCCGGCCAGAAGAGGTACGCGCCGAGCGCTGCAAAACCCAGCAGCAGGGCGATCAGCGGGGCGCGGACGCGCGGGCGCCGCGGGGCAGCGGCGCGCGGCCGCGAGAGCGGCGCCTCGGCGTGACGCCGCCACGCCGACTCGAGGAACAGACGTACGCGCTGCTCGGAGAGCGGCTTGTGCAGGAAGCGGTGCACGCCGCCGGCGGCGATCTGCGCGCTGAGCGTGCCCTGCTCGGCGCCGTTGCCGGCGACCACCAGCACCAGCTCGGGGAACTGCGCCGCCAGGCGCGCGGTCAGCGCCTCGACCGGCGTGGCCACCGCCGCGCAATCGAGCACCGCGACGCCGGCGTGCGCCTCGAGCAGCGCGGCGCTGAGATCGATCTCCGAGCCGAGCGCGCGCAGCGGGCGCGGGTCGCTGCAGCGTCGCAGCAGCGCGAGAAATCTCTCATCGTGAGTGAGGGCGAGGAGCGGTGCGGGCGCGAGCGCGAACGGTCCCGGCGCGCTCGCCTGCGGCGCCGCCGTGCTGAGGGAATGCGCTTGGATGCCCGTCGCCACCTTCACCCGCCTCAAGTTCGCCCTGCGGCACCGGCACGCCGGGCCGCGCCCGCCACGATGACCCAGGAAGGAGGGGCTGTCGCTAACGCCGCCCGGATTCTGTGAAACCCATTCGTTTGTGACGGCGCGCGCCGCGGCCCCGGCGCGGGCCGCGGAAACAGTGCGCAGAATCTGCCGCGTTATGTCGCGCGGGCGCGCGGGCGGGCTATTCGCGCGGCAGGAGGAAGCGCGCGCCGTTGTAACCGAGCACGGCGCCCTCGGGGGTGATGCTCTCGACGCGCACGCCCTCGGGCAGGGACTCGCCCTCGCGCAGCTTGTGCATGTTGATCATGACGAAGCGCGCCTGGGGCTGCGCGGCGTAGACGTGCAGATCGAGCCGCAGCTCCGGGATGCGGCTGCCGGGGGCGGCAGCGACATCCTGGTAGAGCGGCACACCGTCCACCGTGCCGCGCCGCACGTGTGCCCCGAGCGGCGCCGCGGGCTCGGTCGCGGGTGCCTCGTCTTTGTTTGACGCGGCCTCCACCG
>JAFAPI010000168.1 GCA_019247195.1 Gammaproteobacteria bacterium
GACGCGGCGGCGGTGCCGGCCCCGGCGCCGCCTGCCTGGGAGCCACCGCGCGCCGAGCCCGCAAGCGAGTGCGAGCCGCCGGCGGTGGCGCTGGCGAGCGCGTGAGGGTCAGGGGCGGGGTACGGGCCGCGCGCCGCGGGGGCGGGCCAAGCTACTTCTTCGGCTTGTTGGTCCCGCCGCTCTCGCTCCCCCAGGAGTCGCGGACCTGGTCGGCCCAGCTCTTGTAGTTCGACCAGGTGTAGAGGTTGCGGGTGATGGCGGCCTGACGGGCCCGGGCGCGCTGCATGCGGTCCAGCCAGTTCGCGTACGCGTCGGGCCCGCCGGTCGGATTGGCGGCGACCGGTTCGCGTTGCGCGGCGGGGGCATCGTCACCGCGCCCCCTGTCACTCGAGCCCATTGCGAAGCTCCTCAAGCCTTGCCCGCAGCGTACGTCTTCGCCCGCAGCGCCGCAGGAACTGGTTCACGGTCATGTGGCAGGCAGGCGCGCGCTGCGAAGCGGCTCTCGATGCGCGGCGGGAAAGTGTGCGATGGGTGAGAGCGTTATGTCACCGCGGCTCAGGCGACCAGGCGGTACACCGGGCGGTACACGCTGCCGGGCAGGCGCATGCGCCGCTGCGCGACGAAGGCGGCGAGCAGCTCATCGAGCAGGCGCATCACGCCCGGGTCGCCGCGCAGCTCGTAAGGCCCGCGCGCCTCGATCGCCTGGATGCCGAATTCCTTGACGTTGCCGGTGACGATGCCGGAGAAGGCGCGGCGCAGGTTGGCGGCGAGCTCGTGCGGCGGCTGGCCGCGGTCGAGGTGCAGGGCGCGCATGGTCTCGTGGCTGACCTCGAAGGGCAGCTGGAAGTCGCGCCGCACCTTCAGCAGCCAGTTGAAGTTGTAGGAGTCGCTGGCGCGGCGGCGGAACTCGCGCACCGTCTCCAGGCCCGCGACCAGGCGCCGCGCCACCTGCGGCGGATCGTCGATGATCACCGTGAAGCGCTCGAGCGCCGCCTCCCCGAGCGTGCCGGCGAGGAAGCGCAGGATCTGCTCGAAGTACGGCGCGCTCGCGGCCGGTCCGGTGAGCACCACCGGGAAGGGCTGCGCGCGGTTCTCCGGCTCGAGCAGGATCCCGGCGAGGTAGAGGATCTCCTCCAGGGTGCCCGCCCCGCCGGGGAAGACCACGATGCCGTGCGCCAGGCGCACGAACGCCTCGAGGCGCTTCTCGATGTCCGGCATGATCGCGAGCTGCGTGACGATCGGGTTCGGGGGCTCGGCGGCGATGATGCCCGGCTCGGTGACGCCGATGTAGCGGCCGTGCTGGATGCGCTGCTTGGCGTGGCCGATGGTCGCGCCCTTCATCGGCCCCTTCATGGCCCCCGGCCCGCAGCCGGTGCACACGTCCAGCGCACGCAGGCCGAGCTCGTAGCCGACGTTCTTCGTGTACTGGTACTCGGCCGCGTCTATCGAGTGCCCGCCCCAGCACACCACCAGGTTGGGGCGCACCTTGTGATCGAGCAGCCGCGCATTGCGCAGCACGTGGAAGACCGCATTGGTGATCGAGGCCGAGTCGCTCAGGTCGAAGCGCCCCGAGGCGACGATCTCGTTGGAGATGAACACCACGTCGCGCAGCACCGCGAACAGGTGCTCCTTGATGCCGCGGATCATCTGCCCGTCGACGAAGGCCGCGGCCGGGGCGTGCTGCATCTCGAGCTTCACCCCCCAGGGGTGGCGCACGATGCGGATCTCGAAGTCGCGGTAACGGTCGAAGATCTCCTTGGCGTTGTCGGTCGGCGCCCCGGAGTTGAGCACCGCCAGCGCGCAGCGCCGGAACAGCGGGTAGAGGCCGCCCTGCCCGGTGTCGAGCAGCTTCTCGATCTCGCTCTGGGACAGGTTCTCGAGGGAACCGCGCGGCCCGACGCGCGCGTCGACGAACTCTGAAAACTCGCTGGCCACGACTACGGCAGGATATCGATCGGCACCTCATCCGGTACCAGCATCCAGATTTCCACCATGTCCGCGTTGCTGACGGCGATGCAGCCGTCGGTCCAGTCGTGGTTCAGGTAGTACTCGGGCTCGTGCTTGAGGGTGTTGGGGAGCCCGTGGATCATGATCGAGCCGCCGGCGTCCCAGTGCCGGGCGCGCGCGCGGCGCACGTCCTGCGCGTTCGGGTAGGAGACCTTCAGCGACAGGAAGAAGTCGCTGCGCGGGTTGCGCCGCTCGAGGACGTAGCTGCCCTCGGGGGTGCGGAAGTCCCCGGCGCGCTCCTTCTGCCCGGACGGGTTGAGGCCGAGCGCGACGTGATAGGCGCGCACGATGTTGCCGCCGTGCATGAGCATCAGCCGCCGCTCGCCCTTCTTCACCACGATGCGGTCGACGCGGGGCAGGGTGGCCTCGGGGCTCGGTCGCAGCACCGCCGGCTCGGCCGCGGGCAGCGCGTCCTCGGCGAGGCACGCGCACGCGCTGCAGAGCAGCGCCAGCGAGGCGAGCCCCTTGAGAAACATCGGCTTGCGAGCGGTGCGCGTCATGCGGGACCGATTATAGGCGTCTGTCATGCTGCCCAGCATGGGCTTCCGTCACAGCCGAATCCCCGCCCCGGGAAAGCCCGGCTGCCCGGCTCAGCCACTGCTGCCCACCTCCTCCACGCGCGGCATCACGATCTGCGTGCCCGGATGCAGATCGGTGAAATCCACCGCCGGGTTGTACTGCTGCAGCAGCCACTGCGGCAGCTGCCCGCGGCGCTGGGTGAGGGTCCAGAGCGAGTCGCCGCTGCGGGCGATATAGACCTCGGTGCCGACGATGCGGTGCGCGGCGAAGTAGCCGGCCTGGAGCGTGCGGTGATAGGCGACCCGCTTCGCCTCGAACTGCTCGCGGGTCACGTGGGCAAAGTCGAGGTGGATGCGCTCGCCGACCCGCACCGGGCGCCGGCCGGAGAAGTGATTGAGCGCGCGCACGTGGGCGGTGGCGACGCCGAGCCAGTCGGCGTAGTGCCCGAGGGTCTCGTCGACCGCGATGCGGATCGTGTCGTCCTTCGCCACGGTGTAGTCGGTCGGATCCGCGCTCTGCTCGGTGTCGGGGGCGGGGCCCACCGAGGGCCCGAGCGCCTCGGCCTGCGCGGCGGACACGGGCTGGGCGCCCGAGGAGGCCGACTTCGACTTCGCCGCCGCCGCCGCCGCGGCGGCCGCGGCCGCATCCTCGGCGCTCTCGCGCTGCGCGACATCGGCTGACACGGCGCCGCCGGCCGAGGGCGCGGTCACCGCCGCGGCCAAGGGTCCGGCAGGCTTCGCGGCGGGCGTGGCGGGCGTGGCGGGCGTGGCGGGCGCGGCGGACGCGGCGGACGCTACGACCGGGGTCTCCGCGGCCTCGCCCGGCAGGGTGAGTACCCGCCCCGGCTTGACGCGCACGCTGGTGCGCAGCCGGTTGGTCCGCGCCAGCGTCTCGATCGGCACCTGATAGGCGAGCGCGATGCTCGCCAGCGTGTCGCCCGGCTGCACGCGGTAGCGCCGCGGGCCGCGCTGGGTCGTGAACAGCTCCGCCGGGGTGAGGCGCTGCGCCAGCACCTCGCTCGTCCAGTTGTCGGCGTCGAGGGGCAGGCGCAGGCGGTAGGCCTTGGGCACACGCTGCGCGCCGTTCCACACCTGCGGCAGGAGCGCGGGGTTGAGCGCGCGCAGTCGCTCGGTCTGGACCTTGAGCGCCTTCGCGAGCGCGCTCATGGAGACATAAGCGGGAAGCTGCACCTCGCGGAACTTCGCCTCCCCCTCGCGCTGCAGCGGCCCGAAGTACTTCTCCGGGTCGTGGTCGATCTCGAGCGCGGCGAGGAAGGAGACGTAGAAGTTGCGCGAGGCGAAGCCGAAGGTGCGGCTCGTATAGCTGCGCACGATCTTCACAATGTCGTCCGTGCCTAGGGTCTCCTTGGCGCGCAGCACTCCGGCGGTGCCGTGGTTGTAGGCCGTGAGCGCCAGGGGCCAGGTACCGAGCACCCGGTAGTTGTAGGCGAGCAGCTGCGCCGCCGCCTCGGTGGAGCGGAACGGATCGAGGCGGTCGTCCACCGCGCCGTCGATGCGCATGTAGCGCCGTCCGGTCGAGCGCATGAATTGCCACAGGCCCGCCGCGCCGACCTTCGAGTAGGCGGCCGGATTGAACGAGGACTCCACGTGCGGCAGCACCGCGAGCTCGGCGGGGAGGCCCAGGTTCGCCAGCGTCTCGGCGATGTGCGTCTGCCAGGCACCCGAGCGGATCAGGCCCGCGCGGAAGCGGTCCGCCTGCCCGAGCTGGAAGCGGATGTCGTCGACCGCGTTCTTCAGGCGCTGCGGGCTGACGTCCGCCCCCCACAGGTCGCGGATGCGCTCATCCTCGGGCGAGAGCGTCTCGCCTGCCGCGATGCGCTTGAGCGCCGCGGCGATGCGCTCGCGCGCCGCATCGACCTGGCGCTCGCGCTCGGCGGGGCCAGTGTTCGGCGCGAAGTGCAGCGTGTCGTAGACCACCCCGAGGTTGTACTGGTCGTGCAGGAAGCCGGAGTTGGTGTCGATCTGCGAGTAGACGCGGACCCAGAACTGCACGTCGCGCTCGAGCTCCGGCGGGCGCGGCATGGGGTTGTCCGCCGCGACGACGGGCGGGGCCGCGGCGAGCACGGCCAGCAGCACGAGCAAAGACAGCAGTCGTGGCGCGCGTGGCGCGGTTTGGGGGTCTGTCGGCTTCATTTACACCCGCGGAAAGTGCGTGCTTCCTGCATGCGTTCAAGGGGTTGCGGAGCTTACCGTCCGCGGCCGTCGCGGCGGCGCGCGCCCGTTTGCGTCGATTATTTTGACACTGGAACCGTCGGAACGTCCGCGGGCACACCCGGGCAGGCCCGCTCGCACCGCTCGGTGACCGTGGCATCGAGGAGGAAGTGCGCAGTGCGTCACAGTTGGGGGGCCGCCCGGAGGAAAGCGAGCCTTCGGACAGCGCCGGCCCGAGGCCTGGCACGGCTGATGCAAAGACTTAGGCAGACACGGATTGACCGATGGGAAGGAAGACCTAGGGATAACCGAGACAAGAGCGCAACGTGCAGGGCGGGATGAACCCCGCGGCACCGTTCGCCTCGACCAGATAACGATAAGAAGACACTCCTCCACACACAAGCAAGCGACCGACAACCCCGCCCTCCGGCGGGGTTTTTTTCGTCGCGCGCGCGGGCGACGCGGTGGCAGACGTGGACTAAGGATTGCGGGCGACGCGGGTCGCCACGCCGATCTGGAAGGTGCCGCGCATGACGGTCGCGTGGCCGGGTGAGGTGCAGAAGAATACGTAGTGCGCAGCGGGCTGCAGCGCCGCGGTGCTGAAGCGCACGGTGACGCTCTCCCCGCCGCCGACGATGCGCGTGGCGGCGATCACCCGCGGATCATTGGACGGCAGGTAGCCCCGGTTGAATCCGGCCGCGAGCCCGCCATTGATGATGGCGGACATGTCCGCATCCCGGGCCAGCACCCAGTCATGACCCATGACCTTGGCGGGCATGTGGCCGGTGTGCTTGAGGTTTATCTCGACCTCCGCGCACTCGGCAGGTACCACGATCTGGCGCGTATTGAACTGCATCGCATCGTTACTCTCGATGTCGACACGGCAGGGGTCAGCGTGGGCGCGGGCCGCGCCCGCGAGCAGCAGCAGGGCACAGATCATCCGGGCAGTCATACAACCTCCAGGGGCAATCAGAACGCC
>JAFAPI010000190.1 GCA_019247195.1 Gammaproteobacteria bacterium
GGTGTCGGTTTCATGTCGCGATGCTACCGCCGCCGCGGGTGGAAGACCATGCACCTCGGGCGAGCGAAATCGCTAACTCAGCCGAGGCCGAGTCGCAGCTCCTGAGGTAACCCAACGGGCACGACAGTGCCGCAACCGGCCGGCACCGCCACCCTGCCCCGGTCGGCGCGCGGTACCGCCCGCCGCGCCGAAAGCCCGCAGTGGACAGGTGCGGTGGGTTATTCTGCGGTTCAAATTCGACGAACCGGCCGCGGGCCCCGCGGCGACGGTCTGACCGCGACGCCTTGCTAAGATCGGCGTTGACCGGCGTGGCACGCGCGTAGCGCGGCGAGGAATAGCGGAATGCTCGACGAGAAGATGACCGTAGCGGATCTGGCGCGCCACGTCGGCGAGGAGATCGGCGTGTCCTCGTGGATCACGCTCGATCAGGCGCGCATTCAGCAGTTTGCCCACTGCACCGGGGACCACCAGTGGATCCACACCGACGCCGAGCGCGCCGCGCGCGAGAGTCCGTTCGGCGGCACGATCGCGCACGGCTACCTGACGCTGTCGGTGATCGCGCCGACCGCGTTCGAGCTGCTCGTGTCGCGCGTGCAGCTGAAGTCGGTGGTGAACTACGGCCTGGAGAAGGTGCGTTTCGTGACGCCGGTGCGCTCGGGCAAGCGCGTGCGCAACCGCATCAAGCTTGCGGCGGTCGACCACAAGGGCAGCACCCGCTACCTGGTCACCACCGACAATACGATCGAGATCGAGGGTGAGACCCGGCCGGCGCTGACCGCGAGTGCGCTGGCGATCTTCATGGCCTGAGCCGCGCTTCAGGCGCGCATGCGAGCGCCAGTGGGATCGACCGGCGCGGCGGGCTCGCGCCGCGCACGCCGCCGCTCGCCCAGGATCTCGATCTCAAAGCCCTGCTCCGCGGAGGCGAGCGCCGCCGGCACGTAACCGAGCGCGAGCGAGCGCTGCACGCTATGGCCGTACGCCCCCGAGGTCACCCAACCCACCACCTTGCCGTCGTGCCAGATGGGTTCATCGCCACTCGCGTCGGCATCTTCGGCCGCGACGCTGAAGGTGAGCAGCCGCAGCCGTCCGCCGCTCTCCTTTTCCTCGAGGGCGGCACGGCGCCCGACGAAATCGCCCTTGTTGAGGTCCACGAAACGCCCGAGACCGGCCTCGTACGGCCCGTAGATCGGCCGGTATTCGCGCGCCCAGGTGCCGAAGCTCTTCTCCAGGCGCAGCGTGTTGAGTGCCCGCCCGCCAAAGAGGCGCACCCCGTGCGCCCTGCCGGCTGCGCTGAGCAGCTCGTAAAGCGCACGCTGGTATTCGCTGGTCACCCAGATCTCGTACCCCAACTCGCCGGTGAAGCTGATGCGGCCGACCAGCGCCGGTACCATGCCGACGTCCGCGCGACGGAAGCTGAGGAAGGGGAAGGCCGCGCTGCTGAGATCCTCGGCCATGACGCTTTGCAGCAGCGCGCGGGAGCGCGGTCCGGCCACCGACACCCCGACGTACTCCATCGCGCAGGGCCGCACCTGCACCCCCGGTGGCGGCGGGTAACGCTCAAACCAGCGGCGGTAGTAGGTCTCGGCCGCGTAGGTGCAGATCAGGAAGAAGCGCTCGGGACTGAGCCGGCACAGGGTGAAATCGCCGATCAACTTGCCGCGCTCGTTCAGCATCGGCGTGAGCGCGATGCGGCCCGGCGCCGGCACCTTGTTGGCCATCACGAAGGACAGCCAGGCGTCACACCCCGGGCCGGTGACTTCGAACTTGCCGTAGCTGGAGATCTCGATGAGTCCCACCGCCTCGCGCACGGCGCAGCACTCCGCGCCGACGTGCTCGTGGGCGTTGGAGCGGTGGAAGGTCACCGACTCCTGCACCTCGGCCGCGCTGGGGGCGAACCAGAGTGCGTGCTCGAGGCCGCAGTACTCGCCGAAGAAGGCGTGTCGCTCGCGCAGCGGCTCGTAGAGCGGTGTGGTGCGCAGCGGGCGTCCCGCCGGCAGTTCCTCGTTCGGGAAGCGGATTCGGAAGCGCCGGGAGTAGTTCTCGCGCACCTTGGCGTTGGTGTAGGCGAGGGTCGCCCAGTCGCCGTAGCGCGCGACGTCCATCCCCCAGATATCCGCCCCCGGATCGCCGTCGGCCATCCAGTGCGCGAGCGCCAGCCCGACTCCCCCGCCCTGACTGAAGCCCGCCATGACTCCGCAGGCGACCCAGAAATTGCGCAGTCCCCGCACCGGTCCGACGAGTGGATTGCCGTCGGGCGCGAAGGTGAAGGGCCCGTTGACGACCTTGCGGATGCCGACCTCGCCCAGCGCCGGAAAGTGCTCAAAGCCCACCTCGAGGCTCGGCGCGATGCGCTCCAGGTCGTTGGGCAGCAGGCTCTGGGTGAAATCCCAGGGTGTCTCGCGCGGCGACCATGGCACACCGGCGCGTTCGTAGGTGCCGAGCAGCATGCCGCCCCGCTCCTGGCGGGTGTAGATCTCGCCCTCGAAGTCGATGACGTGCAACAGCTCGGGCTGGCCCTTCAGCTGCGGCAGGTCCTCGGTGATGAGGTACTGGTGCTCCATGGCGAGGATCGGCAGCTCGAGCCCGACCATCCGTCCGACCTCGCGCGCCCACAGTCCGCCGGCATTCACGACGTGCTCGGCGTGGACCGTGCCCGCCTCGGTCACGACGTCCCAGGAGCCATCGGCCCGGGCCTGAAGTGCGGTGACACGGGTGTGGCGCACGACCTCGGCGCCCTGCATCTGCGCTGCCTTCGCATAGGCGTGCGTCACCCCGTAGGGGTCGACGTGGCCCTCGACCGGGTCGAGCAGCGCGCCCACGAAATGTTCGGGGTTGAGCAGCGGATAGAGCCGCGCGGCCTCCGCAACCGAGATGAGCTCGAGATCCATCCCGAGGTAGCGCCCGCGCGCCTTGGCCATCTTGAGCCAGTCGACCCGCTCGCGCGTGCCGGCGAGCAGCAGCCCGCCCGTGACGTGCATGCCGCAGGACTGTCCGGTGAGCCGCTCGAGCTCGCGGTACAGATCGATCGTGTACTGCTGCAGCTTCGCGACATTGGGGTCGCCGTTGACCGTGTGCATGCCGCCCGCCGCGTGCCAGGTGGAGCCGCAGGTCAGCTCGCCGCGCTCGATCAAGAGCACGTCCCGCCAGCCGACCTTGGTCAGGTGGTAGAGCACGCTGACCCCCACCACCCCCCCGCCGATCACGACCGCCCGCGCCTGACTTCTCACGTCGACTCGCTCCTCACTCGTTCGATACCGCCAGCTGCACCGGCGGGCTGGAGGGGACCGCGCGCCGGCCGAAACGCTCGATGAGCCAGGAGCGGAACAGGGCGATCGCGGTGTCGCCCAGGCCCTCCGGATGCGTGGTCAGGTAATAGCCGAAACCGTCGTCGAAGGTCGCCGCGAAGGGTCGCACCAGGCGTCCCTCGGCCAACTCTTCCTCGAACAGCCGTGGATCGACCAGCGCGATGCCCTGTCCGCCCATCACGTACTGCGCCGCCAGCAGTGCGGTGTCGAACACCAGGCCGCGCTCGATGTTCAGCCCCGGCAGGCCCTGCTCGCGCACGAACTCGCCCCATGCATGGTGGCGGGCCTGCTCGGCGATGCGCACGTGGACGATCTCGTTCGCCTCGATGAAGGCGCCGAGCTCCTTGCCCCGGTGCGCGGCGGCCACCGCAGGGTGGCACAGGAGGGTGAGTCGCACGGGCCAGAGCAGGTCCGACACCAGCTCGGTGACCGCGGGCCGCGAATAGACCACCGCCACGTCCACATCCCCGAGCGGGGGCCCGACCCCGTACGGGCTCACCAGGTCGATGTCGACCTCGCTGCTGGTGCGGCGGAAGTCGCGCAGGATCGGCACCGCGAGCTGCAGCGCGAAACTGGGCGGCATCTGCACCCGCAGCGTGCGCTGCATCGGCGCGCCTTCGTTGCGGATGTCATCGAGCGCGTACTCAAGCCGGTCGAAGGACTTCACCACCGCCGGCAGCAGATGCTGGCCGGCCTTGGTGAGGGTGAGGGCGTGCGGCCGCCGCTCGAAGAGCTGTACCCCGGTCAGTCGCTCGAGCGCGATCACGTGCCGCGACAGTGCACTCTGTGAGATGAGCAGTGCGTTGGCCGCGGCGGTGAAGCTGCCGTGCTTGGCGACCCCTTCGAAGGCGCGCAAGGCATTTAGCGGCAGCCAGCGCCGGTCGATGGTGTTCTTCTGCATGGGATCTCCAGGGCAGGCGGCCACGTCGGGTGCGCAGTCTCGCCCAGCGGCAGCGTCCCGCCAAGGCACCCTGCCCTTCCAATGCTTTTTTTCGATGCGGCTAGAGAATTTCTCGGCTTTCGTGCGTACCTCGCGGCGCGGAAGCTTGCGATGGCCCATGAACGCCCCTCCGCAGGCCGGCTCATCCCGCCCCGTGCACCGGATCGCCGCCATCGCGATCTCGCATCACCGGCTGCCGCTCGCGCCACCGTTCCGGGCGAGCTGGGATACGCGCCCGCGGTCGCATTTCGACGTCACGCTGGTGCGCGTGAGCACCGACACCGGCCTCAGCGGTGTCGGCTCGGGCGATCTGATGCTCGGCTTCGCCGGTCACGAGGCACTCTTTGTCGGCCAGGACCCCCTGGCTCTCGAGCGCCACCACCGCGTCTTGTCCAACATCGACTTTCACTACGGGCGGTGCTGGCCACTCGACCTGGCACTGTGGGACTTGGCCGGCAAGATCCTCGGCGTGCCCTGCTGGAAGCTGCTGGGCGGACTCTGCTCGCACGTGCGCGCCTATGCCTCCTGCGGAACGCTGCGCGATCCGGCAGCGCACGCGGACATCGCGGAGCGTTACCTGGCGGAGGGCTTCGCGGCCATGAAGCTGCGCTTCCATCGCGGTGACTGGCGCGATGACGTGCGCGCGCTCGAGGCAGTGCGCGCCCGCATCGGCACGCGACTCGAGCTGCTCGTCGACTGCAACCAGGGCTGGCGCATGAGCTGGGACACCGAATCGGCCTGGAGCCTGAAGGATGCCCTGCAGGTGGCGCGGGAGCTCGAGCGCCTGAACGTGTACTGGATGGAGGAGCCCCTGCACCGCGCCGATCACGCCGGCATGCGCGCGCTGCGCGCCGCCACCGACCTACGCATCGCCGCCGGGGAGATGACGCGGCAGCTCCACGAGCTGCGCGATCTCATCAGCGGTGGCTGCGTCGACGTGGTGCAGCCGGATGCGGCGCTGGTCGGCGGACTGACCGGACTGCGCCGCATCGCCATCCTGGCGCAGGAGCACCACCTGGTGTTCACCCCGCACACCTGGACCAACGGCCTGGGCGTCACCGCCAATGCGCACCTCGCCGCGGGGCTCGCCGGGGCGCCGTTCCTCGAGTTTCCCTATGACCCGCCGGAGTGGGACCTGGCGCGGCGCGATTTCCCGCTGCGCGAGCCGCTGCGGGTGGATGCGGCCGGCTGGATACAGCTGTCCGACACCCCGGGGATGGGGTACGAACTCGACGAGGCGCGGCTGCGCGCCACGCAACTCGCCTAGGCGGCGCTGTCCGCCGGCGCCGCGGCGAGGGGCCGCAGCGCTTCGAGATGGCGCTCGTAGTGGCGCCAACGTCCGACCGCCCCGGCGTGCAGGCGCTGGCGGACCTGCCACTTGCTCGCGGTGATGACCACGCGCTCGGTCCGGTGGAACTCGAGGCAGCGCGGATCCCACGGGAGCCCGATGAACTCGAGCATGCGGCGGGTCCACTGCTCGGGGTCAGACACCAGCCCCTCGTAGGGCACCTCGAGGAGTGAGTCCGGCGGCAGGCTGTCGCGCCAGTAGGCCATCAGCCGCCGATACTGCGTGTAGAAGTGCGCGAGCCATTCGAGATCATGCGCATAGGGCGCGGCGTTCAGAAAATTCTGGCAGTAGACCGACAGGCAGGTATCGAGCGGATCGCGCACCACGTGGATGAAGCGCGCGCCGGGAAGCGCCGCCGCGATCAGGCCGGCATAGAGAAAATTGGCGGGCATCTTGTCGGTCATGCGCAGCGCCGCGGCGGGCGCGCCGGCACCGAGTGCCGCGAGGTACTCCTGGGCGATCGTGGCGAGTAGCGGGGCGAGGTCCGCCCCGGCCTCGTTCGCCGTGCGCAGCCGCCCGAAGGCAGCGTCCCAGAAGCGCACCTCGCCGGCGCCGTACACGCCCGGGTGGGAGGCGAGGATCTGCTCGACGAGCGAGGTCCCGGAGCGCGGCATGCCGATGATGAGGACCGGCGGCTCGCCCCGCGCCGGTCCTGTCGCCGGCAGCGCGCGGTGCAACGCGATGACGCGCTCGACCAGCCGCTGCATCCGCTCAGGCTGGTAAGGCGCGGCCAGCTGCTTGCTGAGCTCGTGCGCCTCCCGGTAAGCGGCGAAGGCCTGGTCATACTCCTCGATGTCGTCGTGGTACTTGCCGAGCACGAACTGCAGGTGGATGCGCTCGCTGAGCGTGAGCGGCCGCCGCAGCAGCTCCTGCACCCCGCCGAGCCACGCCCCATCGTCACGGGTGAGGCGGCGGTTCGCGGCCAGATGGGCGTAGGGGGGGACGTAGTGCGGATCGGCCGCCAGGGCGCGCCGCAGCAGTGACTCCGCCTCCTCGAAGCGACCGTGATCGGCCAGAATCTCGCCGAGGAGGCTCAGGGCCTCGGGGTGCTCGGGAGCCCGCTCGAGCGCCTGCCGACAGGCCTGCTCGGCGTCCGCGTGGCGCCGCTGCGCTCGCAGCGCCGCGGCCAGGCCGGTGAGGGTGCCCGGGTGATGGGGCCTGAGCTCGAGGGCACGGGTAAAGCTGGCCGTTGCCTCCGCCGGCCGTCGCAGCTCGAGCAGCGTCCGCCCCAGGTACTCGTGCCCCTCGGCGCGGGTGGGTGCCTGGGCGATGCCCTGCTCGTAGGCGGCCAGCGCATCGTGTGGCGCCCCGAGCTCGTGCAGAACCGTACCGAGGTTAAAGAGTGCCTCCGGGTAGACCGGCTGCGCCTGCAGGGCTGCCCGGAAGCTCTGCAGCGCCGCGGTGCGCTCGCCGCGCACCCCGCGCAGCAGCCCGAGGTTGTTGTGGGCGAGTGCCAGCTGCGGGTCGAGCTCAAGCGCGCGCTGGCAACAGGCGAGCGCCTCATCCAGCTGCCCGCTCTCCCGCAGCGCGTTGGCCAGGTTGGCCAGCACCTGAGCGTGCGTCGGCTGCAGTTGCAGGGCGCGCCGGTAGCAGGCCACCGCCTCGGCCGGCCTGCCGAGGGCCAGCAGCAGGTTGCCCAGGTTGTTGTGAATCTCGATCCGCTGCGGGGCGAGCGGCAGCGCCCACTGTAGCAGCAGGAGCGCCTCCGGCAGGCGCCCGAGCGCGCGCTGCACCTCCGCGGCCTCGAGCAGCGCATCCGGATTGCGGGGATTGAGGGTGAGCGAGCGGCGCAGGCTGGCGAGCGCCGCCTCCCACTGCCCGCGCGAGCGCAGCTCGGAGCCGAGGTTGGCCTGAGCCTCCGGGTCGTCGGGCAGGAGCGAGGCGGCCCGGCTCAGTGCCTCGAGCGCATCCTTCCCCTGGCGAAGCCGCGCGACGCTCACGAGCTTCCACAGCGGCCCGGACTGCGGCTCGCTCTCGAGCCGCACCGCGGCTTGCGCCTCGGCCTCGGCGGCCTGACCGCTCTCGAGCAGGCGCACCAGCTCGGCCAACTGCGGCGACGGCAGGTCGGCGGCGACCGGACGACCGCAGCACTGTTTGTACTTGCGCCCGCTGCCGCAGGGGCACGGGCCGTTGCGGGCCGGCTTCATTGACGATCGCGGTAGCGGGTAGTCGCATCGCCGAGCGCCGCGCGCAACGGCCCGAGCCACGGCTCGAAGTGCTTCCACTGCTCCAGCCCCTCGCGGTTGATCGGCCGCCTTACCTGCTCGGAGCTCGCGGTGCGCACACTGCGGCGGTTCTCGTGGAAGGCGACGCACTGCGGCTCGAACTGCAGTCCGCAGAACTCCAGCAGCCGGCGCACGTTCGCCTCCAGATCCTCGACCACGTCCTCGTGCTGGATGCGCAGGACCCCGCCGGGCAGTACGCGCTCCCAGTGCTGCATCAGCTCAAGGTAGGTGCGGTAGTAACGGGCGATGTCCTCGATGCTGTAGGTGAATTCCTGGCCGTTGGCGAACAGCTGCTTGAAGTTGCTGAAACAGCAGGCCATCGGCTCGCGGCGCGCATCGATGATGCGCGCCCGCGGCAGCATCAGGCGGATCAGGCCCAGGTGGCGAAAGTTATTGGGCATCTTGTCGATGAAGAAGGCCCGGCCGCGCCGGTACGGACGCGTAGTCTCGAGGTATTCCGCGCCCAGTTGCGCGCAGTCGGCGGCCGTCAGCGACTCGAGTATCCGCGGATAGCGCGGCTCCTCCTCCTCGGTACCGAAGCCGCGCAACCGAGTGACGAGCTGCTGCACGTTGGGCAGCTCCTGGGTGCCGTCGACCTGAGAGTGCGAGGCCAGGATCTGCTCGATCAGGGTCGAGCCGGCCCGCGGCAGGCCGACGATGAGGATGGGGTCGGGGTGCGGGTCGCCCCAGCCCGCCCGCGCCGCAAAGAATTCGTCCGTGCAGACCCTGATCTGCTGGGCGGTATTGCGCTCGATCAGCTCGGCCCGATAACGGCATTCCGGCTTCTTCAGCGCATTGCCACGCTCGTAGTGCCGATAGGAGTCGGCGTACTGCGCCCCGTCCTCGAGCGCCTTGCCGAGCGCGAAGCACAGGTGATAGCGATCCGCGAGCGCGGTCGTCGGCGCCTCGAGCTGCTCGCGCATCCGCGCCACCTCCTCGGCCGCGAAGCGGTAGGTCTTGAGGTTGGCGAGGCTCCAGTAGGCGTCGCCGAAATCCGGGCGGATCTGCGCCGCCCGGTGGTAACTCTCGATCGCCTCGGCGGTGCGGCCAAGCGTCTTGAGCGCGTGCCCGATGGACAGATGCACCTCGGAGTCGCGCGGCGAGCCGGACAGCAGCTCGCGATAGATTCCGAGCGCCTGCTCGTGCTCGCCGATGCCGATCAGGGCCGCGGCGCGCGAGATGAGCAGCTGGCGCTCGCCCGGACGGCGGGCGAGGAGCCGCTCGAGCTGCTCGAGGGCCTCCTGGTAGCGGTGCATCTCCACCAGCACGAACGCG